>JAIBCK010000006.1 GCA_019694215.1 Thermoflexales bacterium
CGCGGCCGGCAGGGTGACGGTGAGATACGTGTTCAACAGCGCGGACACAACGCTCGCATCCAAGACATAGCCCGCCGGGATGTTGGTGAAGGGCCCGCTGTCTCCCACGCGATACTGCAGCGCCACCTGCTGCTGCGCGTTGTCCGTGCCATTCTCGAGATCGCGCAGCGTGTAGCGCGCGACGAGGTTCGTGCAGCTCGTCGTGTTCAGGTGCAGCAAGAGATAGGGCGCATCCGCAGTGCCGGAGCCCGCCAGCGCCACCACCGGATCCGTGAGCTCGAACTCGGTGACGCCGCCCGAGGTGAAGGTATTGGGTGCGGTCTGATTGGCGTTCACATCCAGCACCAGGGTGCTGTCAACCAGGACCACCTGTGGATCGACGCCCGTCGATGCGACCGGGTCATCGCCGCGATAGCCGCAGAAGCCCGGAACTCCGCTCCAAACGTCGCTTGCAGAGATCATCCCGGTGTTGCTCCAGTTCTGCTGGAACGGCAGGGGCTGGAAGGCCGCACAGGCCGGCGGCGTCGCGGTCGGTGTCGCGGTCGGCGTGGTCGTTGGGGTCGGCGTGTTCGTCGGCGTAGGGGTCGGCGCCGTGTAGGGGATGAAGGTGTTGTAGTCACCAGCGGCCAGGATCACCGGCGCGATGCCGATGTTGCCACCCGGGACTGTGCTCTGCGCCACGCCGTGGAATTCGTTGGAGCGGTAGACGCCCGCGCCATCGTTCGGATTGAGATACGTCGCGATGTAGCGGAAGCTCTGACCCGCGCCCAGGCCGAGGTCGGCCAGGGTGATGCCATCCCATTCCATCGTCGCGGCGCCCGAGGCCGGGTTCTGGTTGAGCGTCGCCTTCCACACCAACGCGTTCGCGCCCCCCGCGGCGAGCTGCCACAGGCCCGCATAACCGCCGTTGATGGCAATCGCGTAGTCGGCCCCAAAGCCGCTCGCGAAGGTGATGTCGGCGCGGCCAGGACCGTTCGTGCCGAGCGCGGAGATCGCAGCGCGATGGTTGTCGGCGTTGTCCTGGAATTGGAGCGTGTCGGTGAAGCCGCCGGCGACCGAGTCGATGTAGATCACGATCGTGTCAAACAACCCACCGCCACCGGTCGTCAGACCGAAGTTGAGCGCGCCGGTGTCGCTGGAATCGACATACAGCTTGGAGGCGCTGCCGATGACATTGCCAAAGCCATTGTTGATGCCGCAGCTGTAGCCGACATACTCGCCGGCGCCGATCGCGCCGTCGCGCGTGGCCGTCGTGGCCGTGTTGTCGGTGATCGTCACCGGGCCGCTGCACGAGGGGGTCGGCGTCGGCGTCGGCGTGCTGGTCGGCGTCGCCGTCGGCACGGGCGGCCCGAAGTTGAGCGCGATCACGACCGGATCGTGGTCGGACGAGCGGTACTGCGTGTTACCGTAGAAGATGTTGATCTGGTTGGCGGTCTTGAACTCGGTGTTGTAGTCCAACACAACCGGCTCATCACTGTTGATGTGCCACTCTTCCACACCGGTCACCTTTGCGGTGAGGCTGGCGGAGGCCAGCGCGTGGTCGAGGTAGCCCCACTGGCCATCGAACTGATAGCCGTAGGCGCTGGCCCCGTGGAACAGGTTCAGCAGGTCCGTCGCGCCGCCCGCCTTGAAGGCGGAGATCGGGTCCTCCATGGCGTAGCTGTTCATGTCGCCGATGAAGAGGACATCCGGGTCAGCGGTTCCGGTGGGATCGGTGGCCATCCACGCCAGCTCGGTATTGACGGAATTTGTGCGCACGATGGAGCAGTTGCCCTGCCCGTCGCCGGCATCCGGGGCATCGCAGGCGGAGCCCTTGGACTTGAGGTGGTTGACGACGACGATGAAGGTCTCGTTGGTGGCCGGGTCCTTGAAGGCCTGCGCCAGCGCCGGCCGGTTGCGCGGGGCGGTGTCGCCGCCGTTCACGAAGGCGGTTGTATTGAGGGCGGCCGTTGTGCCGACCGGAGTCACCTTCCCGGGCTTGAACAGGATGCCAACCTTGATCGCATCCGCGCCCATCGAGTTGGTGCCATTGGTCGTGTCCGGGTTGATGAAGTCATACGTGCCCGGCGCCGTCGCGAGGTTCAGCTGATCCTTGAGGAACTGGATCGCGCTCGCCGCGCCGTAACCGTCATTCTCCATCTCCATGATGCCGATGACGTCCGCGCCGGTGCCGACGATGTTGGCCACCGTCTTGGGCCACTGGCGCGCCCACTCGGTCGCGTTGTTTGCGCCGCGGCAGACGTTGTCCGTGCCGGTCGTGCCGCAGGCCGTGCCAGTGTCGTTCATGAAGTTGAGCAGGTTGGCGCTGGCAACGCGCACCGACGCGGCCGGCACGCCGGGTGCGGCCGGGCGGGCGTTGGGCGTCGAAACGAAGTTGGGCTTGATCGTCGGCCGCACGCGATAGGCGTTCGGGCTCGAGGCGTTGCCGCCCCAGTTGTACATCAGCACGCCGGTGATATTGCTGACGGTGTAGCCACCGCGCAGCGTGTTGGTGAAGTTCAGGTCACTCGACCCGCCGCCAAAGATCACGGGGTCGGGGTTCTGGCTCTGCAGGTTGTCATCGACGATGATCTGATTGAGCAGGTTGGCCGCCTGGAGCGCCAGCGCCGGCGCGCCCGGGGTGATGATGTTGGTCGGCTGCATCAGCCGGCCGTTCGAAACGCTGATCTGGCCAAAGCGGCCGAGATAGAAGTTGTTGGTGACCGTCAGATCCTGGGGCAGGCGCACCAGCATGCCCTCGTAGCGCTCGGCGTATGTGGCGCTTGGGAAGGGCAGCGTCACATCGGTCGGCGTGGGCAATGCGGCTGGACCGCAGGCCTGGAGGGTGAAGTTCGTCAGCTGGGTCTGACCACTGAACTCCGTGGCCGTGCCCGTGATGACATACGACTGACCGACAGAAACCTGATCGGTCGCCGTGTCGAAGTCGAAGACGAAGATGCCGTCCGAGGTCGCCGGATCGCCGTCGCCACTGTCCTGAATGTACCAGCCGCGCAGTTGCGGCGAGGCACCCTCGTAGTCACCCACAACCACACCACGGATGGTGACGACAGTGCCGCTGTAGGGCGTGGTTTCGCCGGTACCTTGCACTGTGCCGATCGGAAGGACCGGAATCTGGCAGGCATCGATTGGCGTCGCAGTCGGCGTCGCCGTGCTCGTATTCGTTGGCGTGGCGGTGGGCGAATTGGTGGGGGTCGCCGTTGACGTGTTGGTCGAGGTCGCCGTCGGTGTCGCCGTGGCCGTGTTGGTCGGGGTCGGCGTCACAGTCGGGGTCGGCGTCGAGGTGCTGCACGGCACGCCCGTTGGCATGGGCGTGGCAGTTCCCGTCAGGCCACTGCCAACGATGAACGGGAGGTAGACGCGATAGGTCAGCGCAGCGCAATCGACGCTGGGGGATGCCGGGGCCGATGTGTTGTTCAGCCCGGCCGCAACGGCCGGTGCAACGGCGGGCTCAGCTGCCTGCGCAGGCACCGCAACGAGAGCGGCGGCCGGAAACGGCGCAAAAAAGGCAAGCGAGACGGCCATCAGGATTCGAGCAACCGAGGCAAAGGAGGACTTCTTCTGGTTCATGGCGTCAACGACGTTTGTATTCACGCGCGCCAAGACGCGCGCCCGGTGCCCCAAACACCCGGCCCACGCTTGTCGCGCACTCAGAGGGATAGTTGGGGGCATTGTAGTCCCGGTTTACGCCGGGTGGAGGAGCGGAGCGCTCTCGCCGCCGCACTCTCCCGTAGAATCACCGCTGTGCCTTTCGTTATCAGCCAACTCAAGGACGAGATCGAACTGGCCGCCGAGCGCGCCGCCGTTTCCCGACCCCTCCGCGAGTCCCTGCTCGGCCAACTCGCCCGCGCCCTTGCCCGAGATGCCGACCTGACTGTGCTCTCGCAGCGGCTCGAGGCCGTCCTCGCGAGGGGAGATGCCGCTCACTACCGCGGTGCACGTTTCCAGGTCGGCGCGGGCGCCGAGCCCGCCAATGCTGTCATTGACCTGGGCACCGTGATGCCGGAGCAGTACGCGCTGATCGGCGTGGATGGCTCGCAGGCCCTCCCCGACCGCCACGCCTCGGTGCCGTGGGGGTTGGCCAAGGCCGATGCGGTGTGCATCGTGTACGGTCACCCCGATGGACTGACCCTCAGCGGCGCGATCCAGGGCCGCAGCTTTGCCCGCTTCTGGGACGAAAGCGCGCTCGCGGCCAACGGTCGCGAGGGGGAACCGATGACGCCGGCCGACATCAGCGCGGAGCGCGATCTGATGGAGCGTGAGCACATGGCGACCTGCGCCGAGATGGCGCGCGCAGCAGGACTTCCAGCGTTTGTCATCGCGGATGGCTCGCTCATGCCTTTCGCCCTTTTGAACGACGCGGCCTGGCGCGGCCCCGGCGACAGGCGGGCCTGGGAGATGCTCGGGCGCCTGAGCCGCGCGCTTTCGCGGATCAAGGTGGCGGGTGCAATTCCGGTCGGGTTGATCGATCGACCAAACAGCAACGCCGTGCTGCGCGCCTGCGCGGTCGGGATCGGGATGAGTCACGACGCCCTCCCCCCGGGCCTCGTCGATCGGGCGCTCTACGCGCAGCTGCTGGCCCCGGGGCAACGCGGGGCGCTGTTCGACCCCAACTGGAGGGTCAATGACCGGGAGCACATCGGGCGCGACGAGCACGACCTGTGCGCCTTCTACGCGCGCATGGACGGCGCCGATCCCCATGCCAACGTGGTTCGGGTAGAAGTGCCACGTTGGGCAACAGATCCGACCACCCTCGACGCGCTCACCGCTGTGCTGGCCCGGCAGACCCGCATCGGTGCGGGTTACCCCTTCATCCTCAAGGCCGCGCACGAGCAGGCCGTCTTCACGCGCGATGAGCAAGCGCAGGTCCAACGAACCATTGAGGCCGCCTTCCTGCGCCGCGGCATGACGCTGACGCCCTCCGCCAAACTGAGCGCCAAGGAGCTTCGATGACGCAATCCCCCCCACCCTCGCTGATCGGCCGCGTGCGTGTCGCGCGCGTCGCCCAGTTCGTCTTCGGCACCCGCCAACTGGCCGGGGCCGTGCCCCACTTCGGTTCGTTGGTCAAGACGACCCTGAGCGCGCTCGGCGTCACGGTCTACGGGCTGATCTACGACATCGCCGTGAACAGCGATGATGCCGGCACGACGCGGCTGCTGT
Organism: Thermoflexales bacterium; assembly: GCA_019694215.1. GTDB lineage: Bacteria > Chloroflexota > Anaerolineae > J036 > Brachytrichaceae > Brachythrix. The sequence goes on from JAIBCK010000006.1 coordinate 5,158, forward strand.
CGGTTGCCGAGAACGTCGCCGCCGAGGACATCGCGTGGGAGCGCGATCGGCTGATTCCCCTGGACGTCAGCGTGCTGTGCGTGGGCACGCGCGACGCGGCCGGGGCGTTGCGCCAGGTCCTCCCGCCCCAGCCCCCAATCGCGCTCGATCACATCGAGGTCTGCGAGTCCGCCGAGGTGCAGGCCTTTCACGCCCGGCTGGACTACTTCCGGCTGATTCTCGGCGCGCGCGACGTGCCGGCCGACGAATTGCTCGCGGCGTCGATCCGCAACGCCCTGCCCGAGAACCCGGGCGAGGCGCGATCCTTCACCCTGCGCTGCGCGCGCGAACTCTCACGCCTGCTCGCCGACGACAGTGCCCGGCTCGAGCAGATCCTGCGGAGGCTGCAATGACCCGACTCGATGACGTCCTCGATCCGCGCAACCCGTTTGCGCCCAGCGCGCGCATGACTGAGCGACGCGAGCCCGACCGCCTCGGCGTCGTGATCGGCGGGTCGCTCGCGGACGGTGTGCGGGTGCGCCTCGACCGCGACACGTTCATTGAAGGCCTGGCGGTCGGCAGCTATGTCACGATCCTGGGCCAGACCGACTGTCGCTTCTTCGGGTTGATCACCGACCTGGCCCTCGACGCCACGGACCCGCGCCTGGCGCGCAACCCGCCCGAGGATGAGCTCAGCCGCGAGGTCTTCCGCGGCACGGCCGCCTTTGGCGTGATCACGGTCAAGCCCATGCTCAAGCTCGACGCAGGCAGCGACGAGGCACGCCCGGTCAAGACCGTCCCCACCCACTTCACCGTGGTGCGGCGGGCCAGCCCGGAGGAGGTCGCTCAGATCTTCGAGTCGGGCGGCGCGGGCGAGGCCAAGCCCTACCAGATCGGCGCCTCGCTGGACGACAAGGATGTCAAGATCACGTTGGACCTGGAGCGGCTGGTCGAGCGGTCGAGCGCCGTGTTTGGCCGCAGCGGCACGGGCAAGACCTTCCTCACCCTGCCCCTGCTGGCCAGCATCATCCACCAGCAGGCGGCCTCGGCGCTGATCTTTGACATGCACAACGATTACGGCTGGACGTTGAAGGGCGACCGAAACCGCAAGCTCAAGGGCCTCAAGCGCCTGGATGCCATCTCGGAGCGCATCACCATCGTCAGCCTGGATGACGCCTCCTCGCGCGCCCGCAACGCGACCTTCGAGTTCCTCCTCCGCATCGGCTACGGCCAGGTCGAGCCCGAGGACATCGAGATGCTCAAGCAGACGCTGAGCCTGAGCGAGGTGCAGGTCAACACCCTCTTCATGCTTCAGCGGCGCTTCCCGCATGACTGGTTCGCCCGGCTGCTGAGCGATGAGGAGGATGCCGAGGTCGCCGACCTGATCGAGAACGACAAGATCGTGAGCGGCACCTACGCCGCGCTGCAGCGCAAGCTCGGCCGCATGCGCAAGTTTGGCTTCCTCGGTGAAAGCCTGCCGGAGGGGCAGGATCCCGTCACGCGCATCGTCACGGACCTGATTGCCGGACGCAGCGTGGTGATCGAGTTTGGGCGTTATGGCAACGACCTGCCGGCCTATCTTTTCGTCGCCAACTACCTGACCCGTCGCATCCACAAGCGCTATGTCGAGCTCAAGGAGGCGGCCGAGGCCGGCGGCCCGGAACCCACGCGCCTGGTCATCGCGATCGAGGAGGCGCACAAGTTCCTCGAACCCGAGATCGCCTCGCACACCATCTTCGGGACGATCGCGCGGGAGATGCGCAAGTACAACGTCACGCTGCTCATCATCGACCAGCGCCCGAGCCAGATCGAGCCCGAAGTCCTGTCTCAGATCGGCACGCGCATCACCTGCGCGCTGAGTGACGAGAAGGACATCGGCGCGGTGTTCAGCGGCGTGAGCGGTGCCAGCCAGCTGCGCGGCGTGCTGGCCGGGCTCGAGAGCAAGCAGCAGGCGCTCATCTTCGGGCATGCCGTGCCGATGCCGGTGGTGGTGCGCACAACGACCTATGACGAGGAGGCAACGCGCGCCTACGTCGTCGAGCCGGCCTCCCCCGCCGTGCAGCGCGCCCGTGCCCGCGTGACCAACCGCGAGGAGGAGCTGTAGCCGTGGCATCGACGACACCTGCCCCCGATGCGCGCCTGATCGCGGCGCTGCGCGCGGCGCGCGACGTCATGGTCCTGACCGGCGCCGGCATCTCGGCCGAAAGCGGCCTGCCCACCTTCCGCGATGCGTTGACTGGCTACTGGGCGACCTTCCGGCCGGAGGACCTGGCCACGCCCGAGGCCTTTGAGCGCAACCCTGCCACCGTGTGGGCGTGGTATGCCGAGCGCCGCCTGAAGGCGCGTTCGGCCCTGCCAAACCCCGGACATCTGGCGCTGGTGACGCTCGAGCGCTGGCTGAGCGTGCGCGACCGGCGCTTCACCCTCGTCACCCAGAACGTGGACGGCCTGCATGTCACTGCGGGCCAGGCCAACGTGATCGAGCTGCATGGCTCACTTCAGAAGGTGAAGTGCTTTCGCTGTGCGGAGCCGGCCCCAACCTGGGACGAAACGGGGAAACCCCCGCGTTGCGCGCACTGTGGCGGTCCGCTACGGCCGGACGTGGTGTGGTTCGGGGAGATGCTCCCCGTCGCCGCCCTGAACGCCGCCCGTGCCGCGGCCGAGCGTTGCGACGTGTGCTTGTCCATCGGGACTTCGGGCATGGTTGAGCCGGCGGCGTCTCTGCCGCGCATCGCAGCCCAACGCGGCGCGACGACGCTGACCCTCAACCTCGACGTGACCGACCGTGCGACACCGCCCCGCTTTGAGGTGCGCGCACGGGCTGGCGCGTTTCTTCCGGCGCTCGTGGACGCCGTGTGCGGCATTGGCGCCGCCTGACGGTCTAAAGCAACCCGGCCTGTCCGCCCTCGGGCGCGATCAACGCGGCATCGTCGTTGCGGGGGGTGTTCACGCGCTTCGACACGGCATGAAACGTCATCGCCTCGGCGGGATACGGCGTCAGCAGGGACATCAGCGCGTCAGCGGGTGCATCGCCATCCAGCCAGATCGCGCGCGCAGCCGGCGGCAGGATGACGGGCATGCGGTTGTGCACGCTGGCCAGCAGCGGGTTGGGCTCGGTCGTGATGATCGTGCAGGTCCGGCGCGGCTCGCCGTCCGGCGGCGTCCACATCTCCCACAGGCCGGCCATCGCAAACGGGCGCTGGTCCTTGAGGTGGATGAAGAGCGGGGTCTTGACCTTGCCGGCCGGATCCTCCTTGCGCCACTCGTAGAACCCGGAGGCGTAGATCAGACAGCGACGGCGCTTGAAGGCGGCCCGGAAGGCCGGCTTCTCCGGCAGGGTCTCGCTGCGCGCGTTGATCAGATTTGACGCGATCGACTCATCCTTGGCCCAGGAGGGGATCAGCCCCCAGCGCGCGGTCGACAACGCGTCGGGGGATTCGTTCAAGGTCACGGCCACGCGCTGCGTCGGTGCGATGTTGTAGCGCGGCAGGCGCAGGCTCTCGGCCGTCTCCGGCGTCTCGTAGCGCCCGAGCTCGAACGCCTCGATCAGCGCGTCAGGAAGGATGGAGATGACATAACGTCCGCACATCGGATGCGATCAGGGCTTGACCAACGTGACCAGAAGCGGCGAGACGTGGCTGTTGATCGAGGCGATCTCGACGTCCTCCTGGATGAGCGACACCCACACGTAGAAGGGGTTGCGCGAGGGGATGCGGTTCAGGCGCACACAACCGTGGATCTCAACCTGCCGGCCAGGATCGAGGTAGTACAGCTTGCCCCCCTCGTGGTCGACGACGCGCAGCTCGGCCAGCGTCCCGACGCCCCAGCGGAAGGGATGGTCCATCCCGGTGTTTGATTCGAAGTCGACGCCGATCCGGAAGGCGCCGGACTCCTGGGTGAAGCCTTTGGTGAAGCGGTTCTGATCGAGGGTGTAGCAGTCGGCCGGGTCAAACGGGCCGCCGGTGCGGATCGCGACCAGGCCGGTGTTGCGCACCGTGGTCGTGAAGAACAGCGTGGCGCCAACCTGCAGCGTGGTCTGCGGGCGCGGGCGCGACCACTGCGCGCCGTCGCCGTTGGGCTGCACGGCGATCTCGGCCATGGGGCGTCCGCTCTCCTTGAGCGTCAGCGTCGCGGTGCGCATGTCGCGCTGGCCCATCGCGTCGGTGGCTTCGACGGTGAGGGTGTAGACGCCATCCGGGGGCGGATCCGCGCCCAGGTCGATGCCGCCATCGTATTCGTAGGTGTAGCGGCCGGGCTCGCTCACCCCATCGACCGAGGGCTTGAGCACCACGCCCTCGCGGCGCGGCACATCGTAGCGAAAGCCGTTCGGCCCGGTGACGTAGACGTTCAAGGTGGCCTTCTGATCAATATACACATTGATGTAGGCGCGGTCTCCCACCCCGTCGCGGTTCGGCGTGATCGTCGTCGGTGCGACGGTGAAATCGGCGATGCGCGGCGGCGAGGCCTTGGCGTTCTCGATCCGCAGCGGCGCGCTGGCGCGCTGAGTGCCGCCCCCGGCACTGAACTCGACCTGAACCTGGTAGTCGCCGTTGGGGAGCATGCGCCCATCCACGATGCCATTGAACAGGCGCTCATATTGAAGCGGTCGGGCCGGGCGCGGGTCGGCGTCGACGAGCGCGTAGCGACGGCCGGCGGCGTCAACCAGGCCGATGCTGACCGTCGTCGCGGCGTTGACCCGGTAGCTGATGCGGGCCAGATCGGCGTTGCCGTCGGCGTTGGGGCTGATCACGGCGGGCTGGACAGTCAGGTCGCTGACCGCCTGCCGGTTGGCGCAGCCTGCCAGCGTGGCCAGGAGGACGGAAAGGCCCAACAGGGCGCGTCGAAGGCGCATGAAAAATCAGTATATCAGGTAGAATATTTGTTCTATATGCCGCGTCCACCTGCCTCCCCCCGCTTGAAGACCCGCTACGTGTGCACCGCGTGTGGCCACGACTTCGCCAAATGGGCCGGGAAATGCCCGGACTGCGGCGAGTGGAACACGCTGCAGGAGGAGGTCGTCGAGGAGCGCTCGGCCGGGCGCGGGATGGCGCCTCGGACCGGGTTTGCGCAACCGCAGAAGCTGTCGGAGATCCGCGCCGACGCCCTGCCCCGCCTGCCGCTCGAGATCGGCGAGTTTGCGCGCGTGCTGGGCGGCGGCATCGTGCCCGGCTCACTCGTGCTGGTCGGGGGCGATCCGGGCATCGGCAAGAGCACCCTGCTCATGCAGGCCGCGGTGCTGACGGCGCGCAACGTTGGGCCTACCTTGTATGTCAGTGGCGAGGAGAGCGCGCACCAGCTCAAGATGCGCGCGGAGCGGCTCGGGGTCGGTGAGAGCGAGCTGTATCTGCTCACCGACACGAATCTCGATGACGTCGTCGCGGCGATCGAGCAGATGCGGCCGAAGCTGGCGATCATCGACTCGATCCAGACCATGTATCTTGACTCCCTGACCTCCAGCGCGGGGACGGTCACCCAGGTGCGCGAGTGCGCCTCGCGGCTGCAAGCGATGGCGAAGTCGCTCAACACCGCCTGCTTCATCGTCGGCCATGTCACCAAGGAGGGGTCGATCGCCGGCCCCAAGGTGCTCGAACACATCGTCGACACGGTGCTGCAACTCGAAGGCGACCGCTTCCACGCCTTTCGCCTGTTGCGTTCGATCAAGAACCGCTTTGGCGCGACGAGCGAGGTCGGCGTCTTCGAGATGGCCGGCAGCGGGATGAAGGAAGTGTTGAACCCGTCCGAGTCCTTTCTCGCCGAGCGGATGATGCACGCCCCCGGCAGCGCTGTTGCTGTCACGATGGAAGGCACGCGCCCGCTGCTGGTCGAGGTGCAGGCGCTGACCTCCCCAACGCAAAATCCCATGCCGCGCCGGACGGCCAATGGCTTCGATTACAACCGGCTGTTTATTCTGATCGCAGTGCTGGCCAAGCGCGTGGGCGTGCGCGTGCATGATCAGGACGTGTTTGTCAACGTGGTCGGTGGGATGAGCATCGACGAGCCGGCGGCCGACCTCGCCGCCGCGGTGGCGATCGCCAGCGCCGCCAAGGGCGTGGCCATCGCGCCGGACCTCGCCATCATCGGGGAGATCGGGTTGAGCGGCGAGCTGCGCACGGTCGGCCAGCTTCCGGCGCGCCTGAACGAAGCCGCAAAGCTGGGCTTCAAGCGTTGTCTCTTGCCAAAGACGACGCGGCCGCTCGAGAATCCTCCACCTGGTCTGACCCTGATCCATGCCCGCAGCCTCGGCGAGGCGCTGGATGCGGTGATGAAGTAGGCGGACGGCGGGCCGCGGACCGAAGGCGGCGGACGGCGGACCGAGGACGGAAGACCGAAGATGACTCGTTCGGGCTTCCTCCAGCACGCCCTTCGTTGACCTTCGGCCCTTCGTTCTTCTGTTGGAACGACGGCGGACGGCGGACCGAGGACCGAGGACGGAAGACGGAGGACCGAAGATGACTCGTTCGGGCTTCCTACAGCACGCCCTTCGTTGACCTTCGGCCCTTCGTTCTTCTGTTGGAACGACGGCAGACGGCGGACCGAGGACGGAAGACCGAAGATGACTCGTTCGGGCTTCCTACAGCACGCCCTTCGTTGACCCTCGGCCCTTCGTTCTTCTGTTGGAACGACGGCAGACGGCGGACGGCAGACGGCGGTCGACGGTCAGCAATGGCACGCCACACAGACACCCCTAACGCATGACGCATGACGCATGACGTTCAACGCATGACGCATAACGGATGACGTTCAACGCATGACGTCCAACGCCCGCCCTCAAGCCTTCCGCACCATCCGCACCTTGGCTACGCGCAGGCGGTCCATCTCCTCGACGCGTAACGCCACCTTCATCCCCGGAACGTCGATCTCGTCGCCGGCATGCGCAACGCGACCGAGCCGGCCCATGATGTAGCCGGCAATCGTGTCGTAATTGGGATCGACCAGCCCCAGGTCAAACGCATCATTGACATCTCCAATCGTCGTCATGCCGTTGAGCAGCGCGCTGCCATCCGGGTTGGCCTGGATGTCCGGCTGGGTCTCTGCGGAGTCGCTGACCTCGCCCACGATGCGCGAGACCAGGTCGCCCAACGTTGCAAGCCCTGCCGTGCCGCCATATTCGTCCAGCACCACTGCCATGTACTCGTGGCGCGTGCGGAGCTGGGCGAGCAGCTCATCGGCGCGCTGAGTATCCGGGACGAAGAGCGCCTCCCGCATGAGCTGGCGCACGGAAAGTGGGCGGGTGTTGGGCAGCAATGCCCGGATCAGGTCCTTGACGTGCAGCACACCGACGATGCGATCCAGGTTGTCCTCGAACACCGGCATCCTGTCAAAGGCGTGCGCCGCCATGAGGTGGGCGACCTCGTGCAACGTCGAGTCGGCATCGACGCAGATCATCTCCGTGCGGGGAACCATCACCTCGCGCACGGACAGGTCGCCGAAGCTGAACACCTTGCTGATCATCTCGCCGGCACCGGACTCCAGCGTGCCGCCCTTCTGGCTCTCCTCGACCAGCATCTCCAGCTCGGTGGCCGAATACACGCGCGACGCGTGCCCGCTCATCTTGATCCCGAGCAGGCGGAGCACGCTGCGCGATGAGAAATTGAGCAACCAGATAAAGGGCCGCAGCACCTGGTTCATCGCATGCAGCGGCGGAACCACGACGCAGGCGACGTTCTCGACAGCCCGCAGTGCGATCGAGCGCGGCACGATTTCGCCCAGCACAAGATGGATATACGTCGCCAGCAGCAGGCCGAGGATGCCTCCAAGCGCCAGCACCGCGTCGTTCGGGAGGGGCAGATGCAACGCTTCGAGCGCATGTTCGAAGGCGCCCGAGATCGGCGGCTCGGCCAGGATACCCACCGCAATCGAGATGATGGTGATGCCCGTCTGTGCGCCCGCGAGGAACCGCTCCATGTCGCCCATCACGAGCAGCGTCGTGCGCGCGCCGGCGCGGCCCTGTTCGGCAAGCTCGGTCAGGCGCGTGCGGCGCGAGGCAACCAGGCTGTACTCGGCCATGATGAATACCGAGGACAGCGCCGCGAGGACGATGAGGGTGAGGATTCCGGTGAGAAGCAGGGACATGAATGTTGTGGCAGTATGGGGGCCGCGCGGCACGCCACCATGACGGATCCGAATCCTAACCTGATTTCCAGACCCCGGAAGGGGATCTACAGCCACTTCAACGCGGCGGGCGAGCATGTCGCCGATGAGCGCTGGCAGCTCTTCCGCGACCAGGATTGGATGCGCGCCGACAGCGAGATCACCCGACCTCCCGCGTTCGGAGAGGCGCGCACCGAGTCGCACAGTGTGGAATGGCAGGCAGATCGCGCCGGCTGGTCGCTCAGTTCGCTCGTCATCCACACGGCTCGCAACGCCCTGCGGCGAGAAGCGCGCTACAACGTGATCGGCGTGGGCGAGACCGCCGAGCTCGACGCGTGCTGGCAGGCGGGCGGCCAGGTCGGGCGCCTGCGCATGGCCTGGTCGAGGACGACGGCGCCGCTCACCGCCTCACCGCTCTCGCTCATCGCCCCGCTGCGCGCCGAATCCCAGCAACACTTGACGGCCCTGACACTCGGCGCGCTCGGCTTCGAACCCCACTGGGACGCCCTCGGCCGGCACTCGCTGGGCCAGAAGAACCGAGCCACGCCCCTTGGCATGCGAAGTGCATTTGGCTACGCCTTGCGCGGTGCCGTCGACGCCGAGGTGTGGGTGGACGCGACGGATCTGCCCCTGACCTGCGAATACCGGGACGGCAGCCGGGTGCTCCTGACCGGCGTGTCGGCGGGCTAGGCGCGCACAACGGTCACTTCTGCCCGTCCACCCACCCCGCCACCGCGGCCCGAAGCGCGGGATAGAACGCCGTAAAATCCTCGCGCAGCCCGGTGAGGTTGGTGGTGAGCTCGTCGATCATCGGCACGAGCAGGCCCGGCCGGTGCAGCCGTCGCGACACCCGGGCCAACGTGCGCTCGATGCCCGCAACGCTGATGTAGTCGCCCAGCCAGTCCTGTGCGAGCATGTGCTCGACAAACGGCCGCGCCTCGGGCAGGCGTTCCCGGCTGAGCGCGTCAAACTGCCCATACACCTCACGGATGAACACCATCCGCGGCTGCTCGTGGAAGTGATCCCAGGCCAGCGACAGACAGTGATCGAAGAACAGGTCGACCAGGATCGAGGCAAAGCGGCGGCGCGGCGGGCTGATGCGTGCCCGGCTGCGCAGAAAGACGGGGTGCGCGTCGGTAAATGCGTCCACGAAGAGATGGCAGTCGGTCCCGCGTCGGATGGCCGGCGGCAGCCCCAGCCGCTTTTCGCCTTTGATCAAGTCGGCGAGCACATTGCCGAGGCGTATCTCGGGATCCGGCTCCGAGAGCGCGACATGGGCGAGCCAGTTCATGCATGCGAGTGTACCCGTCGATATACTGGCCCGCACATGAAAGCGACACGGATCCTGGCCGGGTGCGCCGCAGCGCTGGTGCTTGCAACCAGCGGCTGTGCGCCGCTCGTCATCAATTTCGGCCCAACGCCCACAGCCGACCCAGCGTTGCTGTACTCCCCCACCCCCGCGCCGAGCACGACGGGCGTCTTCACGCCAACCCCGGCACCAACCGCGACACAGGTCCCGACGCCCGCACCGACGGCGACGCCGCTGCCGCCACCACCCATCACCGTGGCCCTGGCCGGCGAGCCCGAGACGCTGCATCCCTTTTACGCCGCAAGCGCATCGGCCCAGACCGTGCTGGGCGCGCTGTTTGTCGGTTGCATTGCGCCGGATGAGAACGGCCGGCCCATCGCGCTCGGGTGCGAACGCGTGCCCACCGAGGCCAACGGAGATGCCCGATACACCGGCAACGGCCTCGACCGCGCGCTGGAAGTCACGTTCACGATCCGCGCTGACTGGCGCTGGACGGATGGCAAACCCGTCACGGCCGCGGATGCCGTGTTCGCCTGGAAGCTGATGATGACGCCCCAGGCACTGGTGCGTGATGCCCTGACCCAGAAGGTGTGGTCGGTGCGCGCGGCTGGCCCGCGCGTGGCCGTTGTGCGCTTCCTGAGCGCGCGACAGGCCCAGGCCGCCGCCGCCGGCACCCTCAAGGGCGATGTCCCTTTTGACTACTTCTCGGACCGCGGCGACTATGCTGCCTATGCGAAGATCGACCAGCCGCTGTCGGACCCGCAGTACTGGGCCGTGTTGCGCTGGCTGCCCGCCCACGCCCTCGAGGACGTCAAGGCCGCGGATCAAGCCAAGTCCGCCTTCGCCCGCAAACCGCTCGGCGACGGCGCTTTCGAGTTGGCCGAGTGGGTGCCCGGCAAGCAAATCATCCTGCAACGCACGGCCGCCCCCTTCCCCCTCACCCCCGCGGCGCGAACAGAGCGTCTGATCTTCAATTTCTACGCGAGCCCCGGCGCGGCCGTCGCCGCCGTCTCGAGCGGCGACGCCCAGCTCGGCCCGGCCATTCCCGCAACCGGCGCGACGGCGCCAACCACGACCGTGCCCTTGGCGCCGGCCCTCGTCGAAGTGTTGACCCTGAACACCAGCCGCGCCCCGTTCGACGAGCCGGCCGTGCGACGCGCCATCGCCCTCGCCCTCTCCGACCTGCCCGGGCTGAAGGAGGCGGTCGGCGAGCCGCCAGCCGAACCGGGCGCCCTCTTCGCCCTCGATGGCGGCACGACCGTAACCCTGACCCGGGCGACCGGCGCGGATGCCCTGGCCGCCGCCCGCGACACCTTGCGCGTTGCCGGATGGCGTTGCGAGGGGGCCGGCGCGCCCTGCCAGCGCACGATTACGACGACCAACCGCGCAGGCACCGTCACAGGCACGACGCGCCAGACGCTGAGCTTCACCCTCACGACCAACCAGCGCGAGCCGCGCACGGCGCTGACCCAGCTCATCCAGAAGCGGCTCGGCGAGATCGGAATCGGCGTCGATGTCTCCATCGTATACGGACTGGGCGCGCAGAGCCGGCTCTTTGCGCCCGCCGAGCAGGGCGGCCTGCTCGCCCGTCGCGACTTTGACGCCGTGCTGTATCAGCGCGCCCCGGTCACCCGCCTCGCCAGCAGCTTCTCCTGCGCGGCCATCCCGAACCCGGACAAGGGCTTGGGCGGCGACAACCTTTCGGGCCTGTGCGACGCCGCCCTCGATGCGCGCATCCGGGCGGCCGAACTGGGTCCCAATCTGATCGGGGCCGATGGCGGCAGCGCCGACGCTCAGGCCGCGGCCACCGCGATCGCACAGGCCAGCGTCGTGATCCCCCTCTACACGCCGCGACAGGTGCTGCCCGTGCGCGGGGTGAGGGGCCTGCGACCCGGTCCCGCCGCCCCCGTCACCTGGAACGCCTGGGCGTGGGAGCGGTGATGGTAAAATAGGCGCAACCGACCTCCGGACGTGATTGACAAGAGTGGGCTCAACCCGCTCTTGTTTTGTCTACGGACCCGGAAAATGCCGGCCGAAAACGAGCAATCATGAAAAGTGAATTCGCGCTTGCCCTCAATCAAGTCATGTCCGAGCGGAACCTGCCGCGCGACGTGATCACGAACGTGCTGGAAACTGCCCTGGTTCAGTCGTACCGCAAGAACGCCAACGTCATGAACAGTCAGAACGTGGCGGCCAAGGTCGATGTGGACAGCGGCGACATGCGCATCTTCGTCGAGAAAGAGGTCGTCGATGCCGTGATGGACGACCGGACCGAGGTGACACGCGACGAGGCCCGCAAGGACCAGCCCGATGCCGAGGTCGGAGATGTCGTGTTGATCGACGTCACGAGCAAGGATTTCGGCCGCATTGCGGCGCAGAACGCCAAGCAGATGATCGTGCAGAAGCTGCGCGAAGCGGAGCGCGATTTTCAGTTCAGCCAGTTTGCCGAGCGCGAGAACGAAATCGTCAACGGCATCATCACCAGCGTCACACCCAGCAGCGTGGTGGTCAACCTCGGCCGCGCCGAGGGCATCCTGCTGCGCAAGGAATGGATCCCGGGCGAGAAGTACGAACCGCAGATGCGCATCCGCGCCTTCGTCACCGAAGTCAAGCGCAGCATCCGCGGCCCGCAGATCCTGCTCAGCCGCGCCAACAAGAACATGCTGCGGCGGCTGCTCGAGATCGAAGTCCCGGAAATCGCCAAGGCGCAGGTGGAAATCAAGGCCATCGCGCGCGAGGCAGGCTCGCGCTCCAAGGTCGCCGTGGCCGCGCTTCAGGCCGGCATCGACCCGGTCGGTGCCTGCGTGGGCCAGCGCGGCACGCGCATCCAGCAGATCGTCACCGAGCTCAAGAACGAGAAGATCGACGTGATCGAGTGGAATGCCGATCCGACCGTTTTCATCACAAAGGCGCTCAGCCCGGCAAAGGCGCTCTCGGTTCATCCCGACCTGCAGGCCGAAGGGAAGGACGCCCACGCCGCGACCGTCATCGTGCCCGACGACCAGCTTTCGCTGGCCATCGGCCGCGAGGGTCAGAACGCCCGGCTGGCCGCGCGCCTGACGCTGTGGCACATCGACATCAAGAGCACGACCGAGGCGCTGAGCGACGCGCTGGGTAAACTCGACGCGAACGCCGACATGCAGGCCTGGGTCGGTCCCGATGTCGTGGCACTGTCCGCGCCCTGCCAGGAGCTGTTGCTCCGCCAGCGGGCCGTCGCCTCACCGCTCACGGCGGATGATGCGCTGATGGTCAAGCGCGTGATCGATGCCGTGTATGCCTATCAGGCCGCCACCCGGGATGCCTCCGGCGCGGCACCGGCCAGCATGGAGCAGCGCCCGAACACGGAGGCCCTGGCCGCCCGACGCGAAGCGCGCCAGGCCGCGCTGGCCGCCATTCCGCGCGAGGCGTTTGGCATCCCGATTGCGACCCTGGAACTGTCCCCGCGCGTGATGGAGCACATCCAGCGCGCCGGAGCTCTGTCCGTTGGACAACTCATGGAGTATCGCGTCCGCGGTGACGAGGGTCTGCTCTCGATCGAGGGCATCGGCCCAAAGGCACTGACGGAGATCAAGCTTGCGTTGGACAAGGTGATGGGTTCCCTGCCCGCGCCCAAGCCTGCGGTGGAGGCCGAAGCGACGCCGGTGGCCTCGCCCGAAGGCGGAGCGGCTGTCGCCAAACCCGCCGAGCCGGAGGACCCGCGCAGCGCCGAGCAGATCTTCAAGGATGCGATCCTGGCCGAAACGGAGGAAAGCGAGGACGAGGAGGATACGCCTGCCCGCCCCGCCACGCCTGCCGCAAAGGGCAAGAAGAAGGACGTCAAGAAGAAGGGCGGCAAGCCCGGCCGGGAGCGCGTGTTAATATTCGACGAGGAGCTGGGTCGAATGGTTCCGGCGCGCCCGAACCGCGGCGACGACGACTTCGACGATTAGTCGAGCAAGAGGGTATCGCCGATGGCCGGTCCGAAGGGGCCAAAGCCCAAACATGTGCCGTTGCGGACGTGCATCGGCACTGGAGAGAGACATCCCAAGCGCGACATGGCGCGCCTGGTCAAAACAGAGGAAGGGCATATCGTCGTGGATCCCACGGGCAAACGTTCGGGCAGCCGCGGGGCGTATATCGTCAAGCGACTGGACGCCCTCGAACAGGCCATCAAGCGCAAGGCGCTGGAAGCCGAGTTTGAGGGGCCGATCCCACCCGGGGACCTCGACGTCCTGCGAACGTACTTCAGTCAGTTCTAACACAGCCGTGTCACAGCAACGTTGTTTCCGACTGTCCGGAGCGAGCTTCTCGATGAACAGGAATCGATAGGCTGGCGCACTGGCCCGCATGGGCGGGTCCGGGCATGGCGAACGGCGCAGGCTGACAACGGCCTGCGTTTTTTGTTGTCCGCGCATCGCGCATGTGCGCAAGCGGACCGTGTGGAGGTGGACTTATGGCTACGACAACGAACCCGCCCCGGCCGAACAGCGGCGGGGCGTCATCTGCGGGTGCAAGCAGGCCGAACAGCGGACCGAGCAACCCGCCCCGCCCGGCGACACAGAGCCCACCCCCTGCCCCGCCCCGCGCGCCGATCAACCCGTCCTCGGGGCAATCACAACGAGACAACACCCGTCCGTTGGGCGGTTCGCGTCCGGCACCGCGCATGAGCGGTGGCGCGCGCAGCGGCCCACCGCCGAGCGCGCGCGACCGCCAGGGCGGGCGGTCCAACCAGCCTCCCGCGCCGCGCGAGAAGCGCGAGATCGAGCTGCCGGATTCGATCACCGTGCGCGAGCTCGGTCTGGCGATCAACGCCTCACCGGTGAACATCATCCGCGAGTTGATGAACAACGGCGTGATGGCGACCATCAATCAGCAGCTCGACTTCGACTCAGCGGCCATTGTTGCGGACGCCTTCGGCTATGTCGCAAAGGCCAAGGCCGTCGTCGTCCATTCCATCGTTGAGGAACTGGCCGGCGGTGAAGGTGGCGCGGCTCCCACCGCCAATGGCAAGCCCGCGCCCGCGCGCGCCGCGACCCTGCGCCTGCGCCTGCTGCAGAAAGAGGGCGATCAGATGAAGGATGCCCGCGCGCCCGTGGTCACCATCATGGGCCACGTCGACCATGGCAAGACCTCGCTGCTCGACGCCATCCGCAGCTCGGACGTGGCGGCGGGAGAGGCCGGTGGCATCACCCAGCACATCGGCGCCTATCAGGTCGAACACGAGAACCGCCGCATCACGTTCCTTGACACGCCGGGCCACGAGGCTTTCACCGCGATGCGCGCGCGTGGCGCGCAGACCACCGATGTCGCCATCATCGTGGTCGCTGCCGATGACGGCGTGATGCCGCAGACCAAGGAGGCCATCGCGCACGCGCGGGCCGCCCAGGTGCCGATCATCGTCGCCCTCAACAAGATCGACCGGCCAAATGCCAACCCGGAGCTGGTAAAGAAGGAGCTCATGGAATCGGGGCTGACTCCCGATGACTGGGGCGGCGACACGATGGTCGTGCCGGTCTCAGCCAAGCAGCGCACCGGCATCCAGGATTTGCTGGAGGCCATCCTGTTGACGGCCGAATCACTTGACACCATCCGCGCCAACGCCGAGCGGGCCGCGGTGGGGACGATCATTGAATCCTCGTTGGACAAGCAGCAGGGCGCCCGCGCGACTGTACTGGTGCAGAACGGCACGCTGAACCTCGGCGACGCCTTCGTGGCCGGCAAGATCCACGGGCGTGTGCGCGCGATGTTCGACTTCCGCGGGCACCGCGTCAAGAAGGCGGCCCCCTCGACGCCGGTCAGCATTACCGGTCTGTCCGATGTGCCGGTGGCTGGCGACGTGTTTGAAGTGGTCGCCGATGACCGCGCCGCGCGCGCATTGGCGGCGCAGCGCGCGCTCAACGACAAGGCCGGCTCCGCGCGTGGACCGCAGCGCGCGACGACGCTGGACCAGTACTTCGCGCGCGCCAAGGAAGGCAAGTCCAAGAAGCTGTATCTGATCGTCAAAGCCGACAACCAGGGCTCACTGCCTCCCATCGTCGAATCCCTCAACAAGATCGAGTCTGGTGAAGAGGAAGTGCGGTTGGACGTCATCCAGTCCGGCACGGGCGCCGTCACCGAGAGCGACGTTGATCTGGCCATTGCGTCGGGCGCGGTGATCCTCGGCTTCGAGGTCGGGATGGACAGCGCGGCGCGCAAGAAGGCGGAAGCCAACGGCGTCGACACGCGCTTCTACACCGTCATCTACAAGCTGATCGAGGACATCGAGCTGGCCTTGAAGGGCATGCTCGCTCCGAAGGTCGTCGAGAAGGTGGTCGGCACGGCCGAGGTCAAGCAGCTCTTCAAGATCCCCAAGGTCGGCAACATTGCCGGCAGCATCGTCCGCACCGGCGTGGCGCAGCGCAACGCGCGCGCACGCGTGATCCGCGGCGGTGCCCCCATCCATGCCGGCCCGGTCGGGTCGCTCAAACGCCTGACCGACGACGTCAAGGAAGTGCGCGCCGGCCTCGAGTGCGGCATCATGGTTGAGGGCTTCAGCGAGTTCAAGCCCGGTGACCTGATCGAGTTCGTCGTGGAGGAGACCGAGGCGCGCTGATCGGGCGCCAAAGGGGTGCGTGATGAGCAAGAAGTACGAAGCCCGGATCAGCGAACTGGTCCGCGTCCGGCTCGCGACGCTGTTGGAATCGCGCGTCAGTGACCCCCGCGTGGCGGGGATCACGATTACGGATGTCGAGGTGACCTCCGACACGCGCTATGCGCGCGTGTACTACAGCCTGATCGGCAGCGCCGAGGAGAAGGAGGCGGCCGGGCGCGGGCTGGAGAGTGCGGCCGGTTTCCTGCGCCATGAGCTGGGGCAAAGCTTGCGCACCAAACGCATCCCCGAGCTGGCCTTCATCTATGACGACTCCCTGGAGCGCGGCGAGCGAATGTCCCGCGTGTTGGACGACGTCAAGGTGCGGGATGCGCAGAGGCCGGTGAGCGGCAATGAATAACCCGACCAGCATCGAGACCTGGCGCGAAGCCGAGGGGCTGCTCCGTCGCGCCCAACGTATTCTTGCCATCACGCACGTCAACCCGGACGGGGACGCCATCGGCAGCCTGCTCGGGTTCACCCTGGCCATGCGTCAGCTGGGCAAGGAAGTCAGCCCGACTTGCCAGGATTCCGCGCCACAACGCAACAACTACATCGCCGGCTTCCCCGACATCCGCAATGAGGGACGCGGCACGTATGACCTGATTGTGTCGATCGATGCGAGCGACCTGCAGCGGCTTGGGGACGTTTACAAGCCCGCACAACACGCGCGCACCCCGATGCTGGTCTTCGACCACCACATCACCAACACCGAGTTTGGGGCCGTCAATGTCGTCGAGCCTGAGACCTCCTCATCGGCGGAGATCATCCTCAAGCTCATCCAGCGGATGAACATCCGGCTGACGGGGGACATCGCCACCGCCCTGCTCACCGGGCTGATCACCGACACCCTGGCCTTCCGGACCTCGAACACCTCCGCGGACACGCTGGCTGCCGCGACGACGCTGATGCGGGCGGGCGCGAACATGCTGGAAATCACCCAACGCGCGCTGGTGATCAAGCCCTTCGAATCGATCCGTTTCATGGCCGCGGGCGTGCTTCAGGCGAAGGTGGAGGACGAGGTGATCTGGGCGACCCTGCCGCGCAAGATGCGCAGCGAGGTCGGCTATCACGAGCCGCGGGGTGACGCCGGGCTGGTGAGCATGCTGGCCTCCGCGCAGGAAGCGCGCATCGCCGTCGTGTTTGTCGAAAACGCCGATGGCAACGTCGAGATTGGATTTCGCGCGCAGCCGGGCTACGACGTTTCGCAGGTGGCGATGGAATTCGGCGGCGGCGGTCATCCGGCGGCGGCGGGGTGCACCCTGCCCGGGCCGATGCGCGATGCCGTCAACCGGGTCCTGCCGCGCGTCAAGCGCGCGATTCGCGAGCGTTAGGCAGAACCGGGCATGGACGGCCTCGTCATCGTCGACAAGCCCACCGGGTTGACCTCGCACGATGTCGTCGCGCGGGCGCGCCGCGTGACGCGCATCCGCGCCATCGGCCACGCAGGCACGCTTGACCCGATGGCCACCGGGGTGCTGGTGCTGTGCATCGGCCAGGCCACCCGGCTCTCGGAATACTTGCTGGGCGAGGACAAGACCTATCTCGCACAAGTGCGACTTGGCGCGCGCAGCAACACCGACGACGCCGAGGGCGAGATTACGCCTGGCGTGGCCCCCGACTTCAGCCCCGCCCGCCTGCGCGAGGGCCTGACCGCGCTGACCGGCCCACAGATGCAGGTGCCACCCCAGTTCTCCGCAATCCAGCGGGACGGCCAACGCGCCTATGCCCTGGCGCGCAAGGGCGAGCACATCGAGCTTGCCGCGCGCCCCGTCCACGTCCACGCCCTGAGCTGGGTGGACGCGCAGGCGCTGGTCGCTTCAGATGACCGTTGGGCTGGCGATGGGCCGCCGGAGTCGATCACGCTGCGCATGCGCGTGTCGTCGGGCACCTATGTGCGATCCCTGGCCCGCGACCTCGGCGAGGCGCTGGGATGCGGCGGCCTGCTGAGCGGGCTGCGGCGCGAGGCCGCCGGCGCCTTCACGCTCGCCGAGAGCGTTCCGCTGGACGATTTCCTGGCGGCCGGTGCTGACTGGCCACGCCACCTCCTGCCCATGACGCGCGCCGTGCCGGCGCTCGCCCGCCGCGACCTGGATGCCGACGAGGCGCGCCGCATCGCGCAGGGGCAGTTCCTCGCCTCCCGCGACGCTGACGGGCCGGCCGAGGGCACGCTGCTGCGGCTGCATGCGCCAGGCGGGGCGCTGCTGGCCATCGGGCGCGTCAGCGCCGGCCAGGTGCGCCCCGACAAGGTCTTTACCATCACCGCCTGACGCAAGAAAGACACCCATGCACCGCCTCACCTCGTTTGATGCGCTGTCCTGCCCTGCCGCCCTGTGCGCGGTGGGCACCTTTGACGGCATCCACCTTGGCCATGCGGCGCTGCTGGGGGGCATGGTGCGCGAAGCGCGCGAGCAGGGCCTCGCCGCCGTCGTGGTGACTTTCTTTCCCCACCCCAAAGTCGTCTTCGGGCGCGCGCCGGACCGCTATTTGACCCTGCCGGACGCCAAAGCAGATCGACTGGCGGCGATGGGCATCGATGCTTTGATCACCCTGCCCTTTGACGCGGAGACCATCGCCACGCCGGCGGCGACCTTTTTGGCGCGGATGCGCGCGCACTGCGGCCTGCGCGGGCTGTGGATGGGTGAGGATTTTGCGTTGGGCAATCGGCGCGAGGGCGACGCCGCCTGGCTGCGCGCCCGTGGCGCGGTCGAGGGCTTTGACGTGCGCATCGTCGCGCCGCTCATCCTCGATGGACGACCGGTCTCCGCCACGCGGGTGCGCGAGGCCCTCCAGCGCGGCGATGTGGCAGAGGCCGCACACTGCCTCGGTCGCCCATACGCCATCCCCGTCACAGTGCTGAGCGCGCGGGCGCTGCGTGCGAGAGAGCGGCAGGCGCTGCCAATGACCGGCGACTACGCCGGCGAGCTGGACGGGCGACCGGTCCACCTGCACGTGCACGATGGCTGGCCCGGGGCCATCGCACTCGCCGTCGGGGAACGGGCCGAACGCACGTCCGAAGAAACAACGCTTATCATTCATCACCGTCATGACATCGCTTCGTAGCCGAATTCGCCACCTGCTCGATCGCGTGGACAACGCGCGCAGACGCCGCCGCATCGCGCCGCGCTGGGTGCGCTACAACCTGCGCAACGTGCTGGCGGACTTCAGCCCTGCCACGCCCTTCGACGATCTGCCCGGACCGGTGCGGCGGGCAATCGGCAGACTGATCCCGGATCCTCCCCAGACCTTGCGCGGGATCGAGTTTGACTTCGAGCGCATCGCCGCCGACCCGCGGATCGAGGGCGTCGTGCTCGACCTGCATCACGGCGCCAGCCTGGCCGGGCAGCAGGCCCTCCAGCGGGAGATCGCCAAACTGCGCGCAGCCGGCAAACGGGTGGTGGGGTATGCCACCACGTTTGGCGCCCTGCGCTACTTCACGGCCTGCGCCTGCGAGCGCATCGCCATGCCGCCCAACGGCGAATGGTCGGTCCTGGGTTTCTCCAGCGAGACTGTCTTCTTCAGGGAAGCGCTGGACTGGCTGGGCGTGGAGGTGGAGACCACCCGCGTCTCGGACTACAAGTCGGCGACCGAGCCGTTCACGCGGACCGATTACAGCACCGCTGCGCGCGAACAGGCCGAGCGCCTGCTGGACGCGCGCTTTGATGCCGTATGCGCGGCCATCGCGGCAAGTCGTGGCATCCCGCCGGCGCGCGTGCGCGAGCTGATCGATGGTGCGCCGTATACCGCCGAACAGGCGCTCGCGTTTGGGCTGATCGATGCCGTGGCCCACGAGGATGAGCTGCAGGAGCTACTTGTAGAGGGTTCATCGCAACCCGCGGAGGACGCCGGCTGGAGCCGCTGGCGTCGCGTGCGCGAAGCCATCCTGCATCCGCGCAGGGCGTGGGCGCGCGCCAGAAAACGCCCAGCGCTGCTTGACTACGGCGACGCACGGCGAAGCCTGTTGGTGCCCTTGCCGGACTACTCGCAGACCTGGGTGGCCGTGGTCCGTATCGAGGGGACCCTCATTCAGGGGACGTCGTCGCCGGCCTCCCCGCTGCCCCTGCCCTTCGCCGGCGACCAGTTGTGCGGGCATCGCAGTATGATTGCCGCGCTGCGCAGGGCGGAACGCGACGACGACACCGGCGCCATAATCCTTGCCATCGACTCCCCCGGCGGTGACGCGCTGGCCAGCGAGCTGATCGCGCGCGAAGTGCAGCGTATCAAACGCAGGAAGCCCATCATCGCCTGCATGACCAGCGTGGCGGCCAGCGGCGGCTACATGGTCGCCGCCCATGCCAACCACATCATCGCGGAGCCCTTGACCGTGACCGGCAGCATCGGCGTCTTTGGCACCAAGTTCATCGACCAGGGGCTGTATGACCGGCTGCGCCTGCACCGCACCACGCTTCGCCGCGGTGCCCGGGCCGGGATGTATGACTCGGATGCGCCCTCCAGCCCAGAGGTCCGCGAGGCGCTCCAGCACGGCACCGAACAGGTCTATCAGCGCTTCAAGGCCATTGTGGCGGAGGGGCGCGGGATCACGGACGACAACCTGGAACCGTTGTGCGGTGGACGGGTGTGGACCGGCGAGGAGGCCCACGCGCGCGGGCTGGTTGATGCGCCGGGCGGCTTCCCGCAGGCGATGGCATGGGCGCAGGAAAACGTGCGGCCGTCCGACGGCAAACGGCTGGACTGGTGGGTGGTACCGCAGGACACGCCCTACCGTCTGCCGAAGCCGTTCCCGGCTGGCGCAGCAGGTCTGTCCGCATGGCTGCGCTCGACCTGGCTTCCGCAGGAAGATGGTGCGGCACACGAGCGGTCGGCGGTGCCAGTCCTGGCGCGCCTGCCCTTCGATCCAGCCGTGTACGATTGACGGCACGCCATGCGCATCCAGCATCTTTCCCTGACCAATTTCCGTTTGTATGCGCGACTCGAACAGGATTTCGGCCCGGGCCTGACGATCATCCAGGGCGACAACGCGCAGGGCAAGACCTCTCTGCTGGAGGCCGTTCATCTGCTCGCCACCGGTCGCTCGCCGCATACGAATGTTGACCGTCAGGTGATTCGCTGGGGGGCGGCCGAGGAGGCACCCTACCCGTATGCGCTGCTCAAGGGCGAGCTCATGCGACGTGACGGGGCACGGCTGCTCGAACTGGGCCTTCAGGTCGGTGAAAACGGCCGGCTGCGCAAGGACATCCGCATCGACCATGCCGCCCGCCGGAGCATCGATCTGGTCGGGCAATTGGCCGTTGTGCTTTTCCTGCCCGGAGACGTCGACCTCGTGGCCGGCGCCCCTGCCCTGCGGCGCGACTTTCTGGATGGCGCCATCGCGCAGGTGGACGCAGACTATGTGCGCGCGCTCGATCAGTATGCGCGGGCGATGGCGCAACGCAACGCCCTGCTCAAACAGGCCCAGGAACGCGCGCTGGATCCCGACGAACTCGCGATCTGGGACGCTCAGCTCATCCCGTCGGGCGTGCTGATCGCGCTCCGCCGCCGCGAAGTGACCGCCGAGCTCAGCGCGTTGGCGCTGCCGATCCACCGCGAGCTGTCCGGCGGTCTGGAGTTTCTCCAGACCCGCTATGTGCCCAGTTTTGACGTTGCTGCACCGCACCTCGAGGATGCCTATCAGCTCGGCCTGGCGCAGGCCGGCCCGCCACCCGGGCTGAGCGCGGCAGCGCTCGAGGAGTCCTTTGCGCGCGCCCTCGCGACCCGCCGGCGCGAGGAGATCGCCCGCGGCGTCACGCTGACCGGGCCGCACCGCGATGACCTGCGGCTCATCGCCAACGCCATCGACCTGGGTGAGTTTGGCTCGCGCGGGCAACAGCGCACGGCGGTGCTGGCGCTCAAGCTGGCCGAGGCAGCCTGGCTCGAACAGAAGCTGGGCGAGGAGCCAGTCATCCTGCTCGATGAAGTGCTGGCCGAGCTCGACCCGCGGCGGCGACACAGCCTGCTTGCGCGGATCGGAAACGGGCATCAGACCCTGATCACGACGACCGACACCTCGCGCTTCGATGCCGCCTTTGTGCAGCAGGCGCGCGTGCTCGACGTGCGCGGCGGGATCGTGCAGCGCTAGCGGCGCTTCGACTGTCCACCCGACCAGCCTCGTCGGCCCACCCGGCCGATGAGGGGCCACACCCGACGGGATATACTGCCCAAATCGACCGGCACCCCGTCGGGCACCGGCCCCAATTTCATTCGATTGTTCAAGACTTCCACCATGCAGAAATTACTTTCTCCACTTTCGCTCGTGGTACGAGAAGGCCTGCGATACCGGGGAGGCGCCAACCACTTGATGTGGATCGCCCACCGGCTGAGCGGTCTGGGCGTGCTGCTCTTTTTGATCCTTCACATATTTGGCATGAGCATGGCCTTCTTCAATCCGCCCCTGCACGAGGCGATGCTCAACCTCTACAAGTCGCCGCCCTTCGCAGTGGGTGAGTTGATCCTGGCCGTGTGCATGCTCTATCACGCGATCAACGGCACCCGCATCGCGCTGCTCGAGCTCAAGCCCGAGTGGTGGACGCAGCAGCAGAAGGCGACCCGGGTGACCCTGATCATCACTGCCATCGTCACCCTGCCCTGGCTATTGGTCATGATTGGCTACACCCTTCAGGGTCTGGCAAAGGCACACTAGGATGACCACACAAACCGCGCCCGTGAGTGGGCGCACCGTCCGCACCCTCAAGCCCTTCCCCGCCGCGCGCAACAACTTCGAGCGCGGGCTCTGGATCTTCATGCGCTACAGCGGGATTGCGCTGCTGTTCCTGGCAATCTCGCACTTCGGCCTGCAGCACCTGCTGGTCGGCACGCACAATCTGTCCGTCGGAGACACCGAGCTGCGCTGGGGGTTGACCGGGCAGAACGTCACCGTCGAGCAGTTCCTGTGGCGCGTGTATTACCTCATCCTGCTGGTCCTGGCGATGGGGCACGGCCTCAACGGCTTCCGCCAGGTCGCGTATGACTATCTCAACCAGCGCGGGATCTACCGCGGAACGTTGCTCGTGGTCGGCGTCCTCGTCATCGTCATGACGATCCTGGGCACGATTGCGTTGTTCATGGGCGCCACGCCGATGAAGCGCTAGAAAGGACACACAGTCATGGTTCACCATCATCAATTTGACGCCCTGGTCGTTGGCGGGGGTGGCGCGGGCCTGATGGCCGCCCTGCACGCCAGCAAGCGGGTCAAGACCGCGGTCATCTCCAAGCTCTACCCCACCCGCTCACATACGGGCACCGCGCAGGGTGGCATCGGCGCGGCGCTGGGCAACATGGAGCCCGACAAGTGGGAGTGGCACGCCTACGACACCGTGAAGGGCGGCGACTTCCTGAGCGATCAGGATGCCGTCGACATCATGTGCAAAGAGGCCATCGATGCCGTGATCGACCTCGAGCACCTTGGCCTGCCCTTTGACCGCACGCCGGATGGCAAGATCAGCCAGCGGCGCTTTGGCGGCCACACGAACAACGAAACGAAGAAACCCGTCATGCGCGCCTGCCATGCGGCTGACCGCACCGGGCACATGATCCTGCAGACGCTGTATCAGAACTGCATCAAGAACAAGGTCACCTTCTTCGACGAGTTCCAGGTCATCGACCTGTTGATCGACGATGGCAAGTGCAACGGCGTCGTGGCGGTCTGCCTGGCCACCGGCGAGCTGCACGTCTTCCACAGCAAGGGCACCCTGCTGGCCACCGGCGGCTTCGGCAAGATGTGGAAGGTGACGTCCAACGCACACTCGCTCACCGGCGACCTGCCGGCCGCGATCCTACGCCGCCAGCTCCCGCTGGAGGACATGGAGTTCTTCCAGTTCCATCCGACTGGCGTCTACAAGCTCGGCATCCTGCTCTCCGAGGCTGCCCGCGGCGAAGGCGCCGTCTTCATCAACGACAAGGGCGAGCGCTTCATGGCCCGCTACATGCCGACGATGAAGGACCTGGCCCCGCGCGACATCTGCAGCCGCTACATCTACAAGGAAGTGCGCGAAGGGCGCGGCATCGGCGGCAAGGACTACGTGTATCTGGACTTCCGGCCCGATCAGATCAACAAATACTTTGAGGAGGATGGCAACACCAAGCGCATCACCGCGGAGTATCTGGAGACCCGCCTCCCGGACATCATCGAGTTCAGCCGCGTGTATCAGGGCGTCGACCCGATCACGCAGCCGGTGCCGATTCAGCCCACCGCGCACTACGCGATGGGCGGCATCCCGACCAACGTCGACACGGAAGTGCTGGCCGATGCCAGCGGCAAGACCATCGAGGGCCTGTATGCGGCCGGCGAAGTGGCCTGCGTGAGCGTGCACGGCGCGAACCGCCTTGGCACCAACTCGCTGGTCGACCTGGTCGTGTTTGGCAAGATCGGCGGCATCAAGATGGCCGACTACTGCGAACGGGCCAGCTTCCGCGCGATCAAGAAGGAGACGGCCGCCGACTTCGCGCAGAGCCAGATCGACGTGCTGCGCAATGGCAAGGGCGGCGAGGACGCGGCCAAGATCCGCAAGTCGCTGCAGGTGATGATGGACGACAACGTCGGCGTCTATCGCACCGGCCCGGGGCTCGAGGCGGCGATCACGCACATCCGCGAGCTTCAGGCGCGCTACAAGAACGTGGCAGCCAAGGACAAGGGCATGCTGTGGAACACCGACCTGATGGAAGCCTGGGAGCTGGGCGCGCTGCTCGACCTGGCCGAGGTCACGGCGGTCTCGGCGCTGGCGCGCCAGGAAAGCCGCGGCGGGCACTTCCGCGAGGACTTCCCCACCCGCAACGACGCCGACTTCCTCAAGCATACGTTTGTCACGGTCAAGAACGGCAAGATCGAGCTGAGCAGCAAGCCGGTGACAATCACCCGCTACAAGCCCGAAGAGCGCAAGTACTAGCGCAAGGCCATCACCATGAAAGTCTGCCTCAAAATCAAACGGTTCAATCCAGAGACCGACAAGAAGCCCTACTGGAAGTCCTACGAGCTCGACCTCGAGCCGAAGGACCGCATTCTGGACGCCCTGCACGAGGTGAAGTGGACGCTGGACGGAACACTGTCGATCCGGCGCAGCTGCGCCCACGGCGTATGCGGCTCGGACGCCATGCGCATCAACGGGCGCAATCGGCTGGCCTGCAAGGTGTTCGTGGATGATGAAATGGCGTTTGGCAAGGGCGTCATCACCGTCGAGCCCATTCTCGGGCTGCCGGTGATCAAGGACATGATCGTCGACATGGAGCCCTTCTTCGCGCACTATCGCTCGATCATGCCCTTCCTGGTCAACGACACCGACCCCGGCCCGCGCGAGCGTCTGCAGTCGTCCGAGGATCGCGTGCGCTTCGATGACACCACCAAGTGCATCCTGTGCGCGTGTTGCACGACCAGCTGCCCGTCCTTCTGGGCGCGCGGCGACTACGTCGGCCCGGCGGCGATCGTGCAGGCCCACCGCTTCATCTTCGACACGCGCGACCACGCGGCCGAGGAGCGCCTGCAGGTGCTGAGCGACCCGAACGGGCTGTGGCGCTGCCGCACCGTGTTCAACTGCACCGAGGCCTGCCCGCGCGGCATTCAGGTGACCAAGGCCATCGGCGAGGTCAAGGACGCGCTGCGCACGGGCGTGATCGCCTAGGCGCGCTTCATCGTCACATCGCGGCGTGCTGGCCCGTTCGCGCGGGTTGGCACGCCGCCTTCGTTTCCCGAACGGATGTACCCCTCTCAGGGTTGGCCACAGCTTCTGCGTCGCAAGCGGGCGCCCGAGCTCTTGCTGTACGTGCTGATCAGCTTCGGGGCCTCAGTGATCGTCACACGGGTGCTGCTCAGCCTGTTGAACTACCCCCGCCTCGGCACAAGCAGCCTGCACATCGCGCACCTGCTGTGGGGTGGCCTGCTCCTGAGTGCCGCGGCGCTGCTCATGCTGGTCTTTGCGTCGCCGTCGGTGAATCGCATCGGCGCGATTCTGACGGGTCTGGGAATCGGGCTCTTCATCGATGAAGTCGGCAAGTTCATCACGGTCAACAACGACTATTTCTACCGCGCCGCCGCGCCGATCATCTATCTGGTCTTTCTGCTGATCGCCCTGCTCTACCACCAGCTCCAACGCCGCAGCCGGACGCTAACCAACGCCGAGCTGCTGTGCGCGGCGCTGGAGGATGCCGAGTCCTTTCTGGAGAGCAATCCTTATGAGCACCAGAAGGCCGACCTGGTGGCAACCGTCGCCACCCTCGAAACCCAGGACATCAATGCCGACCATGTCGCGTTGGCCCGCGCCCTGCTGCGCTTTGTCGAGAGCGAGGCGGTTCGGCCGGGCAAGCACTGGTGGGACCGCAGCATCGAGCGGATCGAGCAGGGTCTTCAGTCCCTGTTTGAGCGGCACGAGCGCTTCTTCACCGCGCTGCTGTTGTTCCTGCTGGCGGACCGGGCACTGTCTTCGCTGATCGGCCAGCTCGCAAACGCCCTGTTCGTGCTCCTCGCCACGGTCGAGGCCGAGGGCGTGCGGGTCTGGCTCGGCCAGCTTGACTTGTATCTAGATTTACCGTTGGCCGTGGACTGGCCCCTGCTCATCCTGAACGTTGTCACGAGCGGGATCATGTTGATCGGCGTCGCGCTGTTCGTGTTTCGGCGGCGCGAGCGCGGGCTGTACTGGATGCAAACCTCACTGCTGCTCTCGCTGTGCGTCGTCAACGTCTTCGCCTTCTACGAGCAGCAGTTCATTGCCGTGCTGTATTGCCTGGTCGACCTGGTGATCATGCTTTATGTGCGGGCCTATCTGTATCGCCGACAACAGCAGCAGACCGGCCCGGCATCCCTATCTCTTCTCCAATGACCCTCAAACTCTGTGTCATCCCGGGCGACGGCGTCGGTGCCGAAGTCATCCCGTCCGCCGTCGAAGTGCTGCGCGCTGTCGCGCAGGACCTCGCGATCATCTCCGCCGAGGCGGGCTGGGCGTGCTTCGAGCGCTGCGGCGATTCGTTCCCCACCGCGACGCGCGACGCCATCCGTGAGTGTGGCGCGGCGCTGTTTGGCGCCACCTCGTCACCCAGCCGCAAGGTCGAGGGCTATCGCAGCCCGATACTCGGCATGCGGCGCGCCTTCGACCTGTATGCCAACCTGCGCCCGACCCGCGACACGGGCCTGCGTCCCGCCGCGAGCGCGGTCGCAGCGTCGCTGCCAGACGGCATCGCACGCGCGGACCTGCTGATCGTGCGTGAGAACACCGAAGGCCTGTATGTCCAACGGGAATACATGAGGGGCGAGGAGGCCATCGCCGAACGCGCGATCACCGCCGCCGCCTCGGCGCGCATCGGCCGGGTCGCGCTCGAACATGCGCGGGCGCGCCGCAAGGCGCTAACCATCGTGCACAAGGCGAACGTGCTGCCACTCACCGACGGCGTCTTCCGCGATGCCGTGCGCGCCGAGGCCAAAGCCTTCCCCGACGTGGCCGTCAACGAGCTGCTGGTCGACACGGCGGCGCTGCAGATTGCGGCCCGGCCGCAGCAATTCGATGTCATCGTGACGACCAACCTGTTTGGTGACATCCTCAGCGACCTGGCCAGCCTGTGGGGCGGCGGGATGGGCGTGGCCCCCGCGCTCAACCTCGGGACTGGCGTCGCCATCGCCGAGCCCGTGCATGGCAGTGCGCCGGACATCGCCGGCAAGGGCATCGCCAACCCGGCCGGTGCCATGCTCAGCGCGGCGCTGCTCCTTCGCCATCACTGGGGCCGAACCGAGGCCGCCGATCGGCTGGAGGCGGCCGTCCATGCCGCGCTGGGGGCTGGCGTTCGCACGCCCGACCTCGGCGGGAGCGCGCGCACGCAAGAGGTCACGGCGGCCGTGCTCACACAGCTAGGCATCCATCGTTAGGCGGTAGCGACCCCTATCGCTGCGCCAGCAGCGCCGATGGGCCGGGCTGGCTGATGATGCGCGCTGCAAGCCGCACGCCCACCTCGGCGGCATCAGCCGCGCTCTCGCCGCACACGCGCGCGAGCAAGGCCGCACCGCAAAACGCGTCGCCGGCCCCGGTCGGATCAACCTCGACGGCGGCGCTTGCAGGCACTGACCAGACCCGTCCTTCAGAAAACGCCAGCGCCCCCCGCTCGCCCCGAGTGATGAAGGTCGTACGCCTGGCAAGGCCGGCGCGGGTGACCACCCTCTCGGGCGTCGCCTCGCCAAACAACAGCCGCGCCTCGTTCTCGTTCATGAAAGCGTCGTCCGCGGCGGCGACGAGTCCAAGCACCGTGCTGCGCTCGGCCTGACATACCCGCGCATAGGTCCCGACCGAGAGGCGCCGTGCGCCGCGGGCGCGGCAGGCCGCGAGACATGTCGCCTGCCGCGTGGCCGAGGACAGGGCCGCAATGTGAATCGCCGCGAAGCGTCCGAGGTCGGCGGGCAGGTCATCGGGATGCAGCTGCGCCTCGCCGCCCCAGCTCGCGCCCAGCAGCGTGGCGCGGCCGCCACCGTGGTGGGCGATCTCCAGCCGCGGCACGGCCGCCGCGGGGACGACCGGGCCCACCCAGGTGAGCGATGCCGCCGTGGCGGCCAGGGCAGGGACAAAGGCGTCGGGCAGTGGCGCGGGTCGCGGCGCAAACAGCGTCGCACGGCCACCCGCCGCGGCAATGGCGAGCGCGGTATACAGCCCTGCCCCGCCCACGGTCTCGAGCGCCGGCCGGCCCGGGAGATGCAGGCGGTCCAACGAAGCAAGCCCTATCACCAAGATTCCCGACATGCAGCCATAATAGCCGCATGTCCCGCCTGCCCCGTTCCTTCTTCGCCCGGGATGCCGTCACGGTCGCGCGCGCGCTGATCGGCGCGCGCCTGTTTGTGCGGGGACCGGACGGTCACCCGACGGGCGGCATCATCACTGAGTGCGAGGCGTATCGTCAGGACGACACCGCCTCACACAGCCACCGCGGGTTGACGGCGCGCAACGCTGCGATGTTCGGACCGCCGGGACATGCGTATGTCTACTTCATCTACGGCATGCACTTCTGCCTGAACGTGGTGACGGGTGCACCCGGCGTGGGCGAGGCCGTGCTGCTGCGCGCGCTGCGCCCCACCCACGGGCTCGCGGTGATGCGCGCCCGGCGTGGCAATCGGGTCGCCGATGCGTCGTTGTGCGACGGTCCAGGTAAGCTGTGCCAGGCGCTCGGGATCGACCGTGCGTTGAACGGCATCGACCTGTGCGCGCGCGCGGCGCCGCTGCGCGTGCATGCAGCGCTCGACGGACTTCACCATACGGCCACGCCGCGGATTGGGATCTCCGGTGATGCGGTCGCCCGATCGGCGCTGTGGCGTTTTGTCGCAACCGATCCAGCGCCTCGGTATGATGGGGCGCGATGAGCGCCATGGACATCCAACCCGTCACCCTGCAGGGCCAGCACGTCCGGCTGGTTCCCCTGCGAATCGATCATGCCGCTGGCTTGCTCCCGCATGCCCGCGAGCCCGAAATCTGGCAATACATGCCCTATGGCGTGATCGACTCACTCGAACGGATGCACTGGTTGATCGATGAGATGCACCGCCGCCGGGACAAGGGTAGTGACCTGCCCTTTGCCATCACGAAGACAACGCCAGATGGCAGCGAGGGCGAACCCATCGGGATGACGCGCTACATGTTCATCGACCGAGCGAACCGGGGCACGGAAATTGGGGGCACCTGGCTGGGGGCCGCACACCGCCGCTCGGCGTGCAACACCGAGACCAAGCTGCTGATGTTCCAGCACGCCTTTGAGGCCTGGCAGTGCGTGCGCATTCAGCTCCGCACGGACACACGTAATACGCGCTCGCAGCGCGCCATCGAGCGCATCGGCGCCGTGCGCGAAGGCGTCTTCCGCAAGAACATGATCATGCCCGATGGCTACGTCCGCTCGTCGATCTTCTACTCAATCATCGACGAGGAGTGGCCGGCCGTGCGCGCGCGGCTGCAGGAAATGCTGACCGCGCACTGAAAAAGCAAAGGCGGGGACGGCCGCGCTGGCCGCCCCCGCCCTGCATCGATTGGCGCGCCGCTACTACTTGACCGGTGTCGGCGTTCGGTCATCCTCGGCCCGTGCGTAGAAGATGTTCGTGTCCTTGGTCGCATCCTCGCGGCTGACAAAGATCACCAGCACACTGCTCTTGGTTCCAACCTTCTTGTTGAACACGCACAGCGCGCCGGTCGTGGCGTTGTTGCTCGAGACGCCCTGGCAGCCCGGCGAGTCGGTGCCCCAACCCTGAGCCTGCATCCGCTCCTTGGTGTAGAAGGCGGAGAAATCGCCCGGTGCCGACTTGCTGGTGTAGGCGATGAAATTGAATTTGCCCTGCATCACTGCATTGATCGCCAACTGCGCGGCGACGGGCAATTGCAGGTTGGCCTTGGTGGCACCGGCAAACGGCGGCACATCCGACCACAGATCATTGACGGTCCCCGAGGCACCGCCACCCAACAGGCCACTGACCACGCTGCATGACATCGTCAGGACCATCGACGCGGCAAGTGCGAGCGTTATGAGTCTTCGCTTCATGGTTTCACCCCTCTGCCAGCGGGGCCAAAGGCCTCACCGGAAAATGTTGCGGCTATGGTAACATCTTTGCGAAATTTGGAGTTTCCATGCCGAAATACACTGCTATTCTCTTTGATTTGGACGGCACGCTGAGGGCGAGCCAACCGGAGGGCTTCGAGGCATTTGCGCAGTATTGTGGTCGCGTTGGCATTCAGCTCAGCCAGCCACAGATCGAGCTGATCGAGCGCGAGGCGCTGCGCTACTGGTCGAGCGGGCTGGTCGATGAGCACCTGGCCCGCTATGACAAGCGCGAGTTCTGGCTCAACTACGACAAGATCCTGCTCACTGCGATTGGTGTGCAGGACCCGCCCAGCTATGCCTCCCGCATCCAGGAGCTGTACGACCTGTACTACGACCCCATCGACGTGCTCTACGCAGATGCCTTCATGGTGCTCGATGAGCTGCGCAAGGACGGCTACACGCTGGGCCTGGTGACCAACCGCGACAGCGACATCGAGCCGATGCTGAACCGCTACCGGGTGCGCGAGTACTTCAATTTCGTCGTCACGGGCGGCCAGGCCGGCTTCTTCAAGCCGCATCCGGAGATTTTCCGTCAGGCGCTCGCATTGTCCAAGTCGCGCCCTGAGGAGACCCTGTATGTCGGCGACAACTACTTCGCCGATGTGGTCG
Source organism: Thermoflexales bacterium (assembly GCA_019694215.1). Lineage (GTDB taxonomy): Bacteria > Chloroflexota > Anaerolineae > J036 > Brachytrichaceae > Brachythrix. Next base: position 36,291 of record JAIBCK010000006.1, read on the forward strand.
GTGCGCTCAACGTGGGCATGAACGCCGTTCTGATCGATGCCCGAAACGTTTTCCGCGGCTTCTACGTGCATCGCATCAAGCACCTGCGCCAGGTCCTGGAGTTCATCAAGGCCGCCGGCTAGGCGCGCTTCGATGCCTTTGCGCCCGACCCCCCGCCCCGCCCGAAGGTTGGCCGTCGGCCTGGCGCTGGTCGTCGCGCTGACTGGCTGCAAGGACCAGACCGTCACCATCAACCTGCCGCCGTGGGAGCGTCCTCCCACGGCCGAGGTGGCGCCCACGCCAACGCCGCGCCCGGAACGCCCGCCCTCCGCGGCGGAGCCGCACGCCCCGAATGTAAGTGGGTTGCGCGCGCCGGGCCAGGACGGTCAGATGGCGCTCGTGCTGGAGGCGTGGACCCTCGTGAGGGACCGCTACGTCGATGGCGGCTTCAATGGCGCGGATTGGGCCGCGGCCTACACCCGCACGATGCAAGCCGTTCGCGCCGGCCTGGATGACGAAGGCTTCCACGAGCAGATGCTCAGCCTGCTCGACACGCTGGCAGACGGGCAATCGCAATACGTGCCCCAACCGCTCGTCGCCGCCCCCCCGCTGACCGATACGGCGCCGTATGTCGGCCTCGGGTTCGGATTCAGCTACGACGTCACCGACGACTTTGACGCCGCCACGATCGTGCAGGTGCAGCGCGGCAGCCCGGCGGAGCGCGCGGGGTTGCGTCCGCACGATCGGGTGCTGGAGATCAACGGCGAGCCCTCGATCGACCCGGCTCTGGCTGATCTGAGCGACGCCTTCTTTGACAAGGGTGTGCTGAGTGCAACGCTGAAAGTGCAGACGCCTGGCGCGGCCGTGCGCACCATCACCCTGAGCAAAGCGCGCATCACCGACACCCTGCAGATCGACGCCCGGTTGCTGGGCGGCCGAAAGCGCGTGGGCTATCTTTTCCTCCCCGGGCTGGCCGACCCGAGCGCGCTGCCGAAACTGCGCGAGGCACTGCGCGGCCTGATGAGCGGGGGTGCGCTGGACGGGCTGATCATCGATCTGCGCTACGCCGGCGGGGCTGAACGCGGTGCCGATCTCGCGGCGCTTCCCGCCATGGTGGGCCTGTTCTCGGCGGGCCCGTATGGCCGATTTGCCGACCGCGCTGGCAAGGGCGAGCTCCTGACCGCCCTGGCGGAGAACCTGGGGAACAGTCAGAAGGTGCCGCTGGTCTTTCTTACCGGTTGGCGGACCGGAGGCGCGATCGAGATCGCGGCGGGTGTCCTGCGGGCGCAGAAGCGCGCCCGCATCGTCGGACAACGCACGGAAGGCAGCAACGAGCGTGTCGTTGTGCACACCCTGTCGGACGGATCACAGGTGTGGCTGGCCGAGCAGCGTTTCGTGCTGCCCGATGGGCGCAGCTGGGCGCGGGACGGGCTGGCTCCAGACATCGACGTCGACGCGCCCTGGGAGGGCTTCAGCGAGGCCGACGACCCGTATCTCAGGGCGGCGCTCGACCTGCTGGGGCGATAATCCGCAGGCTCTAAGCTTCCACTAGCCTGAATCGTGTGTAATGAGGCAACCTTGAACAAACTCGCCCTGCATCGCGCCCTGGTCTCTGGTCTACTTGCGCTCGCCATCGGTGGTTGCGGCTACGTCACCGAAGGAGCGCGCATCATCGCCCGCGAGGCGAGCTCGATCCTCGCGCCCAAGACACCGACCGCCGCGCCGCGCCCGACCGCGCCGCGCCCGACCGCGCCGCCCTCCGCGACGCCGGCGCCGACCCAGGTAGCAACCGTTGGACCGCGCGGCACCACCGCCGCGGGAACGGCGACCCCGCAGGCGCGCAACACCCCCACCCCCGTGCCCGGGGCGACTGTTGAGCCCACGCCCAACGCCCGCCAGCGAGACACGCAGCTCAAAGTGTTTCAGGATCTGTGGGCGACCGTCAACGACAACTACATCTACGAGGACTTCAATGGCGTGGACTGGGCCGGGCTGAAGGCACCGACCGAGGCCAAGATCCGCGCCGGCCTGACCGACTCTGCATTTCAGAAGCTGATGTACGAGATCGTGGACAGCCTCAAGGACGATCATTCGCGCTACCAGAGCCCGACCGAGGTCAAGGAAGAGCAGGCCCGCTTCAAGGGTGAGCAGAGCTATACCGGGATCGGCATCCAGTGGGACTTCAGCGTCGAGAAGCGCTATGTCTTTGTGCTGGTGGTGTACCCCGACAGCCCGGCCGAGCGGGCCGGCATTCGCCCGCACGATCACATCCTTGCCGTCGAAGGGGAGCCCGCGGTCAACGCCGACGGAGAGCCCATCGTCTCCAAGGTGCGCGGACCGGAAGGCAGCCAGGTCACCATCACGGTGCAGACCCCGGGCGGCGCGCCGCGCGACCTCACGCTTACCCGGGCCAAGGTGCTGGCCAAGAGCAACATCGAGCGCCGCATCCTGGGCGCGGACATGGCCGGCAACAAGCGCATCGGGTACATCCTCATGCCGACCTTTTACGAAGCCGGCATCGCCGATCAGTTCCGCTCAGCCCTGAGCGAGCTGATGAAGAACGGCAACCTGGACGGGCTCATCATCGACGTGCGCAACAACGGCGGCGGCTCGCTCGCTGAGCTCGAGAAGACGCTGAGCGTGCTGGCCAACGGCACCATGGGCAGCGAGACGACGCGGGCCGGGAGCCAGCAAATGCTGCGCGCGCGTGGTGAAAAGATCGGCAATTCGCAAAGCGTGCCGCTCGCGATCCTCACATCGAAGTCGTCCGTGTCAGCCGCGGAAATTTTCGCCGGCACGCTTCAGTACGCCAAGCGCGCCCGCACCGTGGGCCAGGACACGGCCGGCAACATCGAGGTGCTCTACACCTACAAGTTCGCCGACGGCTCGCAGGCCCTGATCGCCTCCGAGACCTTCCGGCTGCCCAACGGAAGCAACTGGGAGGGCAAGGGCGTCAAGGTCGATGTGCCTGTGCCGAACTCCGGCTGGGATGAGTTCACCGAGGAGACCGACCCCGGCATCCGCGCGGCAGCGGCCCTGCTCGCCAAGTAGCACCATCGCTCGGATAGAATCGCGGCCAGCATGCCGCCGCTTCGCAGACACATCCCGCTCGACAAGACCTTCAACACCCGCGACGTGGGCGGCTATCGTGCCCGCGACGGTCGATATACGCGCTGGGGGGCGCTCTTGCGCAGCGACTGCCCCTACGCGCTGAGCGCGGAGAGCCTGCGCACGCTGGCCGGCCTCGACCTGCGCACTGCCCTCGACCTGCGCAACGGCCAGGAGATCCGCGATGAGGACACGCGCAACGCGCTCAGTCGATCCGGTTCGGTGTGCTACATCAATGAGCCCCTGATGACCCGTTTCGGGCCGGATACGCTGACGGATTGGCTGGGCGAGGCGTACGTGCTGTATCTCGACCGCTGCCGCGACCGCATCCGGGTGCTGCTGGGCGTGCTGGCGCGAGAGCCCTGGCCGGCGATGATCAACTGCCAGGCCGGGAAGGACCGCACCGGCGTGCTCGTCGCCCTGGTGCTGGCGCTGGCCGGCGTCTCAGACGATGACATCATCGCCGACTACGCGCTGACCGAGCATTACGGCCGCGACCTGATACCCCTTCTGATCGATGAGGCCATCCGCCTGAACTTCGACTCGCCACGCTACCGCCGCATGCTCGAGACCCGGCCGGATGGGCTGCGCTTTGCCCTGGACTGGGCGCGCCGCAATTTCGGCAGTCTCGAGGGCTACGCCCATTCGATCGGCGTGACCGACGCTGAGATTAAAGCGTTGTGCGACAAGTTGTTGGTTGAACGCACCGAAGTGGCCTTTGGCTGGCGACTACCCGACGAGCGCCGCGCCCGGACGCCCTTTGTCGCCGAGGTGCACGTATACGAGGCCTCGCTGGACCGCTGGCTGATGCGGCTGGTGGCGCCCGCCGAACCCGTCGACCCCGCCCTGCCGGAGGAGTTCCGCGCGCGAATCGAGGCGCTGGGCGGTGCCTGGGTGCGCGTGCCCGGGGAGGCGCGCGCGAACAGACTGACGCTGCCGATGAAATACGAGACGCTGCTTGGCAGCATCGCCTACTTTCACGAGACGCGGCCGGCGATTGCGCCATGATCGAGACGCGGCACAACGGTCTGTTCTCCCTCCGGTTCGAGCGCCTGACTGCGGTAGGGCTGCGCCATGGCGTCTTCTCGCGCCTGGGCGGCGTGAGCGAAGGCATCTACGCCTCGCTCAACCTCAGCCGCAGCACGGGCGATGCCGCCGAGCCGGTGCGCGAAAACCGCCGCCGCATGTTCGAGGCTTTGGGCACCACGCCCGAGCTCTCCCTGACCTCATGGCTCACCCACAGCAACCGCGTTCGGGTGATTGCCTCCGGCGCGCTGCGCGACAAACCGCACAGCGATGACACCCATGCCGACGCCATGATCACGCGCGCGCGGGGGCTGGCGCTCACCCTGCGTTTCGCCGATTGCGTTCCCATCCTGCTGTATGACCCGGCCCGCGGCGTCATCGGCATTACGCACGCGGGCTGGCTGGGGATCGAGAACGGCGTGCTGGGCGAGACCGTCCGGGCGATGCGTGAGGCCTTTGACTGCGCGCCGCAGGATGTGCTGGCCGGCATCGGGCCCTCGATTGGGCCAACGCGTTTTGAGGTCGGGGAGGACGTCGCGGCGCGCATCCAGGCCGCCGTGCCAGAGCCCGTCGTGTTGCGGCACGAAGGCGCGCCCCGTCCGCATGTCGATCTGTGGCGTGCCGCGGCGGCGCAGCTGCGGGCGAGCGGCGTGCGAGAGATCGAGACGGCCGCCGTCTGCACCGCTTCGGACACGGCCCGCTGGTTCTCGCACCGCGCCGAGAAGGGTCGCACCGGACGGTTTGGCGTGGCCGTTGTCCTGGACTGAAGCGTTCACGGCGGGCGGGCGTCGGGCAAGCGTAGGGTGCGCGTCAGGATTCGGTTGCCGGACAGGTCGAAGATGGCACCATGCTGCGACCCCGCCTCACCCGCGCCAACTTCTTCCTGCTCGCCCTCGCCTCCCTTCTGGCCATCGCGCTGTTGCTGACGCGCCTGATCATCACGGGACAAATCAGCTACCGGTTCATGGCGTGGAACCTCTTCCTGGCCTGGATCCCGCTCGCCCTCGCCTATGCCGCGCAACAGCTGGCCCGGCCCCGGCTGGCCCGCGTTCAGGCGATGCTGCGGGCGCTGGCGTTGTTTGCCACCGCCGTGAGCTGGCTGCTCTTCTTCCCGAACGCGCCATATGTCGTGACGGATCTCATCCACTTCCGTTACACGGGAAACGATCAGATGTTGTGGTTTGACAATGCCCTGCTGGGCTCGTATGCCGTGCTCGGCGTGGCGCTGGGATGCCTGTCACTGCGCGTGATGCAGGACATCGTCGAGACCGGACTGAAGGGCCTGCTCCAGCGGCGCGTCCCGCAAACCGCACGACAACTGCTGTCACGCGCGGGCGGTTGGCTATTTGCGTTGCTCGTGCTCGGGCTCGGCGCGTACGGCATCTATCTCGGGCGCGTGATGCGTTTCAACAGCTGGGACGCGCTGCTCAACCTGGATGACCTTCTGATGGGCATTGTGCGCGCCTTCGTCGACCGCCCATCCGCCCCCGGGATGTTCAAGATCACCGCGGTGTTTCTGGCCTTCCTGCTGATCACGTATCTCGCGCTCTCCGCGCTGGCCATCACGCCGGGTGGCACGGCACCCGCCTGGGCAGAAGCGGATACTGAGCCATCAGCAGCGGTTGAAGCGCGGCGTCAGGCCGGGGGTCAGTTGTCGGCCGCGAGCGTGGCCAGGGCGCGGAAAGCGCGGTAGGTCTGCAGCATGTCGGCGAGCACGACCTCAACGCGCGTCCCGCTGACGCGCACGGTGCCCGGAAACAGCAGCGCGCGATCGGCCTGCCGGCTGAGAATGAACTCCACGGCCAGCCGCGTCGGCGCGCCGATTTGCAGCGGCGCAGCGGCCAGGCCCTTCCATAGCGCGCGGGTGGCATCCGCTGCGGCCTCGCGGATGCGCCGCCGTGACTCGACCAACGGAAGAAGCTCCGCTGCGAACTGACTGGTTGCCGTCTTGACGATGGCGGTGCGCAGGCCCGCGCCCCCGAAGGCGAGGCCCTCGGCACAGGCATTCTGATCACCCGTGACCAGGAGGGGCGGTACGCCAAAGTAGCCGGCCACGCCCATGTTCAGCCCGATCTCTCCAGTGCGGCGGTCATTGATGTAGACGGCGGCGATGCTGCTGTTGCTCCAGGTGTGGTCGAGGATGGCCTCAGCGGTCCCGGCCATGGCGTGGTAGCCCACCAGCATCAACCCGGAGACGCCCTGGTCGATGCCCTGGACCATCGACATCGGCGAGGGAGAACCGTAGTTCAGGCGCGCGCGCGGATCGAGCTGCTCGATGGGGGCGTTGCGACCCGCCCAGTGACCATCGCTCACCACGACTTCGGACGCGCCACCCTCAAAGGCGCCTTCGATCGCGGCATTCAGGTCGCCGGTGTAGAGCGCGCGGCCGCGATTCAAATACTCGCCATGCGTGGGGGTCACCTGCTCCCACTGGGTGATGCCGGACACGCCTTCCATGTCGCCGGCGATGAGGATCTTCATGGATACTCCCGCGCGCCGCGCTCAGCCCGGCCGCGCAATGACGATCAGACGATGCGTGTTGTTGTTGCGCGGCCAGCACGAAACGATGGTCAGCCGCGCGTCCTCGGTGGGCAGAATGTAGGACGCGTTCTGGATCCGCACCGAATCCGGTTGGCCCGCTTCGAGCAGGAAGAGCACATCCTCGATCACGTATTTGAACACTTCGGTGCCCGCATACAGCACAACGGTGTCACCCTTTTTCACGTCCACCAGGTCGAGAAAGACGAGGCCAAGAATATTGTTGTGGCCGTTCAGAACCGTGTTGCCCTTCTGACCGAGTCCCGCGGAGTCATTGTGCCAGCCCGCCGCCTTGTAGTCGGGGATGTCATACGTCCAGAAGCCGGTCTTGGGTTCGCGGACCAGCCCGACGGCCTTGACCGGCGCATCGAGTTTGATCGATGAGATCACGATGCGCGTGGGGGCCTTGACGGGGATGGGCGTTGGCGTCGGCGGAATGGATGTCGCCGTTGGGCGCGTCGTCGCCGTGGGTGGCACCGTCGGCGTCGGCGGCGGGGGTGTCATCGTAGCGGGGACGTTGGTCGCGGTGGGCTGGGCGGTGTCGGTGGGCCGCACGGGCGTCGGGTAGTAGGTCACAGCGCCAGGCGCCAGTGGTGCTGCCGGAGCGCCGCCGCAGGCCACGAGCAAGCCGGCAACGCAGGCCAGCAGGAGAACGGGTCGAAAACTCACAGGCCGTATTCTATGCGCGTCGACGGCGGGAAACCGGCCATCTTCGGCGGGCTAGCGCTCGCGGACGCGCGAGAGCAGCAGCAGCAGGGCCAGCAGCAGACCCATCTCGACGAAGAAGAAAACGCCGTAGCGATTGATGCCGGCCATGCCCATCCTGTCCAACGCGGCCCCCCACACGATCGGCGACAGGCTGGTCGCGATGTTCGCACCCGTCTGATACACCGCGAAGTAGTGCGCGCTGCCCAGGCGATCGCCGCCCAGGTTCATCAGCATGCGGGTGTGCGCCAGGTCGAACAGCGCGCCCCCTGCCCCGTTCATCGCGATCAGCAGCGGGGTGACCACCAGCAGCGGCGCTGCGCCGAGCGCCATCGCCAACCACAGCCCGAAATACAACAGCCACCACACCAGCGTGCCATTGAGATAGCGCTTGCTGCCAAGCGCTTCAAGGCCGCGCCGCGCGCGCCACAACGCGAGCGCGCCGAGCAGCTGGGCCGCGGCGCTGATCAGGATCAGGGTGCCATCCTGCAACCCGGAGTTGTCGCGTGCGAAGACGATGACGAAGGTATTGGCCGCGGCCGTGGTGAACTGCGCGCCAATGCCAAACAGGGCATAGGCCATGTAGGGGCGATCGACAAGCACCGCGCGCCATTGCGCCATGCGGCCGGCCCGCTCGGCACCAGCCGGCTCCGGGGTGGCCGGGATGCGGCTGACGAAGTACAGGCTTCCGGCACCGGCGATGAAGCTCAGACCGAACATGGCCGAGTAGCCCAACGGTGTATGTTCCCCCGTCAGAATGGCGCCCGAGACGCCCAGCGCGAGCACGCTGGCGATTGCCACGAGGGTGCGATCGCGCGAGAGAAAACGCGCCCGCGACTGGCGTGGGACCAGAGACGTCGTCCAGGGCAACCAGCTGCCGGCCGCAAAGCCGCGCAACAAGTTGAAGATGAACATGCTCAGCACCACGCCGGCGATGGCAACCTCGTGCGACACCAATGGCGCGACAAAGGGCATCGCCACGAGCAGGATGAGCGAGACCACGCGGCCGCCCCACCCACGGATCACCACAGGGCGATACCCCACGCGCGCGGAGTACGGGGCCACGGCGACCTGAAGCAGCGCCAACGCCGGGGTAAAGGCGGCGATCAACCCGATGATGGTTGCGCTCGCGCCCAGCTCGCGCGTGAACAACGTCAGCGGGCTGCCCAGCGCAATCGTGTATGACATCGCGTTGAGCACCTGGAAGCTGTGAATGTTGATGTAGGTCTGACGACTGGGTTCGGGCGCAATCGGCGGCGCGGCGGTGCTGCTCATGGCTGACGAAGGGTCATTCTACGGTCATTGCCGGCCGCGGCGCGTCGGTGCGTATCCGCCAAGTAGAATCGGCATTTCGAAACCATGCTGACCTTTCAAGATCTCATCCTGACGTTGCACAAGTTCTGGGCCTCGCGCGGCTGCCTGATCTGGCAGCCGCACAACCAGGTGGTGGGTGCGGGCACACTGAACCCGGCAACCTTCCTGCGCGTGCTGGGTCCCGAACCCTGGAACGTGGCGTATGCCGAACCCTCGGTGCGCCCGGACGACGGCCGCTTCGGCGAGAACCCGAACCGGATGTACACGCACACGCAGTATCAGGTGATCCTAAAGCCCTCGCCGGCCAATTCGCAGGAGATCTACCTGGAGAGCCTGGCCGCGATCGGCATCGACCGCGCGCATCATGACATCCGCTTCGTCGAGGACAACTGGGAGTCGCCGGCGCTCGGCGCCTGGGGGCTGGGTTGGGAGGTCTGGCTGGACGGACTCGAGATCACGCAATACACGTACTTCCAGCAGGCCGGCGGCTTTGACCTGAAGCCGGTCTCGCTGGAACTGACCTATGGCCTGGAGCGCATCGCGATGTATCTGCAGAATGTGCGCTCGGTGTGGGACCTGCAATACGACGCGTATCGCACCTACGGCGATGTGATGAAGGACACCGAAGTCGAGCGCTGCGAGTATGCGTTCAACGAGGCCGACGTCGAGATCCTGAATGAGACCTTCGCCAATGCCGAGACGGAATGCAAACGCGCGTTGGACAAGGGTCTGGTCATCCCCGCCCATGATCTTGTGCTCAACATGTCGCACACCTACAACCTGCTCGACACGCGCGGAGCCGTCGGGGTGACCGAGCGCGCGCGCTACTTCGGGCGGATGCGCGATCTGGCCCGCCAGGTCGCCGCCCGCTACGTCGAGCAGCGCGAACAGCGCGGGCATCCCTGGCTTGCGAAACCCGCGCCCATGGTGCAGGCCTCGCCGCGCCCGGCCCGCGCCGCGATCGAGGTCGCCTCCCGCGCCATCGAGACTCCGGCCGAGCTGCTGTTTGAGATCGGGACCGAGGAACTGCCCGCCCGGGATGTCCCCCTCGCGCAGGCGCAGCTGGGCAGGGCGCTCACGGCCGCGCTCGACGACGCGCGCATCGATCACGGCGCCGTCACGCTGTTTGCCACCCCGCGCCGTATCGCCGCGCGCGTGGCCGCGGTGGCCCCTCGTCAGCGTCCGTTGGACGAACTGGTCAAGGGCCCCGGCGCAAAGGGGGCCTTTGATGCAAAGGGGGCCCCCACCCCGGCCGCAATTGGCTTTGCTCGCCGCTTTGGGCTCGAACCCTCCGCACTGATCGTCAAGGAGGAGAAGGGCGGCAGCTATGTCTTCGCGCCACGGCACGAGGACGGGCGCCCGACCGCCGAGGTGCTGCGCGAGGCGCTGCCCAGGGTCGTGGCCGCGATCACCTTCGAGAACACCATGCGCTGGAACGCGAGCAATGTCGCCTTCAGCCGGCCCCTGGCCTGGTTTGTGGCCCTGCTCGATGATCAAGTGCTGCCATTTGAATACGCGGGAGTGACGAGCGGGCGGACCAGCCAGGGCCCCCGCGGCGCAGGCAGCCCGGCCTTTGACCTGCGCAGCGCCGCAGACTACGAGACCGCGCTCTCGGCGCAGGGCATTCATGGGCAGATCGACGCGCGCCGAAATGAGATCCGCCGCCAGATCGATGCCGTCGCGGCGGGCCTGAACGCCCGCGTGCGCGACGACGCAGGCCTGCTCGACGAGGTGACCAACCTGGTCGAGACGCCGACAGCCGTGCTGGGAGATTTTGACAGGGATGCCCTGCGCATCCCGGCGCCGGTGCTGACGACGGTGATGCGCAAGCATCAGCGCTACTTCTCGCTGCTCGACGCGGCGAGTGGCGCGCTGCTTCCGCACTTCATCGCCGTGCGCAACGGTGATGCACAACACGTCGATGAAGTACGCGCCGGCAATGAAGGCGTGCTACGCGCGCGCTTCGCCGATGCCGGCTACTTCTTCAAGAATGATACGCGCCGCCCGCTCGCGGACTACCTGCCCCGGCTGGCGACGCTGACCTTCCAGGCAAAGCTCGGCTCGGTGCTGGACAAGACCCAACGCCTGGTTGCGCTGGTCCCGCGCGTGGCTGCGCTGCTGGGCGCAAGCGCAGCCGACACCGAGGTCGCGGTCAAGGCGGCCGGGCTGTGTAAGGCCGACCTTGCGACCAGCATGGTCGTCGATTTCACCTCGCTGCAGGGCGTGATGGGCCGCGAGTATCTGCTGCGCGAGGGCGGTGACCCGGCCGTTGCGCAGGCAGTGTATGAGCATTACCTGCCTCAGGGTGCCGGTGACCCCGCGCCAAGCACGATGCCCGGCCTGATCGTCGGCCTCGCCGACCGGCTCGACAGCCTGGCGGGTCTGTTCGCGGTGGGCCTGGCGCCCAAGGGCTCGTCGGATCCCTTCGCCCTGCGCCGCGCGGCGATCGGCGCCGCCACGAACTTGGTCAGCGCCGGCAAGTCGTTCAGCCTGCGCGCCGGGCTCGAAGCCGCCGCGTCGTTGCTGCCCGTCAAGGCCACGCCAGAGGCGCTGGCGGCCGCGCGTGCCTTCCTCATCGAGCGCCAGCGCGCGGCGCTGCAGGATGGCGGGTATCGCTACGATGTCGTCGACGCGGTGCTGGCCGAACAGGGCGATGACCCGTGGGCGGCGCAGCAGGCGGTGGAGCAGTTGAGCGCCGTGGTCGGCGCCGGGGACTGGGGCGTGCTGTTGCCGGCTTTCTCACGTTGTGCGCGGATCGTCAAGTCGGCGACGGGCGCGGGCGTCGCGCCAACACCGGATCCCGATCCCGCCTCGCAGACGCTGGCTGCGGCCCTGGATGGCACAACCAAACCTGCTGACCTGCTCGGATTCGCGCAGGCGCTGCGCGGGCTGGTGCCGGCCATCAACGCCTTCTTCGACAAGGTGATGGTGATGGCCGAGGACCCGGGGTTGCGCTCGGCGCGCCTGGGCCTGGTCGGGCGCGTGGCCGCCCTGCCCGCCGGCCTGGCTGACCTGAGCCGGTTGGAAGGGTTTTAGGCTGAGCTGCCCGCGGGCCGCCGTTGTGCGACGCGGTGCGCGGCTCAATATGCGGTCTGCGGTCGGCCGGCGTTACGTCGCTTTCTCCACGCACGCCTCGATAAAGGCGTTGAACATGGGGTGCGGGCGATTCGGCCGGCTCTTGAACTCCGGGTGAAATTGGCTGCCCATCATGAAGATGTGATCGCGCAACTCGCTGATCTCGACCAGCTTGTCATCCGGTGACACGCCGCTAAACGTCATGCCCGCCTCGGAGAACGCTTTGCGGAAGGCGTTGTTGAACTCCCAGCGGTGGCGATGGCGCTCCTGAACGATCTCCTGTCCGTACGCCGCGCGCGCCTTGCTGCCTTCCTTGAGGTGACACGGATACACGCCCAGGCGCATTGTGCCGCCCATGTCCGAGATGTCACGCTGGTCGACCATCAGGTCGATGATGGGATACGGCGTGCTGTGGTTGAACTCGGTGCTGTTTGCGCCGGGCATCTTCAGCACGTTGCGGGCATATTCGATGCACATCACCTGCATGCCCAGGCACAGCCCGAGATACGGCACGTCATGCTCGCGCGCGAACTGCGCGGCGCGGATCTTGCCCTCGATGCCGCGATAGCCAAAGCCACCCGGGACGACGATCCCGCCGACCCCTGCGAGCAGGGCATCGCCCTCGCCGTGTTCGAGCGCCTCCGAGTTGACCCAGCGCACTTCGACGTTGCGGTCGTTGGCGATCCCGGCGTGAAACAGCGCCTCACGCACGCTGATGTAGGCGTCGTGCAGCTCGACATACTTGCCGACGATCGCAACCTCGAGCGAGGGCTTCGGCGCATTGACGCGGTCGACCAGCGCCGACCACTCGGACAGATCGGAAGCGGCCGGGCCGTTCAGGTGCAGGCGCGCGCAGATCAGGTCGCCAAAGCCAAGCCGCTCCAGCGCCAGCGGCACTTCGTACAGGTTTGACACCGTCGGCATGGGCAGCACAGCCTCGTTGTCGACGTCGCAGAACATCGCCACCTTCTCACGAATGTCATCGTCGATGGGCATGTCCGAGCGCAGGATGATCGCGTCCGGCCGGATGCCCAACCCGCGCAGGTCGCGCACGCTGTGCTGGGTGGGCTTTGTCTTGACTTCACCGGTTGCTCCGACCAGAGGCAGGAAGGTGACGTGACAGTAGAAGGAGTTGTCGCGGCCGACATCCTTGCGCATCTGGCGGATGGCTTCGAGATGGGGCATGGCCTCGATGTCGCCCACGGTGCCCCCCACCTCGACGATGACGACATCGGCGCCGCTGTTCTTCGCCACCAGCCCGATCCGGCGCTTGATCTCATTGGTCACATGGGGGACCACCTGGATGGTCTTGCCCAGAAAGTCGCCGCGCCGCTCGCGGGTGAGGATCTCGTTGTAGACCTGCCCCGTTGTGACGTTGCAGGCGCGGACCATGTTCTCGTCCGTGAAGCGCTCGTAGTGGCCGAGGTCGAGGTCGGTCTCGGCGCCATCCTCGGTCACGAAGACCTCGCCATGCTCGTAGGGCGACATCGTGCCTGGATCAACGTTGAGATAGGGGTCGAGTTTCTGGATCGAGACGCGCAGACCGCGCGCCTTGAGGACGCGCCCGATGGCGGCGGCGGTCACGCCCTTGCCCACCGAACTCACGACGCCGCCGGTGCAGAAGATGTATTTGGTCATGGTGTGTTGTCTTGTAGGAAAGGGTCAATCGTGTTGCAGCGCGCGGAAGATGCGCCGCGCATAGGCGCCATACAACAGCGCGCGCATGGCCAGAGCGCCGAGCAGCGGCAGCCCGACCACGAGCACCCACTGCCAGGGCGTGAGCAGCTCGATATTGAAGAGGTTCAGCCGATCAAAGGCCTCCGGAAGCGGCAAACCGAGAATGGCCCGGCCCGAGAACGGGATCACAAACGGGAAGCCCAGACCAACGATCAATAGCAGGGTGCCCGCCAGGACCGCGCGTGGGTGTTTGCGGATCGAACCGAACGAGAAGAAGTTGACGCCCATCGTGTCGAGCATGACATGCAGGGCGTAGTGCAAGTTGGTCAGCGCAAAGACGGTCCGAGAGGCGCGCAGGGGATCGCCCATCTGGGCCGAGATGATGTACGCGGCCGCACATACCACCGCGCCAACGGCCCCGACACCGATGCTGTAGCCAAGCACGCCGCGCGAGAACCCTCGCGTGTAGTTCGGGATGAGCCAGCCAAAGGCCAGCGCCAGACAGGGGATGCCAACTGTCACCGTGGTGATCCAGCTGATCTGGCGGGGGTCGGCGGGAAAGGGCAGGCTGACAAACTCGGCAAACAGGATCGCCAGAATCGTCAGCGCGTTCTTGGTCAGATACAGCTTGGCCGAAGCCATCACCTTCTGGATGATGTCCTGCCCTTCCGCCAGCGCGCGCGGCAAGGCGCTCATCGTGTTCTTGAGCAGGATGAGCTCACTGACATCGCGGGCGATGGGCGCGCCGTCGTTCATCGCAATGGCGAGGCGGGAGGCTTTCAGCGCCGGCACATCGTTGACGCCGTCGCCGACCATGGCCACGTATTCGCCGTGGCGGGTAAGCGTCTCGATGATGCGCCGCTTGGTCTCGGGCGTGATGCGGGCGAAGAGGGCGTGCTCGCGCACCGCCGTATCGAAGTGGGCGGGATCGACATCGCCGAGCTCGCGTTCCGTGATGACCCGGTCGCTCGTCAACCCGGCCTGTCCGGCAATGGCACGCACCGTACCCGCGTTGTCGCCCGAGATCACGATGACGCGGACTCCGGCCTGCGCGAAGGCCTTCATCGTTGCGACGATGTCCGGCCGAATCTCATCGCGGATGACCGCCAACGCCAACGGTTCGAGGGCGCGGCGGTGCTCGAGCACCAGCGTCGGATCGTCGCCTTCATCACGCACCGCGACGACGACCCGGAGGCCCTCGGCGGTGAGCGCTGCGACGCGGTCGAGGGCGTCACGGTGCGCGTCACTGCTGCGGTCCAGCAGCACATCGGGCGCACCCAACGCAAGAACATGGCATCCAGCGGGTGCGCTTTCAAAGGCCAGGGCGCCATACTTGCGCGCAGAGCTGAAAGCGACCTCATGGCATGCGCGGGCCGCGTTGACAGGTGCCCCCACCCCCTCGGAGATGGCCTGGGCGGTGCTGTTGCGATACGCCACCCCTGCCGCGTATTGCGCCAGGGCCTGGCGAGCGTCCTCGACGCTGTGCCTGCCAAGCGGGATGACGTCTACCAGCCGCAGGTGATTCTGTGTGAGGGTGCCAGTCTTATCCACGCACACAGTCGTGACATTGCCCATGCTCTCGACGGCGTTGATGCGTTGAACGAGGGTGTCGAAGCGGGCCATACGGACGGCCCCAACGCTGAGCGATACCGTGATGGCCAGGATCAGCCCGGCTGGCACGAAGCTAGTGATGATGACGGTGACGTGACGCAGGGTGTCGATGAGCGGCTCGTGCCGGTTCTGGCCGGAGATCAGCTGCAGCGCGGCGATGACGGCCATGACGACGACGAGCACTTCGATGACGGCGTTGACGCGGATCTGGAGCGGCGTGCGCGTCTCGCGGCTGCCGCGCGCGGTGAGCGTCAGGGCATTCGCATAACTGTTTTTGCCAACCTTCTCGGCTATCATGACGCCGTTGCCGGCGGCCACGAAGGTGCCGCTGCGGAGGTCATCGCCCAGCGCCTTGGGGGCCAGGTCGCTTTCGCCGGTCAGCAGGCTCTCGTCCAGCTCGAGCGCGGTGCCCTGGACGACGGGGCCATCAACCGGCACGCGGTCGCCCGGTGCCAGCACAACGAGGTCGTCCTGCACGATCTGGTCAGCGTCCAACGTGCGGGACACACCCTCGCGAATCACGGTGGCCTTGCGCACGGCAAGCGCGGCAAGCCGGTCGAGTGCGCGCTTTGCGCGCAGCTCTTGAAAGACGCCGACAAGGATGTTGACCGCCACCGTGCCGCCGGAGAACAGCGCATCCCCAAGGACGCTGCGTCGCACGGCGGACGGCGCACTCAGGCTGATGGCGTAGAGGGCGGCCAGCGTGATGAAGAGTACGACGTTAAAGACCGTGAAAACGTTCTCGCGCAGGATGTCCCACACGGAGCGGGCGCTCTTGACGGTGAAGGTGTTGCGCTGACCGCTCGCGGCGCGCTGCTGGGCGTCCGCTTCGGTCAGGCCGGTCAATGGGGAGACAACTGGCGCGATAGTCATGTCGCGTCCCGTTGGGACAAGGGATTATACGGGAGTCGGCGTTGGGGTACGCAGCGTCATGCGTTTGGGGCGTGCACGGTCTGCCGTCCGCCGTCCGCGGTCCCTATCAACAGAAGAACGAAGGGACGATGCGGAACGAAGGGGAGATGTTGGCCGTTCGCTCCCCACCGGCTCGTATCTGCTTCGGTCTTCCGTCGCCCGTCTTCGGTCAACCGCCATCTGCCGTCCGCCGTCCGCGGTCCCTATCAACAGAAGAACGAAGGCACGCTGTTCCTCCGAACCGTCGTCCCTTCGTTCTTCTCTTGAAAGCCGGAAACTGCGCTCAGCGATCCCAGCCCGGCTGTACCTGCTTCGGTCTTCGGTCGACCGTCCTCGGTCTCTCGCCAGCCTGCGCTACTTCGCGCCGAGCGCGGCATGCGCCGCCGAGAGGCGCGCAATCGGCACGCGGAACGGCGAGCAGCTCACGTAGTTCAGGCCCGCCCCGTAGCAGAAGATCACCGACGAGGGCTCACCGCCATGTTCGCCGCAGATTCCCACCTCGAGGTCGGGGCGCTTCGCGCGTCCCTCATTCACCGCCATCTTGACCAGGCGGCCCACACCGTCGCGGTCGAGCTGCTGGAACGGGTTGGTCGGCAGAATGCCATGCTCGACGTAGTTGAGCAGGAAGCCCCGCTCCGCATCGTCGCGCGAGTAGCCGTAGGTCATCTGCGTCAGGTCGTTGGTGCCAAACGAGAAGAACTCCGCCATGCCGGCGATCTCGGATGCGGTCAGCGCCGCGCGCGGGATCTCGATCATGGTGCCGAACTTGTAGTCGACCTTGACGCCCTTCTCCTGCATCACCTGCTTCGCGACCGCCTCGAGCTCGGGCTGCACGCGCTTGAGCTCATTGACGTGGCCGGTCAGCGGGATCATGACCTCGGGTTTGGGCACGAAGCCCTTCTTCTTGACGTCGCAGGCGGCCTCGAAGATGGCCCGCACCTGCATGCCGATCAGGCCCGGCAGCATGATGCCCAGGCGGATGCCACGCAGACCCATCATCGGGTTCTGCTCGTGCATCTCGCTGACCTTGCGCAGCAGCGCTTCCTTGCGCGCCAGCTCGGCGTCATCGATCGCAACGCCCAGCTCCTTCTTCACGCGCAGCTCGGTCGTCTCGCGCAGCAGGTCCTCCTGCGAGGGCAGGAACTCATGCAGGGGCGGGTCGATCAGGCGGATGATCACCGGCTGCTCGGTCATCGCCTCGAACAGGCCGGCGAAGTCCTCGCGCTGATACGGCAGCAGCTCGGCCAGCGCCTGATCGCGCTCGGGGCCCTCACCGCTGAGGATCATGCGTTGCACGATCGGCAGTCGCTCCTCCTGGAAGAACATGTGCTCGGTGCGGCACAGGCCGATGCCTTTCGCGCCGAAGCTGCGCGCGCGGCGCGCATCAACCGGATAGTCGGCGTTCGCCCACACCTGCAGGCCGCGCCAGGGCTTGCCCTGCGCGTCCACACGCGTCTTGCGGGCCGAGATCTCGTCCGCCCACGAGAGCAGCGTGACGAGGTCGGCCTGCTCCTCGAACCTGGGCACTTCCACGCCGATCTGGCCGGCGTAGACCTCGCCCTTGGCACCGTCCAACGAAACGAACTCGCCTTCCTTCAGCGTGACGCCGGAGGCGGTCACACAGCGGGCGTCCATGTCGATCTGCAGGCTGTCCGCGCCGCACACGCACGGGATGCCGAACTGGCGCGCGACCACGGCCGCGTGCGAAGTGGCCCCACCGCGCGCCGTCAGGATGCCCTTCGAGGCGAACATGCCGTGCACGTCATCGGGCTTGGTCTCGGGCCGGATCATGACCACGGCCTTGCCTTCCTTACCCCACTTCTCAGCCAGGTCGGCGTCAAAGGCGAGCATGCCGACGGCGGCACCCGGCGAGGCGTTCACGCCGGTGGCAATCATGCGCCCGCCCTTCTTGGCTTCCTTGATGGCGGCATCGATGAACTGCGGGTGCAGCATGGCATCGACATCGCCCGGCGTGACGCGCTTGACGGCCTCTTCCTTCGTGATCAGCTTCTCACGCGCCTGGTCCACGGCGATCTTGATCGCCGCGCGCGCCGTGCGCTTGCCGTTGCGGGTCTGCAACATGTAGAGCCGGCCACGCTCGATCGTGAACTCGACGTCCTGCATGTTCTTGTAATACTTCTCGAGCTTGTCCGAGATCGCCATGAACTGCTTGTAGGCCTTGGGGATCTCCTTGCTCAGCTCGGCGATTGGCTTCGGCGTGCGGATGCCGGCCACCACATCCTCGCCCTGGGCGTTGATGAGGTACTCGCCCAGCATGACCTTGTCGCCGTTGGACGGGTTGCGGGTGAAGGCCACGCCGGTGGCGCAGTCATCGCCCATGTTGCCGAAGATCATCTGCACGACGTTGACGGCGGTCGGGAGGGTCTCCTTCCAGCCCATCGCCTTGCTGTACTCGCGCGCCTTGTGTCCGTTGGCGCTGCGGAAGACGGCCTCCGCGCAGCCCTTGAGCTGGGCGTAAACGTCCTGCGGGAAAGCCTTGCCGGTCGCGTCCTGAATCACCTTCTTGAAGACGCCGACCAGCTCCTTGAGATCATCGACGGTCAATTCGGTGTCGGCCTTGACGCCGCGATGGGCCTTCATCTCGTCCATCGGCTCGTCGAACTTCTCATCGTCGATGCCGAGCACGGTCGCGCCATACATCATCAGCAGGCGGCGATACGAGTCCATCACGAAGCGGGGGTTGCCCGACTCGGCCGAAAGCACCGGCACGGTCTCGTCGTTCAAACCGACGTTGAGCACCGTCTCCATCATGCCCGGCATGGACTCGCGGGCACCCGAGCGGACGCTGACGAGCAGCGGGTTCTTCTTGCCGCCGAAGGTCTTGCCGGTCTGCTTCTCGACCACTTTCATGGCCGCAAGGGCCTGCGCCCAGGCGGCATCCGGCACCTTGTTGCCGGCGCGCACGAACTCCTTGCAGACCTCGGTCGACAGGGTGAAGCCGGCGGGCACGGGAAGGCCGGCCCGGGTCATGTCAAACAGACCGCGGCCCTTGCCGCCCAGAAGGTCACGGACTGCGTCCGTCGTGGATGCCGCCCGGGTAATGCCCTTCTCATCGGTGAAGAGAAACACCCACTGCTTGGCGCCGGTCTTGGCCGGCTTGGCGGGCGCGGCCTTGCGCGCGACCGCCTTCTTGGTGGTTTTTACTGCCATGTTTTTGTTCGCTCCTGAACAGAATTGCGAGGAAACCTCGTCATTTTAACTGCGTGGCCGTGGCATCCGGGCCAGCGGCGAGGGTGGCTTGTCTTACGCACAGGACCCGCCTCGTGGTGGGCCAATGCAACATCATACGCGTCCAGCACACGCCCGTCCACAGCCAGGTGGCCGGCCAACCGGTCAGAATCAGCGCGCCGGTGTCGGGACCGCGCTGCGCTCCACCCAGTCGCCGACGTTGCGCAGTCGGTCGGACGGGTAGCTCATCACACCGACCTGTGCGCCGGAGATGCGGCTCGAGACCCCAAACGAATACGTCGGGTAGTAGAGCAGCAACGCGGGCAGGTCCTCCGCAAATGCTTCCTGGAATTTGCGATACAGATCAAAGCGACGGGCGCGATCGCTCGTGCTGCGGGCGGCATCGAGCCAGTCACTGACATCCTTGTTGTCGTAGCCGGTGTAGTTCTGGCCGCGCACCGCCTGGCTGCTGTGCCAGAAGGTGTACTGGTCCGGGTCGCCCTCCAGCGGGACCTCGACCAGGGCCACTTGAAACTGGCGCGTGGCAAGGTAGTCGCGCTCGAGGTTGCGGCCGACCGGCTGCGCGGCCACCTGGATGCCCAACGCACGCCACTGCTCCACGACGGCATCCGCGACGGCCTTGCGGGCGGGATCATCGGCATGCAGCAGGGTGAAGGCGATGGCTTCACCGTCCTTCAGCCAGAAGGGCTGATTCGAGCGCGGGTCGGTGGCCAGCTCATAGCCGGCATTGCGCAGGAGCTGACGGGCCAGCTCGGGGTCATAGCCATACTTGCGCACGCCGCTGGCATACGCCCAGGTGTCCGGGATGAAGGGCGTGTCCGCCACGACGCCCTGCCGACCCAGCGCGTCACGCACGATGCGCTCACGATCGAGGGCGTACATCAGCGCCTGCCGCACGGACTTGTCGGCCAGCGCGACGGTGCCACTGTCCTTGCGCGTGTTGAGCAGCAAGGCCGTGTAGCGCGTCATCTTGGCGGTGTAGAGCGTCAGCCCGGGCATGCCCGTCGCACGCGCCTGATCTTCGAGCGTGAGGCGGGCGACACCTTCCACTTCGCCACTGCGAAAGGCGTCCAAAGCGGCGGCGGTGTTGGCGTAGTAGCGGAACGTCAGCCGCGTAAGCGCGGGCTTCGCGCCGTAGTAGCCGCGATACGGCTCCAGTGTCACGGCCGAGACGCGGCTGCCGGCCGTCTGCGCTTCCACCAACCGCCAAGGGCCGCTGCCAATGGGCTGCAGATTGAACTGCGCCTGCGGCAGTGCACGCGCCGCCGTCCCGGTCAGGATGTGGCGCGGCAGGATGCCAACGGTGAGGTAGTCCAGGAAGCCGGCATAGGGCTGCCCGAGCACAAAGCGCAGGGTGTTGTCGTCCAAAATGGTCGCGGAGACCGTCCCCCACGCGGCGCCCTGATCGGCCCGCCCGGGGAACTCCGGCGATTGCAGCATGCCGACGGTGAAGAGCACGTCATCGACCGTGACCGGTTTGCCGTCATGCCAGGTGGCATCCGTACGAAGCTTGATCGTGTACGTTATGCCATCCTCAGAGATCGACCAGGTCGAGGCCAGATCCGGCACGACATCGCCGGCCTCGTTCATCCGCCCCAGCCCGCTGAAGATCAGCGCACACAGGTCGCGGTCGGCCTCGTTCAGCGCGCACAGCAGAGGGTTGATGGCCTGCGGTGCGCCCGCGACGCCCTCGGTGTAGGTGGCTCCGGTGGGGCGCGCGATGCGCGGTGCGACGAGCTGGAGGACGATCAGCGCGATTGCCACAATGCCCACGATGAGGAGCAAGAGCGGCAAGCGAAAGGATCGCACGGGGAAGAGGCGAGCCCGCCCACGGCGGGGCGGGATCGAGAAGCGCGCTCGGGACTAGGCCGCCGGCGGCGTCGAGATGACGACGTTGACGATGCAGAGGATGAAGAACGCGATGGCCATGAAGACGGTGATGGTGAAAAGCAGGCGATCGACCCCGCGCCGGGTCTGATAGACCGACTGGGCACCGCCGAAGACACCGCCCAACTCCTCGCCCTTGCTCTGCAGCAGCACGGCCCCGATCAGTGCAATGGCCAGCACGATCTGCGCAATGGCCAGAAAGGTGTTCATGATCATAGTCCGCCGATTATACCGGTCGCGACCGCTCAGCGCGCGCCAAAGTCGGTGATGTAGTAGTAGCCGCCGTTCGATGCAACGACGCCGATGCCGACCTCGCGGTAGCGCGCCGACAGAATGTTATCGCGGTGCGGGCCGCTGGGGGCCTCCTCGATGAACCACATCTGCCAGGCTTCCGCCGTTGTGTGTGCCCAGGCCCAGTTCTCGCCCCAGGCCAGCGGGCTGAGATACCCCGCCCGCAGGATGCGCGTCTTTGTGTCGCTGCCATCTGATCCGACATGGCTGCCGTAGCCGCGCGCGGCGCAGTCCTGCGCGTGTGCGCGCGCGGCGGCGCTCAGGGCCGGGCTGAGGGTGAGGGGTGGCACGCCTGCGGCGGCCCGTGCTTCGTTGTAGGCAGCCAGCACCTGCGCCTCCTGCGCAGCGACGCTGCCGTCCACCGCGGCTGGCGTGCGCGTCGGGGCCGGCGACGGTGCGACGGTTGGTGCGACGGTTGGCAGTGGTGTGCGGGTGGCCGGCGGAACGGTTGGCGGGAGCACCGTCGCTGCGCGCGTGACGGGCGGGCTGGTCGGCGCAGGCTGCGGCACGTTGATGGGCAGGATCAGCGTGCTACCGAGGCGAATCACGCTGGAACCCTGCAGGGCGTTGACGCGGTCGAGCTCGGCGACGGAGACGCCGGCTTCGGCTGCCAGGGAGGACAGCGTATCGCCGGCCCGAACCACGCGCGCGCGCCAGTAGGCGCTCTCGCCGCTGATGGAGGCCGGGATGATCAGCGTCTGCCCCACCCGTACGGTCTGGTTGTCGCCAAGATCGTTGGCGATCTGAATGCGCGCCATCGACACGTCGTATTTCAGCGCGATGCCCAGCAGGGTCTCACCCGCTTGCACGGTGTGGCTCCCCTGCGGTGGAAGCGTCGGGGCCGGCGTTTGGGTGGCAGTTGGGCGCGCCGTCGGCGCTGATGTCGGGACCTCGGTCGGCGGGGCATCGGTGTCCGAGGACACGCTGGGCCGCCGCAGGGTGGCGGTGGCCTCGGGCGTTGGCGACGGTGCGGACAGCGCGCGCAGGCTGAGCGCGCCGATCACGAGCCCCACGACGACCAGGCCCAGCGCAAACGCGTAAGGGAGGCGTGAGCGTCCCTTCGGGCGGCGCGCGGGTTGAGCCGGGGTTCGCTGGTATGGGGGCACGCAGCGATTCTAGCCAGATGCGTGTCTAATGGGCCCATGTCAACGAACACGCTCAGTTTTGGAATCGACCGCCTTCTCGCCGACCCGGCCCCTGTCCTCGGCAAGCGCATCGGCATCGTCACCAACCCGACCGGATTCACCAGCGATCTGCGCTGGAGCGTCGTTGATGCGCTGGCCTCCCTGCCGGGCGTCACGATTGGCGCGCTGTTTGGCCCGGAGCACGGCGTGCGCGGCGAGGTGCAGGATGGCCTGCAGGTTGGGAACTCGATCGATCCGCAGACCGGTGCGCCCGTTTATTCGTTGTACGGGGAGACGGTTCGCCCCCGCCCGGCCTGGCTGGATGGCCTCGACCTGATCGTGTATGACATCCAGGACGTCGGATGCCGCTACTACACCTACCTCAACACGCTGGCCTTCATGATGGAGGCGGCTGCGGAGAAGGGCATCCCGGTGCTCGTGCTGGACCGACCGGATCCGATCAACGGCATCGACATCGATGGCCCGCTGCTCCAGCCAGGCGTGCGCTCCTTCGTTGGCAATTATCCGGTTCCCGTGCGTTATGCGCTCACCATCGGCGAGTTCGCCCGCTATCTCAAGGACACCGCCATCCCGGCCTGCGATGTGCGCGTCGTCACCTGCGGCAACTGGCGCCGCCACGAGTACTACGACGAGACCAACCTGCCGTGGATGACGCCCTCCCCCAACCTGCCGACCATCGACTGCGCGGTGATTTACCCCGGGATGTGTCTGTTCGAGGGGACCAACCTGAGCGAGGGCCGCGGCACGACGCACCCCTTCGAGTGGGTCGGCGCGCCGTGGCTGGATGCGGAGGGCATCGCGCGCGAGCTCAACCGGCGCGACCTGCCGGCGGCGCGCTTCCGCCCGGTCTACTTTGAACCGTTGTACAGCAAGCACAAGGGCGTGCGCTGCGCGGGCCTGCAGATCCACGTCACGGACCGTTCCCGCTTCCGCGCGTTCACCAGCGGCCTGCATGTGCTGGACGCGATTCTGCGCCGGCATCCCGGTGAGTTCAAGTTCCTCGAATCCAGTTGGGAGGGCCACCGCCCGCACTTCGACCTGCTCACGGGCGATCCGCGCATCCGCGAGTCGCTGCTGGCCGGCACGCCAGTGCGCGAGATGGAAGGGCTGTGGGCCGATGAGCTTCGCGCGTGGGGCAAGCTGCGGCGCAACTGGGTGCTGCCGGCTGCCTGAGCGCGCCGCCGTCAGGCCGGGACGTATTCGGCTTCGATCAGGCGGGGTTCGAGATCATCGGCACCCTGCACCTTGATGAAGCGACCCTGTGAGGTGGCAAACGCGGCCGGCGTCCCGGCTCGATCGATGGCGATGATGCGCACCCAATCGACGTGGGTGCGGGTGCTGCCCGAGGGGGCCAGCATCTCGGCCATCTCACGGGTGACGATGCGCCCGGCCTCGTTCATGCTGAGGCCACCCTGCATGAGGCTGACCAGCTTGAGCGAGGTGCCGAGGCGGATGGTGACTTCGCCCAGGCCCATGCAAGCCGCCGCCCCGAAACGATCATCGGCATACAGGCCCGCGCCGACAATGGGCGAATCCCCCACCCGCCCGGGATATTTCCAGGAGATGCCCGACGTCGTGACGGCGACGCACAGCCGACCGGCGGTGTCGCGCACCATGACGTTCATCGTGTCGGTGCCATCGCGCCAGTTCATCGCGGCGTTGGCCAATCCGATCACATCGGCCGGCGGATGTCCGCACTCCAGGTCGTGGATTTGGGCATCGGTGAGGCCGATCTCGCGCAGGCGCCCGTGCCACAGCGCGCGCGCCTCGATGGAGAGCATGTTGCGACGCTCGGCACCGATCTCCGCGGCGAAGCGCATGGCCCCCTCGCCCGCAAGCAGAACGTGCGGCGTGCGCTGCATGACCTGGCGCGCGACGGAGATGGGGTGCCGAAAGCCGCGCAGGGCCGCGACGGCGCCGGCCTTGCGGGTCGCGCCCACCATGAAGCAGGCATCGCACTCGACCTGACCCAGGATGTTGGGCTTGCCGCTGAATCCCACGCTGTGATCATCGGCATCGTCCTCGACGTCACGCGCGACTTGCTCGGCGACGTCGGCGGCCATCGCCCCGGCCCGCAGCGCGGCTGCGCCGCGCAGAATAATCTCGTCTTTGACTTCGCCGTTGGCGATGATCATCGATTGCATGGAGCACCCCGGGACATAAAAAACGCCCGGCCCCTGTCGGGACGCGGGCGGCGGAGATGACCCCTACGGGATTCGAACCCGTGTTTAAGCCTTGAGAGGGCTTCGTCCTAGGCCACTAGACGAAGGGGCCGCGCGAAAAAGAATTTTATCACACCTGGGTCGCGGCCCGCCCTATCGTCCGGTGAGGCGCCCACGGTCTTCGCCGGGTTCCCATCCCCACGTGGAGTAACTGCGATGGTTGGGCAGGTGTTCGACCAGCACAGCGCGGACGAAGGGGGTCAGGTTTGGCGGCAGCTCGGTCAGTGGGAACCAACGCAGGTCATCGCACTTGCGGGGCTCGTTGTTGCGGAGTTCGCCCGTCCAGCGCCGGGCCGTGAAGTACAGGTCGAAGTAGATGCGCGCGTCGTGGCTGTGCCGATGCTGGGTGTGGACGTGTTCGATGTCGGCCACGTCGAGCGTGATCCCGACTTCCTCGGCCGCCTCTCGGAGCATGGCGACGTGCGCGCTCTCGCCGGGCTCGACGTGGCCGGCGACGAGGCTGTAGTTGCCATCCTCGAACCCGGTGTTGCTGCGGCGCAGGAGCAGGACCTGGTCGTCGGATCTGAGGATGAGGTAGACGGCGCCGAAGAATCGCATGCGGGGGATTGTCGCAGAAGGGGGGAGACCGAGGCCGGAAGCAGGCTCAGGCGGCCGGCGATTGGGCAGGTTCACAGAAGAACGAAGAAACGAAGTTCGCCGAAGGGGGATTGGGTTGTGGGTCGGTTCTGTAGGGGCGAAGCGTCCGACACCGCCCCTGCG
>JAIBCK010000180.1 GCA_019694215.1 Thermoflexales bacterium
ACCGTGGCGCTGTTCCGGCGCGCGCTACCGGGGTGACCTGCACCCGGCTCGGCGGAGCGGGACCGGGGTCAAGGGACGGGCGTGCGGCTCAAGGTCGCGCAGCAAGTTGGCCCTCTTGCCCCTGAACCCTTGCCTCGCATCAGGCACATGCGTCAGGCGTCAAGCGAAAATGCCCGGCAGACGCAGAAGTCACCCGCCAGCAGTGAGCCCAGCATGCCCGACGAACTGATCCGCATTCTCGCGCTGTGTGTTGCGCTGGCGGGCTTCGAGACCCTGCACGGCATTGCCCGCGCAGCGCTGCTGGTGCCGCGCATCGGCAAGCAGCGCGCGCTGAAAGTGGCCATCGTCACCGGCTCGCTGCTGGCCTTCGCGGTCTGCTGGTGGCTGGTGCCGGCGATCGGCTATCGCGACGCGCTGCCGTTGTTCGGCGTCGGACTGACGATCGCCCTGTTCATGGCCAGCTTCGACATCGTCCTCGCCCGCCGGCTGCTGCACCGCCCTTGGCGGCGGATACTGGAGGATTTCGATCCACGCAGCGGCAACTATCTGTCCCTCGGCCTGCTGCTGATGGTGACGTTCCCGTACCTCAGCGTCCGGTTGCGGGGGTGGTGCGGGCCCGGATCCCTTTGACGATTCGGTAGCGATCAGGTGAAACGTCAAACGTCGACCAGCCGCGCGCCAATTGACGTTTCACGTTTCACGTTTCACCTGATCGCTACCGACCCAACGGCGGAACGAAGAGTCAAACGTCAATCGTCAAACGTCAACCAGCCGCGCGCCAGTTGACGTTTCACGTTTCACGTTTGACCCTTCACTCTACCCAATCCCGGGCCAGCCCCGAACCCACCCGAAAAAAAACCGGGCACAAGGCCCGGTTCGAGAGGTCCCATTCGCTGTCGCTTGCACCATCCCAGGGAGGGGATGTCGGAGTGTGCGCCCTGCGATGAATAGGACTGCAGGGCGCGCAAATAGTTCCTGAACAGACTTACTCGGGGGCGTTGGCGCCGGAGTAACGCGTGGCCTGCACGCCTTCGACGGCGCCGACGCGGGCATTCTCGTGCACGTACACCTTGGTCTCGTCGTTCTCGATCAGCAGGCGGCCGCGCACCTCGCTGCCCGCGCCGATCACCACGACCGGCGGCTTGGTCTTGTTGCCCCAGCTCCAGCCGCCCTTCGGCTTGTGGACGACCAGGTCGCCGCCGACCACGGTGCCGTCAAGCAACTCGGCGCGGCCGTTGACCATCTCCACGTTGCCGCCGATGCGTGCGTTCTTGAAGTTCAGCCCGCCGTTGACCGTCTCGACATTGGTGGTCACCGTCACCTGGTCCAGCGTGACGCGGCCATTGACGGTAGACACCGAGCCGGCCACCGTCGAACCCGGGCCGATGCCGATGCGGCCGTTGACGGTTTCCACGTCGCCACTGGCCTTCAGGCCCGAGCCCACGTCGATGCTGCCGTTGACCGTCTCCAGCGTCACCAGCGTCACGTCGTTGCCGACATCGATGCTGCCGTTGACCGTCGACACTTCGGCGGCCTGCGCTCCATCCTGCACGTCGATGCTGCCATTGACGGTCTCGACATCCTTGACCGCGGTGCCGGCGCCGACCGTCAGCGACTTGTTGACCGAGTCCTCGCTGGTGCCCGGCGCCACGATGGTGGCGGCATGCGCAGCGAAGGAGAGCGCGACGGCCAGCGCCGCGGTGAGCAGGTTCTTTTTCATGACTGACCTCAATGGGAAAGGGGCTTTGGGGTGGGCGCCTGCTCGCGGGCCCAAGCCTGCCAGTCCGGTCGTTCCGGTGGCGGAGGATCGTGCTCGCCCAGCGCAGCCAGCGCATGCAGCAGCCGATCGACGAAGCGCTCTTCCATCGTGTCCATCATCAACTCCTTGAGGTTCTCCGTGAGGCCGACACTCGGGTCGCGGTGATGCAACCCTATGCCCTGCGTTGGACGCGGCGTAAGGGCCGTCGGTTACGGGTACCCGGGTAAACTGATGGCCTATGCGGCGGATGAGGGCGCTGCGCCCCGCACTCGTGCGCGAATGCGGCGCACGCTGGCGCCCATGCGCGGCTTTCGGGAGCACATGCCGGCGCCTGGGTGGCGAGTGCCGGGATTCTGCGTGCGCGTCGGGCGAACTGGAGGGGGCTGGCAGGCCCGGCACCAGGCCCCTGCGCTACTCCTTGGCGACGCCGAGCAGGCGGTCGACGCGGGCGAAGACCTCGGGGCGGGAGAAGGGTTTCTTCATGAAGTCGTCGGCGCCGATCTTCTGCGCCCAGAAGTGCTCGGTGGCTTGTTCGTTGCCGCTCATCATGATGATCGGGATCTCGGCGGTAAGCGGCTCCCGGCGCAGCGCGCGCAGGGCAGCGAAACCGTTCATGCCGGGCAGCACGATGTCGAGGAAGATCAGGCGCGGCAGGTTTTCCTTGGCCATCTGGATGCCGCTTTCGGCATCGAAGGCTTCCAGCGGCTCGTAGCCGTTCTGCTCCAGCATGCGCCGCAACATGGTCACCACGGTAGTGGAGTCGTCGATGATCAGCACCTGGGTGCCGCGCTTGACCCGCGGACGGTTCTTGACGCGACGGTCGTCGGGCGACTTCTTGCCGAACAAGCCGCTGAAGAAATCAAACAGGCCCATGATCACCCCTTCCGTTGCCCCGATCTCACCGAAACCACTGTCTCCGGCAGCGCGCGAGCATGGGCGCTCCCCCGCCCATCGCCTGCGAATCCGTTCACAGTCGCAAGCAAGCGCTACGCACCGCCGTCTGTGAAGCATCCGCCAAATGGGGGTGGGAGCGCCAGCGG
>JAIBCK010000079.1 GCA_019694215.1 Thermoflexales bacterium
GAAGGCCTCGAACCGTTGCGGACGCTTCGCCCCTACGGAATGTGGCCGGCATCGGTACCCCGCATTCACCCACGCGGCATCGCCGTGACGTGCGGATGACGCTACCGGGCGCGGGGCGGGCGAAGCGTCCGCCACCGTACTCGAAGGCCTCGAACCGTTGCGGACGCTTCGCCCCTCCGAAATGTGACCGGCATCGGTACCCCGGTCTCACCCTTGCGGCATCGCCGTGACGTGCGGCTGACGCTACCGGGCGCGGGGCGGGCGACGGCGGAGACGACCTCCAAACAACCCCTTCGTTCAACTTCGTCCCTTCGTTCTTCTGTTTCCTGACGAGCCGCCGCAATGCAGACAAGGCACCGCCGTCCACGACCGACGGTCTGCAGCAATCCGCCACGCAGACGCCCGCAACGCATGACGGATGACGCATGACGAACGCCGCGCCGCAGCGGCCAAGACCCGCATCACACCGTCGCCCAGAGCGCCTGATACCCGGCCAGGCCGACCGACGGCCCGTGCACGTTGAAGCGCACGCCGGTGAGCAGATCGCGGATGGCATTGCGCGTCCCGAGCAGCGCGCGCCAGTCCAGGCTGAGCAGTTCATCGCCGCCTGAGACATTGACCACGCATACCACCCGGCTCCGTTGGACAACCAGCGGGGGCTGATCAGGAGTGGCGCCGTCGCGCACCACGACAAAGAGCGCCGGCCCGGCGTCCGGGAACGTGCAGCGCGCGAAGGGGTCAAACCCGGGGTGCGCGGTGGCGGCCAGCGCCCGCGCGGCGGCCGGGGCTTCGAGCGCCGCGGCCGGAAGTAGCGGCACGCCCGGGAGCGAGAGCGATACGATCACGCGGGCGATCGCGCGGCGCGCCTCCGCCGGCCCCGCCCCGGCAGGTGGGACGTCGCCCCACGTAAAGATTTCATCCCCATCGGGCGCTCGTGCGCGCAGCGCCTCGGCCAGGGGGCGAGCCTCCCCGCACGCCAGCGCTGTGGCAATCGGGAGGACGCGCGCGGCGGGAGGGACATCGCCCTCCCGCCACACCCGCACGGGGCGCGTCATCCGTCGAGGCGGATCTCGCGCCCTTCCTTCTGGCTGCGATACACGGCGTCGAGAATCGCAATCACCTGCAGCGAGTGCTCAGCCGGCACGGGAGACGGCGCACCATCGATGATCGCCTTGGCGAAGTCGAGGCACTCCTGTTTGTGCGGCGCGTTGGGCGCATCGAGCAACCCGAGCGTCGTCGAATAGAACTGCGAGGTCGCGTTGTTGGCCGAGATCAGCTCGCAGGTCGGCCAGCGCGCGCCGGCGCGGTCGCCATACAGCCACATCTGCATGTCCTCGATCTTGCCGTTAGGCATGGCGTGGTGGAGCATCCAGCTCACCTCGAGGATGAGGGTGGCGCCATTTTCAAAGCGCACAAAGGCGGTGGCCATCTCCTCGACGTCCATCTCGCGCGGGATGTCGCTGCGCGTGTTCCACGAGCTGAACGCGCCGGGCTGCCGGGCCAGCACCGTGCGCGTCGATCCGCTCACGCTGACGGGCCTGGGGTGGCCCATCATCCACAGGGTGAGGTCGAGGATGTGCACGCCGATGTCGATCGTCACCCCGCCGCCGGAGAGCGCGTGCTGGATGAAGCCGGGTCGGGTGGGCAGGAAGTTGCGCCGCAGCATCCAACTGCGGGCATGATAGACGTTGCCCAACGCACCGCGATCAATCTCCGCCTTGAGCGCGCGGGCGCTGCCGCCGAAGCGGAAGTGCTGGGCGGTCATCAGCATCCGGCCGCTGGCATCCCGCGCGGCGATCATCTGGCGCACTTCCTCGGGCGTGGGGGCCAGCGGCTTCTCGCACAGCACATGCTTGCCGGCCTGCAACGCCGCAATGGCGATCGGGGCATGGGCGCGATTGGGCACGCAGATGTCAACCGCGTCGATGCTCTTGTCGGCCAGGATCTCCTCGACGCTGCCGGCCACCTTCGGGATGCCGTACTTGGCCGCCCAGGCCTGCGCCGCGGCAGGCACCTGGTCGTAGCCGGTGACGACCTGGGCGTGCGGGGCGTCGATCCAGCCGGGCATGTGGGCGTTGACGATGCCGCCCGTGCCGATCACGGCGATGTTCAGTTTGCGGGTCATGATGTCCTTCTTTTTGCGTTATGCCGCTCGCGGGAGCGGATTCTGATATAGCATGTCCATGGCGGCGTTGCGCTCGGCGCAGGCGCGCGCGCTGACGAAGCCGGCCGTGTCAGCCTTGCCTTCGAGCCAGTCCAGGAACAGGTCAAAGCCGGCCGGCTGCGGCGCGGGAAGCGCGGCCTCTTGCGCGGCGTCGTCGCCCTCGCGCTTCAGCCACACCTTGCCCTCGCTGACCGTAATGTGGCCGCGCGTCCCGCTCACCAGCGCGGTGACGGGGTTGGCGACATCCACCCAGCCCGCGGCGAGCGTCGCGACGGCGCCGCTGCGAAAGCGCAACAGCCCCTCGCCGTACTCGTCACAGCCATAACGGTCCATTGCAATCCCAAGCGCGGAGCTGGCCGCGGCGACCGGGCCAAGCCACCACATCAGCAGGTCGAGGGCGTGCGCGCCCATGTCGCCAAACGCCCCGACGCCGGCCTGGGCGGGGTCGGCCATCCAGCGCCACTCGGTATCGAACCAGCCCAGTGACGCGCCGGCGTGACAGTTGCTCACGCGGGCGCGGGTGATCGTCCCGAGGCTGCCGTCGGCGATGCGCGCGGCGATGAACTGGTGCGCGGGCAGCCCGCGCTGGAAATAGCCGGTCTGGAAGACGACGCGGTGCCGCTCGACGGCATCGGCCATGCGCCGGGCGTCCCCGGCCGCCATGCCGAGCGGCTTCTCGGCAAAGATGGCCTTGCCCGCTTCGGCCGCCGCCACGACCAGGGCCTCGTGGTGGACGGTCTCCGAGCACACGATCACCGCAGCGACGTCTGGATCGCTGAGCGCCTCGGCGGGCGTGGCGATGGCGTTGGCCTTCATCTCGCGCGCCCAGCGCGCGCGGCGGGTGCGGTCGTGATCCCAGACATGGGAAAGGATGATCGTCTCACGTTGTGCGAAACGCTTCATGAAACCGGGGGTGTGAATATGGGCGGCGCCCAGCAATGCGATCTTCTTCATGGCGAGGGCTAGCATACCGCGCCAGAAACGACGGGCGGCCCCCTGCCGTCGGCCGGATGCGATAATCTCCGCCGATACCGCATGGCCGAGGAACCAAACACCGACCCCGCCGACGCGCCCGAAGAGGGCGCCATGAGCCTGCTCGATCACCTGCGTGAGCTGCGCGACCGCCTGTTCCGGGCGGTGCTGGCGCTCGGCGTCGGCACGGGCATCGGCTTCTTCCTGGCCGAGCCGGTGCTGCGCGTGCTGGCTGAGCGCATCCCGGGGCAGCGCTTCATCGTCATCAACCCGACCGAGGGGCTGACCAACTACTTCACCGTCGCGGTGACGATCGGTGCCGCGTTGGCCATGCCAGTGATCCTGTATCAGATCATCGCCTTCATCATGCCGGGCCTGCTGCCGCGCGAGCGGCGCTGGCTGTACATCGGGCTGCCGATGGCCACCCTGCTCTTCCTGCTTGGCATGGCCTTCTCGTGGTTTCTCTTTCTGCCCAACGCAATCGACTTCCTCGCCAACCTGCTGCCCAGCGTCTTCACGGCGCAGTATCGGGTGGATGAGACCCTGCCGTTTTTCACCAACGTCATCTTCTGGATGGGCGTGGCCTTTGAAATGCCGATCCTGATATTCACGCTGGCCAAGCTCAACGTCGTGAGCGCGGGCGTGCTGGCGCGCCAGTGGCGCTACGCCATCGTCATCATCGCGGTCGTGTCTGCGCTCATCACACCCACGCCGGATCCCGTCAACATGGGGCTGGTGATGCTGCCGCTGCTCGTGCTGTATTTGGTCAGCATCGTGCTGGCCAGGCTGGCCCGACGCGGCGCGACCGTGCCGGCGATGCTCGATCCAAACGAGAAGGTCCGGGAGGCAACTACATGATCCTGCATCTGGTCAGCGCCGCGGACTGGGCCGCCGCGCCTGCAAACAAGCCGTATCTGCCCAAGGCCTTCGAGCGCGATGGCTTCATCCACGCCACGTTTGGCGATGCCCTGCTGCTCAAGGTGGCCAATCGCTTCTACCGCAGCGAGCCCGGCGAGTTTCTGGCCGTCGCCATCGACGAGCATCGCATCGCCGCACCGGTGAAATGGGAGCCTCCTGCGGATCCGCCGGCCGCTCCGGCTGCGCCGCCGCCTGAGGTGCCGGCCGTTTCTGACGCCGTGGCGGAGTTTGGTGATGCCGAGTTCGGGCAGACCGATCTCCCCGAGACGCCGGCCCCCGCGCCTGTGCCCGCCGTCGATGCCGTGCTCTTCCCGCACATCTACGGGCCGCTCAACCGGGATGCCATCATGGGCATTCGGCGTCTGCTCCGCGAGACAGATGGGCGTTTCGTCGGTTATGCGCCGCTGGCGGATGGGGCGCCGAGCGCGGCCGCAGCCACGCCCGTGCCCGCAGACCCGGCCAATCCCCTCAACCTGAAGCCGGCCTCACAGATGGCCAACGAGCTCGTCGACGCGACCGACCAGTTTTCGCAGTCGCTGGATCGGCTGAAGGATTCGATCGAGGCGCGCATGGCCGAGATCGACAAGAAGATCGCCAAGCTGTAGCGTCGGCCATGCAGGAGCCGAGCCGACCTACCGGGATGCACAACGCCCTCGCCTATGTCGGCATCGATGGGCGCCTGCTGCTGCGTCGGCTGGACGATGCCGAGCCGGTCGTGGTCGCCGCCGACCGCTTCTACCAGTTCCCGGCCTTTTCGCCCAACGGTCGGTATCTCGCCGCTATCGGCGGAGGTCGCGCCGACGGCGGGTTGTTCGTCTTCGCGCTGGATGGCTCCGAGTCCCTCCCGCCGCTCCTCGAAAGCCGCGGCGGCTTACCCTTCTATTTCTACTGGGCGCCGGACAGCTTTCATCTGACGTATCTGGCCGGCCTCCCGCCGCGTCAGGAACTGGGCCTGCGGTTGGTCTCGCTGCGGGGCGAGGAGACCGCGCGGCTGCTCGCCCACGGGCGGCCATGCTTCTGGCAATGGTCGCCCAGCGGCGCGCACATCCTGCTCCGGCAGGGCTTTGCCGGTGATCGGGAGGGCCAGCTCGCCTTCATCGATCCGTTTGCCACCGAGGACCTGCGCGTCGAGCGCGACCTCGAAGCGCCGGGGCTCTTTCAATCGCCGGGCATCTCGCCCAACGGTCGGCACTGGGCCTACGCGCGCATCAACATGGGCGGGACCCCCGAGATCGTCATCGACGGCCTGCACATGGAGGAAGCCGTGTGCGTGCCGCACCACGGCGTGGCCGCGCTGGCGTGGAGCCCGACCCGCGACCAGCTGGCCTGGATCGCGCCCGCCGCCCCCGCCCGCGCCTCGTACGGTCCGCTGCGGGTAATGGGGCTGGATGGACAACCGCGCGAGCTCACCCGCGCCATGGTGCTGGCCTTCTTCTGGTCGCCCGACGGGGATCGCATCGCCTACTTCACCCTCGCTACGGCGCGCGAGGACTTCCTGCGCCTTCCGGGCGTGCGACCCGTTTCAGACCCGGGCGGGCGGCAGACCGAGCCGCAGGCCCCCGCCACGCGCGACGGCGCGCCGATCTTTCTCAACCTGTGGATCGCCGATGTGTCCAGCGGAAAGACTCGACTCGCGTACACCTTCCGCCCCACGGACGTCTTCATCGGGCGGGTGCTGCCCTTCTTCGACCAGTACGCCCACAGCCACCCGATCTGGTCGCCCGACAGCCGCCACCTGATCCTCAACGAGCTGATCGGGCGCAAGGCGGCCGAGCGCGGTTCGCGCCCGCGCGCCTCGCTCACGCTGATTTCGGCCGACCCGCGCCAACCTCCCCGCAACCTCGGGCCCGGCCTGATGCCGGCCTGGTGTCGCATCTGAGTATTGACAGGAGTGCATGACTTCGGACCTTGAACCCACCCCGCCTCGCACCGGCCAGGCCCTTAGTGACCTGGCCGCCGCCTTCCCCCGCTCGCCGCGTCGCTGGGCGCGCCTGCTCATCGGCCTGGCCGCCTTCGGGCTGGGCATCGCGCTGATGAAACACGCCGACCTGGGGCTGGGACCGTGGGAGGTTCTGAACGACGGCCTCAGCAAGCGCTCGGGCTATGAGCTGGGAACGGTGGGGATCGTGGTCGGCGTGCCGATCCTGTTGCTGTGGTTGCCGCTGCGCGAGCGACCGGGGCTGGGCACGGTGTGCAACATCATCCTGATCGGCCTGGTCGTCAACGCCGTGCTGCACCTGCTGCCCGCCCAGGCCTGGGTGCGTGGCCTGCTGCCTGCGCTGCCCCTCGTGCCGCAGGCCGCCGAGATGGTGCTGGGCGTGTGCGTGATCGGGCTGGGCAGCGCGCTGTATCTGGGTGCGGAGATGGGGGCTGGCCCGCGCGATGGCCTGATGATGGGGCTGACGCGCCGCACCGGGTGGAGCCTGCGCATCACGCGCACGTTGATTGAGATCGTTGTGCTCTTCGTCGGCTGGCTGCTCGGCGGCACGGTCGGCCTGGGCACGCTCACCTTTGCGTTTGGGATCGGCCCGGTGGTGCAGGCCATGTTTGCCCTGACCGGGACACCGGACCCGCGCAAGCGGCGCACGGACAATGCTGCGGCCAACGTTTGACGCCATTCTGCGCGCGGCGTTGCAGGCGGCCGATCCCGCCCTCGCGGTCACGCGCCACGTCGCGCGTGACGCCGACGCCCTGCGCATCGGCGAGGCGCGCATCGCGCTGGGCGAGATCGATCGCATCACGTTGATTGCGGCGGGCAAGGCGGCCTGGCCGATGGCGTTGGCGGCCCTGCCCGTCGTCGCGGATCGTCTGCGGGGCGGCGTGGTGGTCACCAAACACGGCCACCTCCCGCCCGACGCCCGCGCCCGGATGCCGGACACCGTCACGCTGATCGAGGCCGGGCATCCCGTGCCGGACGCGGACAGCGTGCGCGGCGGTGGGGCCATCCGCGCCGCCTTGCCGGGGCTGGGCGCCCGCGACCTGGTCCTGGTCTGCGTGAGTGGCGGTGCCTCGGCGCTGGCCGTGGCCCCGCACGAGGGCGTCACGCTGCGGGCACTGCGCACCGTGAACGAGGCCCTCCTGCGCAGCGGCGCCGACATCACCGAGATGAACGCGGTGCGCGGCCGGCTGGATGCGCTGAAGGCCGGCGGGTTGGTCCGGCTGGCGCAGCCCGCGCGGGTGGCCGGCTTGATCCTGTCCGACGTGGTCGGCGATTCGCTCGACGTGATCGCCTCCGGCCTGACCCGCGAGCCGCGCGCGCACAACGTTTTGATCGCATCCAACAGCCTGGCCTGCGCCGCGGCGGCCGAGGCCGCCCGTGAGCGCGGCTTTGCGGCGCACGTGGTGACGACGGCGTTGAGCGGCGAGGCGCGTGAGGCCGCGGTGCGCATCGCCGCCGACCTCGATGCCGCCCCGCCGCGCTCGGCGCTGATCTACGGCGGCGAGACGACGGTGACGCTGCGCGGAAGCGGTCGAGGCGGCCGCAACCAGGAGCTGGCCCTCGCGGCGGCGCTGGCGCTGGATGGCCGCCCGGGCCGGCTGATCGGCAGCTTTGGCACGGATGGCACCGATGGCCCGACCGACGCGGCCGGCGCAGTGGCGGACGGGCAGACGCTCGCCCGGGCCGCCGCGCTCGGGTGGGATGCCACCGCGGCGCTATCAAACAACGACAGTTATGCGTTTTTCGCGCCGCTTGGCGATCTCATCGTGACCGGCCCGACCGGGACAAACGTCGCCGACGTTGTCGTTGCCCTGCGCGAGGGGTGAGCGGCGGATCGGGTCAGCCGCCGTAATCACCGCGTGGGAAAATGCGCGTGTATGGCTGGATTCCGCGCTGGACTCATCACGCTATTCGTTGGTCTGCTCGTCGGTTGCGCACCCACGACCCGCGTCGTTCTGCCGGTCCCTGAAACGCAGGGAGAGACGGAAGCTGAATACCGGATCACGACCCTGGCGCGCCTGGAGGCGATCAGCCTGGAAGCCAGGCCGGTCTTCGTCCAGGCCCTCGACGACGACGACAACCTGCGCATCGACGCCGCGCGGGCCGGCTACGAGCGGACCCTGACGCTGGTCCCCGACTTTCCCGATGCGCTGCGCAGGCTGGCCGTCATCGAGGCAGACCGTCGCCTTTTCACCGCCGCAGAAGCCCACGCGCGCAAGGCCGAGTCGATCGAGGCGACAGGCCGGACGAGGGGCGCACTCGCCTACGTCCTGCTGACGAAAGGCAACCCCGCCGATCGCGCGGAGGGCAGCCAGCTTGCTCAGAATGCGGCGCGAGAAGCGGCCTACGACAAGGTGACGCAGACCGCCCTGATGCGCGCGGCGCTGGCCAACGACGACCTTGCGACGCTCGATCACGCCGTCGATGCCCTGCTCCGGATCGATCCAAACGACCCGCATGCGCATTTCGCCGCAGGCGTCGCAGCCGTGTCGCGACAGGATTGGGAGGCTGCGGAGGCCGAATTCATCGAGGCGCGAACGCTGGGCCTCTCAAAAAGTGTGGTTGAGGATGCCCTCAACGACGGCGTTTCCGTCAAGGCCGCGGCGTCTCGCGCGCTCAAGTTGGCACTCGTGGTGGGTGGCGTCCTGGTGCCCATCGGCGCAGTGGTGGTGATTGGCCGTTTGCTCAATAAGGTCATGCTGCGGCTTCTCCGCCCCTATCTGATCGACACGGCCGAGGCGCCGGCACGCCCGGCCAACGTCATTCGACCGATCTACCACGGCGCGATCCTTCTCGCGGCCCTCATGGCCGGCCTGTTGCTGGCCGCGGTGGTCCTCCCCCTGGCGTATCTCGTGCTCCAGGTCTTGTGGCAGTCGCTGTTCAACTGCGGCTTCCCGCTTCTCTTTCTGGCCGCGGGTCTGGTGTGGTACTTCATGATCTACCGCCGGGATCGTCACAATGCGAGGGTGAGCCAATCCGCGCTCGAGGTCGTCGTCAAGCCAGAGGATGCGCCCACCGTGTGGGCGTTCTCCCGAACCGCCGCAACGCAGGCCGGGACGCAGCCGGCGGCGACGATCCTCATTGACACAGAAGCCGGTATCACCCTCACCGGAATGAAACTGCGAAGCGGCGGCCCCTGCCTGCGCATCGGGACGGGCGCGCTGAATCGCATGTCCCAGTCGGCGCTTGCGGCTGAGATTTTTCGGTTGTACACGGTGCGAGCCGGCGCCGGATCCCGGCTCAGCCGCATCGTTGTACGAATCCAGGCCTTCCTCGCGGAGCACCGACAACGTCAGATCAGCAACGGCCTCCACTACGCCTTCAGCCCAGTCTGGCACGTGACCAATCAGTGTTCAAGCCTCTTCAACAAGCTGTCCGTCGCCGCCCTGCTTGAATTGAACGCGCGGGCCGACGTGCTCACCGCCCGCGCACATGGCGCCCAAAACGCGATTGCCGCGCTCACCGCGCTCGTCGCCAGCGATGCCGGGCACGTCGCCACGCTTGCCCATCACCTCAGGGCTGCGTTGTCGCAGGAGATGCCACCACCCGATTCCTTCGGCGACGCCCCGCTGCCGGTGGGCGAGCAGGCGGAGATCGACAAGGCCATCGCCGCGGAATACGCGCGCACCACCACACGCGATGATGCCATCCTGGCTCCGCGCGAGCGCATCCGCTTTCTGCAACGTCAGCCCGAGGGCGATGGGGCGTCGAGAGGGCCGGCCTGGGCGCTCTTCGCGGATGCCGCCGCCATCAAACAAGCCTTCACCAACGGGCTGGTTTCCTCTTACCATCGTTATCCAAGACCGACCTGACCATCCCGGCCAGTGTGACTTGTGCCGCTGCGTGTGATGCGATACTGGCACCGCCATGAACCCGACCTGGACGTCCTCACTTCATCATGACGGCAGCGCCCGCTTCGTCTCGAACCTGCACCCGACGCTGAACGACACGGTCACGGTGCGCGTGCGCGTCGATGTCGCCGCACCGGTGCGGCGCATCTTCCTGCGCACCTTCCCCGACGGCGAGCAGCATTTCAGCGTGCTTCAGCGCGTCCGGCACGATGAGGTTGCGGCATGGTGGGAGGGCGAGCTGCCCATCCGCGAGCCAGTCGTCACGTATCGCTTTGCCGTCGAAGCCGATGATGGCGTGTGGTGGCTGAACGGCGAGGGTGTCTGCGCGGCCATGCCGACCGATGCCGCCGACTTTCGCCTGCTGGCCGACACGCCCTTCCCGGACTGGGTGACCGGGAGCGTTTTCTATCAGGTCTTCCCCGACCGCTTCGCAAACGGGGACCCGGGCCTCGATCCGCTCTTCGACGAGATCGAGTATCGCGGCCAGCGCCCGATCCGGCCGGCCTGGGGCGCGCAGCCCCCCGAGGGCGCGCCGCCGTTTGCCCTGTTCTATGGCGGCGACCTCGCCGGCGTCGCGCAGCACCTCGATCACATCCAACGGTTGGGCGCCACCGCCATCTATCTCAACCCGATCTTTACCGCCTACAGCAACCACCGCTACGACGTGGCCAGCTATGAGCAGGTGGACGCGCGTCTGGGCGGCAATGCGGCGCTGATCGCGCTGCGTCAGGCGCTCACCCGCCACGGCATGCGCTATATGCTGGACATCGTCCCCAACCACTGCGGCTCGCGGCATCCCTGGTTTCTGGCCGCGCAGGCTGATCCGGATTGCGTCGAGGCCAGCTTCTTCACGTTCACGCGCCACCCGGACGAATACGCGACCTGGCTGGGCGTGCGCTCGCTGCCCAAGCTCAACTACAACAGCCCCGAGCTGCGTTGGCGGATGTTCGACGCCGACGACTCCTTCTTCCGACGCTGGCTGATGCCCCCCTTTGGCGCGGATGGCTGGCGCGTTGATGTGGCCAACATGCTCGCGCAGCAGGGCACCGAGCAGCGCCTGGGTCAGGAGGTCTCGCGCGCGATCCGCGTCGCGGTCAAGGATGCGCGCCCGGACGCGTATCTGCTCGGCGAGCACTTCTTCGACGCCAGCGGCCACCTGCAGGGCGACCGCTGGGACGCGACGATGAACTATCTCGGTTTTGCAAAACCGGTCTGGCACTGGCTGCGCGGGTATCGCCAGGGCGCGTGGGGCTTCAAGGATGAGATCGTCTCGCCCGTTCCCTGGCCGACCGAGGCGCTGGAAGCCACCTGGCGCCAGACGCGCGCCGCGATCCCCTGGGCCATCGCGCTGCAGCAATTCAACCTGCTGGGCAGCCATGACACCAGCCGCATCCTCTCGGTCCTGAGCGACAACCGCGCCCTGCTGCAGCTGGCCGTCTCGCTGCTGCTGACCTATGTCGGGGTGCCCTCGATCTACTACGGCGACGAGGTTGGCTTGCGCGATGACGCGCTCGGCTCGCGGGGCTGCATGCCGTGGGATCCCGCGCAGTGGGATGCCGGCGTGTTCGAGCTGTATCAGCGCCTGATCGCCCTGCGCCGGCGCTCGTCGGCGCTGCAACAGGGCGGGTATCAGACCCTGGCCATCGAATCCGACACCCTCGCCTATGTGCGCGAGAGCGCGGATGCCTGCGTCATCGTCGTGGCGCATCGCGGCGCGCAGCCGCGCCCGGCGGGTGGCCTGCACGTGCGGGCGGCCGGCCTGGCCGATGGCAGCCGGTTCCGCGAGCTTTTCTCCGGGGCCACCGCCACCGTGACCGGCGGCGCCCTGCCCCTCCCCGCGCTCGCCCAGGGCGCGCAGGTGTGGGAACGGGCCAGATAGTTATGTTGCAATCCGCCCCGGACGCGTGCTGACCCGCCTGGGCGGATGATCCCATCCCCCATTCCGCCCCCCCCCTTATGGGCCATTTATATGACGGATGTCGCTTTTCGGCCAATTATTCTCAAACTGTTCCCTAGGATTCGTGCAGTATACTGCGCTCATCGCGACTCTATTTGTTGATGATGCGCGAGAGTTGGGAAATGCAAGCTTGCGCGCGCTTTTGCAAGCCAATGCAACCCTTGAAGATTGGCACAGGTTACTTTTCAGGAGGTACTGCGTGAATTCGAAATCAGGAAAACTTGGCCGACTGCTCAGTGTGGCTCTACTTCTGGCACTGGTTGCCACCAGCCTTTTGCCGGTGCAACCCGTCGCAGCAGCCCAAATCGCCTCGCCCGAGGAGATTACCCAGTTCGTCGCGGGGATGACGCTGTCGGGAACGGCGAGCTACAACACCAGCGGAAGCGCCACGTGCGTGACCAACGGCACGACCTGGGTCCCGGGCGATGATGCGTGCGGTAGCGACAACATCATCCGAACGCACGACTATGCCAAGTACCGGGTGGGCTTTACCCTTACACCTCAGGATAGCAATGCGCTCATCTCGCTGTCCATCGGCGCTTTCACCCTGCCGGCCAGCTATACCGGACCGGCCCTGACCCAGGTCGCCCACTTTGACGTTGCGGATCTCCCCACGGGGTCTAACGGTTGTCAGAATATCTCCACGACGCCGGTCAGCAACCCGCCCCCGGCTGGAGTGTCGGGCGTAACGGCGGACGGGCAGAAACTCTTCTGCTACCAGCCATCGCCCATCTCCGGCAACAACCTGGACTTCCGCGTCCAGATCAACGGCGATGCACCAAATGGCGCGACGGTCGGTGCGCCAACCGTGACGTTCCAGTCCGCAAACAATGCGGCGAATTCGTCGCCCACCGCTCTGAACGGCGTCGTCGGCAGCGAGACCTTCTACGGGATGCCGGATCTCGTCATCTCGGCCGCGCCGCGCTGGGACCTTTGGAAGAACTTCATCACTGGTCAGAACGTCGTATTCCTCCCGGGGAGCGGGCCAGCAGGAGAGGACGGGTACGTATTTCCCTGGTCGCTGGGTATTCTGGCACACGGCTCGCGCAAGGGTCTCGAAGCGCTGCAATCACCGTTCACGATCACCGATACCTTTAACGATCCGGATTTCCCAAACGCCCAGTTTATTGACTGGCCCCTGATCATTCCCGGATTTGCCAACACCGACCTGACCGGTACCGGTCACTGCCAGGGCTGGAAGGCGATTGGTCGTCGGCTGGGCAACACGTTCGACAACACGTTCTACATGGTCAACGATTACGAAGGGGTGGCACCGCCCTACAACGCCTCAAATGCCGCTTACACGGTGGCTGAGGGCGGGGACTGCAACACTGCCGCATGGGACGATGTCCTCAAGACTGCGACGTTCTCCGTGACAGAAACTGACTTTACGTTGCAGCATTATCCTGTGCGGAGAGGCTACAACGCGGCGGGTGCGGTACTGGTCAACCCCACGAACCTGGATGCGGCGAGCAACGAGTGGTGGGTGGCCAATAAGTGGTTCATGCTGTGGGCGCCGGTGACGGATGTCACGACCAATACCACTGAGTTCCTGACCAACCAGGCCACACTTGTTGCGACTTCGGTGACCGGGCAGAGCAATGTCGACCCGTTGCCTGGCAACGACATATTCACTGAAGGTGCCACGCGCCTGGCGGGGCGCAACTTCAGCAAGATTTACACCAGGCTCCCGGGCCTCAACCCCTTCGGTCTGGACTACGCACCATGTGACCCTAACGTGACGGGGGATTGCTGGATAAACCAGGTTGCGCCCAACCAGGTCCTCGCCGCGCGCGTGATTGCAAATAACACCGGCACAGAACCGTTCGCAGCCGGCTACGTGTGTGACCGCATCGACAATACCCGCTTGAGTTTCTTCGACACGACCGGCCCCGCGTATAGCGGGGGCGGCGCTACGCGGGATGGAGGGACCGGGATCCAGTATAGTTTCGGGTCGGGCTTGCTTACCCATCTTCCGGGCCTGACCTTCGAGTTGGGCGTTGGCGGCGTCGGCCACACGGGCGACACGTGGACGACCTTCAACACGGTGAGCAACGAATACGTCGCGCCCAGTCTCAGCGGAGCAACCCAGGCGGACAGCAGTTGTGGGTCGGGAGATGCGATCTGGTATCCGTCGGTGGCGGCGTTGTTGGCTGATGGCAAGACCTTACAACAGGTGAGCCGCGTGCGCTTTAGCTATGCCAGCATGTCACCGGGTGTACGAATTGCATTCTATATCCCACTGCAGGCCCGGGCAACCTACGCGTACAGCGGCACAGACAATGCACCC
>JAIBCK010000181.1 GCA_019694215.1 Thermoflexales bacterium
AGGTGCTCGTAGCCGCCCAGCAGCGCACCCTCGACCGTGGCCTGCGCGGCGATCCGCGCATCCAGCCCACCCAGCCCTGCGCCATGGGCGATGGTGGCGACCGTTTTGCATCCCAGGGCCGCAGCCTTGCGGATGGCGATGCCCATGGCCTGGCGTGCGCGGTCGGGGGTGAACTCGCTCTGCTTGCCGAGGCCGACCACCAGCACGCGCGGGGCGGCGAGGCGACCGTTGGAATAGAGCACGCTGACTTCGCCATGCTTGCCCCGCACATCACCGAGCGCGATGGCCTTGCCGAGCGCGCCATCGCCGAGCGCGGCATCGATGGCGCCCGTGGCACCCGCGGGGGTCTGCACGCCTTCAAAGAGGTTGACGATCAAGGCGTCCGCCTGGACGTCCTGGAGGGTGTTGGAGAGAACTGAAATGCGCATGATCCTGTGATTCTAGACCCGCGCTACACTCGCCCGATCATGCCTCCTCCACCCGCCAACCGGGCCCTGCGCCTGATCACCCGCTGGGAGCGATTTTGGAACACCCGCGATTTGGATGAATTTGATGCGTTGTTTCTGGCCGGATCTGGTCTGACCTACTTCTCCTCCGAGAAGCAGGCTGTGCTGCGTGGCCCGGATGCTGTGCGCGAGCACCACCGGGGGTTTGGCTTTGCGCCTGGCGGGGCCGCCACGCCGAACAGGCTGTGGTTGGCGGTTGTCACCGTCGACCAGGTCGGACGCGACGCGGCGGTCGTCACGGCGACGTGGCTGTTTCGGCGCGCCTCCACGCCCGAGCGCATCCAGCGCGGGCCGCTGACGGCCGTGCTGGTGCAGCGACCGGCAGGGTGGCGCATCGCGCATATGGCCTTCGGGAACTGGCCGGCCGCCTGAAAGACGTCCGCGGGCTGCCCGGAATGGGCCGATAATCGCGGCATGTTAACCGGTTATCGCGCCCGCACCCTCCTCCTCGTCGCCGCCCTCCTTTTCTCCACCGCCATCATGGCGCCGGCCGGAGGACGTGCCGAACTGCGCGCGGTCACGGCGACGCTGGACGGGTTGCGCGACGCCTCGTACGGGGCCGCGTTGACCACGGACCCGTCCGGGGACCTGGCCAACCCTGGCCCGGGCGAATGGTCGGGCACGCTCTGGTCGGACCTCACGGCACTGTATGCGCAGAGCGATGGCACAACGCTGTATGTCTACGTCGATCTGCCCGGCTACACGAAGGCGGGTTCGAGCGGTCAGATCGGGTTGCTGATCGACCGCAACGCGACGACGGCGGGCGGGACGAGCGACCCGTGGGCCAACGCCATTACGTTTGGCGCGACCTACAAGCCGGACGCCATCGCGCGGGGCAACCTGCAGGGCATGAACGCCGGCCAGGACAATGGCTGGACGGAGCTGCGGTTGTGGCAGGGCAGCGCCTGGTCGGCGGGCGGGACGGACTGGGGTGGGATCGGCAACACGGGCAATCAGGTCGGCGCCCGCATCGCGTATGCCGATGGCCAGGGCGTGGAGTTTGCCATTCCCCTGAGCGAGATCGGGGCGATAGCCGGTGACACGCTGCGCTTGGCGTTCTTCACGACGCAGGGTGGCGCTGGCAAGGGAGCGTTTGACACGCTGCCGACCGACGCCCAGTCCACGGGCTGGGACACGCCGACGACGCAGACGGCCTGGGTGGTCTTCGGGCTCGGGCCAACGCCCACCCCGACGGTGACGCCGACCTGGACGCCAACCGCCACGCGCACCCCGACACCGACCGTGACGCCGACCGCGGGCCCGACGCCGACGCCGACCCTCACCCCCACACCCGGTGCCGGGCCGTGCTCGGCCGCAGCGATGGGCGATGGCGCCATCAACAGCGTCGCGCTGTATCACAG
Organism: Thermoflexales bacterium; assembly: GCA_019694215.1. Taxonomy (GTDB): domain Bacteria; phylum Chloroflexota; class Anaerolineae; order J036; family Brachytrichaceae; genus Brachythrix. The sequence goes on from JAIBCK010000181.1 coordinate 1,868, forward strand.
CAATACGCAAAGCGCGTGGCTCACACCGACGGTGGGGATCACACCGACGGGTCAGGCGGCGGTGCGGCTGCGCACGTGCGCCAACGATGTGCAAAGCGTGACGATCCTGGTGTGGACGCAGGGCTGGGGGGCGACGCCGCGTTGGACGTATACGCCGACCGTTGTGTCGATTGATCCGGCCGGGCCGTATGCGATCTGGGAGGCGACGCTGCCCGGGCCGGGGACGCAGATCAACCAGTATTACCAGTTCCGAATCACGGACGGCGCGCTGACCGGACACTTCCATGTGCAGACGCCCAACAGCGGCACCGGCGTGTGGGCGGCCAGCGCCAGCCCGGTCGACCCCTCGTGGGTGCTGCCGACCGTGGCCGGCCCGATCCTCGACTACGCCGTCCCGAGCTGGATGAAGGACGCGGTGATCTATCAGATCTTCCCGGACCGTTTCCGCGATGGCAACTCGGCCAACAACTACAACGCCCGCACCGTGTATGGCCCGACCACCTGCAACGGCTACACCGGCAATGGCAGCGCACCGGCCTGCGTGACGCACAACCACGCCTGGACCGATGACGTCACCCAACCCGGGTATGGCATCGACTTCTTCGGCGGCGACCTGGCGGGCATCACGGAGAAGATCAACGCCGGCTACTTCAACGACCTCGGTGTCAATACGCTCTATCTCAACCCGATCTTCATGGCCTCCTCCAACCATGGTTATGACACCAACGACTACTTCACGATCAATGACCGCTTTGGGACGCTGGCCGACTTTGACGCGATGATGGCCGCGGCGAACGCGCACGGGTTGCGCGTGATCCTGGACGCGGTTTTCAATCACGTCGGGATGGACAGCCGCTACATCGACAAG
>JAIBCK010000182.1 GCA_019694215.1 Thermoflexales bacterium
GCCGCGTAGTAGGTGGCGAACCCCTCGTTCAACCAGACATCGCGCCAGGTCGCAGGCGTGATGCTGTCCCCAAACCACTGGTGCACCAGCTCGTGGCAGATGGTCTCTTCGCTGGAGCCGCGCGAGCCGAAGATCGAAATCGTCTGCGTCTCCAGCGCCCAGGTGGACGCCCCCGTGAGCAGCACGACGCCGTAGCTGTCAAACGGATACCGGCCGATGCGGCCCTCCAGAAAGGCGATCATGTCGCCGGTCGGGTCGAAGAGCCGACGGGTCGCCTCTGGCACGCTGCGCGGGAAGTAGTTGCGGATCGGCACGCTGCCCGGCACAACGGTCTCCTCCACGTCAAAGTCGCCGATGTGGACGGTGGCGAGATAGGTTGCCATGGGCTGGTCCATCCGCCAAACGTAGGTTGCAAGTCCGCCACCGGAATCGAGGATGGCCTTCAGCGTGCCGTTCGCCGCGACGCGATACGGGCGCGGCACCGCGATGCGCAGCGTGAAGGTGGCCTTGTCGCGCGGGTGGTTGTTGCCCGGGAACCAGTTCATTGCCCCCGAGGGCTCCGAGGCGACGAAGAGCCCGCCCGGTTGCGCCTGCCAGCCCAGGGGGATGCTGGGGATGCTTGTGTCGGCAATGGGCGTTGGGCTTCCGTGATAGGTCACGGTCGTGGTGAAGAGGCCGCCGTTCTCCAGGGGTTTGGCCAGGATCAGGGTGAGCTCGCTGCCAAGGCGATCCACGGCGACGGCGGTGCCGTTGACCGTTGCGCCATCGACGCTCAGCCCGCTCAGATCGAGGTTGAACTCCCCCAGCATCTGGGTCGCGCGCGCCAGCATCGTCGTCGTGCCGTTGATCGTGTTTGTAGCGACATCGACGGTGAGCGCGATGCTGTAGTCCAGCGCGTCATAGCCGCCATTGCCGAGGCCGGGGAAGAACGGATCGCCCAGGCCCGGCGCGCCGGCCGGGGCGCTGATGGGTGTTGGACGTGGGGCAGGTGGGCTTGCAATCAGCACCGACGGCGTGCCCGGCGGGCGTGTCACGGTGGCCACGACCGGCCGCGTCGCCGTGGGCTGCGCGGCCGGTGTCGTCGGCCCTCCTGCGCTGCAGGCGACCAGTGCCAGGGCGATGACGCCCCATCCCAGACGACGCATGTTGTCGATTATCGGCAATGCTCAGAGCGCTGGCGCGATGCGGGCCCGGGTGGCCTGCTCCAGCGCGAACGCTGCCGCGAGGACGCTCACATCATCGAGGTAACGCCCGATCAGCGTGGCGCCCACGGGCTCGCCGCTCGTTCTCAAGCCGAGTGGGACACCCGCCGCCGGGGCGCCGGCCACGGCAAAGGGGACGAACGAGGTGCTGCCCACGCCGGCCAGCAGTGCGCAGTCGCCCTCCCGCAGCAAGGCGTCGATTTGAGCGCGGGCCACGGCGCGGTTGCGGTCCCGCGCGCGTCGGTAGGCAGCCTCATCCAACGTTTGCGCGGCCGATGCCACCAGCAGCGTCTGGCCCCAGGGCACCCGCGCCGCGGCGTCCTCGGCGTTCCAGGCAACCAGCTCTGCCAGGCTGTGGAAGGGGGCTTTGGTGGCAGCGAGATAGGCATCGACGCCGTGCAGGAAGTCATATTTTGCGACGGCCATGAAGTCTTCGCGGCAGAGCCGTTGCTCGATCGGCGTCGGCGAGAGATCGACGGGCACCGCCCCGGCCGCGCGCAGCCCGGCCCGCAGCCGCTCGCGCCACAGCCCGGCCTCCGGGTCGACATCGAGTGACTGACGGACAATCCCAACCCGAACCCCGCGCAGCGCGCCGGCATTCAACGCGGCCGAAAACCCGCGCGCTGCTGCGGCGGCGTTGGCCGTCTCGGGGTCGTGGTCATCCGGCCCGGCCAGCATGTCCATGACCGCGGCCAGATCGGCGACGCTGCGCGCCATCGGCCCCGCCGTGTCCTGCGCCTCGGTGATGGGGATGATGCGGTCGCGGCTGATCATCCCGAGGCTGGGTTTGAGCGTGGTGACGCCGTTGGCCGACGCCGGGCTGATGAGCGAGCCCCAGGTCTCGCTGCCGATGGCTGCGGCGCACAAGCCCGCTGCGGCGGCGACGGCCGAGCCCGAGCTGCTCCCGCTCACCTCGAAGCGACCGTAGGCGTTGTGGGTCTGGCCACCGACGGAGCTAAAACCGTTGGGCATGTCGTCGGTCGTCCAGTTCGCCCACTCCGACAGATTGGTCTTGCCGAGGATGATCGCCCCGGCCGCCCGCAGACGCGCCACGACCGTGCTGTCCCGGTCGCACACCGCCTCGCGCAGCGCCCAGGCCCCGCCCGTGGTGGGGAGTGGGCCGCGCGTGCCGATGTTGTCTTTGACCAGCACCGGCATCCCCTCGAGCGGCGTGCGGGGGGCGTGGCCGGCGGCGGCGCGCGCATCGGCGCGCCCGGCCTCGGCCAACGCCTCCGGATCGACGACGATGACGCTGTTCAGGCGGTCGAGGTCGAGGCGCAGGATGCGATCGAGATACAGGCGGACGAGGTCGACGCGCGTGAGGGTGCGGGCCTCCAGGCGCGCGCGCAGGGTGGCAAGATCGGCCTGAGCGAGGGCGGCATCCGGCAGAGGCTGCGCCCCCACCTGCGCGGCGAGGCTGGCGCGGTCGCGGGGGCGCGGACCGGCCCAGTTCAGATGCTGATATTGCCGCTCGACCTGTGCGGCGGCGCTGGCACGGGCACGTTGGACAAGCGATTCGGGCGTGGCGG
>JAIBCK010000080.1 GCA_019694215.1 Thermoflexales bacterium
GGACTGCGTTGTTGTTGTCAGGCGTTTGTTTGTTCTGCGCTGGCGAGCGCTTCGGACATGACCTTGTCGAGATCGGCCCTCGCGCCCCGCTCGAGCCCTTCAGCGCAGGCGGTTTCTCCGAGCGCGGCGCGCACGCCAACCAGCACGGGTTCCGCCGCGCGTCGGACATCGGCATTCGTGGCGGGGTGATTCATGACCGGGCCCAGGTATTCGGCCGCGACCTCAGGATGGCGCTGCTGCAGACGCACCCAGGCCAGCCCGCGCAGGGCGGCCAGGCCGGTCGCGGGGGCACCGATCTCCATCGCCAGCGCGAGCGCCGCGCGATAGCTGCCCAGCGCGCCGGCGACATCCTGCTCGCGGGCGCGCACATCCCCCAGGTTGATTTCGGCGATGGCGATGTCCTTCTTGGCCCCCAGCTCACGCAGCGTCGCAAGCGCCGCGGTGTAATGCTGGCGGGCGGTAACGAGGTCGCCGCTCTCCTCGGCCACGACGCCCAGATTTCCGAGATAGACGGCCGCCGATTGGCGCTCGCCCAGGGTTTGAAAGAGTTTGACGGCCTCAGCGAAGGCGCGCCCGGCCGTGGCGAGGTCGCCTTCCCCGAAGGCCGCCGCCCCGAGCTCGCCAAGGGCGCTGGCCGCGCCACGCCGGTCATCCACCGTCTGATAGATGTCCAACGCACGCTGCAACGTTGCGCGCCCGGTCGGCGCGTCGCCGTTCTGCCACTGGCTCTGACCGAGCCGACGCAGGGCGACTGCCATCGAAGCCGGATCGCGCGCGGCCTCGGCCAGGCTGACGGCTTCGGCGCTGGCGGCCAATGCATCCTGGTAGCGACCCTGCTGCAGGCGCACCCGGCTGAGTGTGGCGAGGGCGGCCGAGGCCAGTTTGGGGTTCCCGCTGCGCGCGCTGGCGAGACAGACTTCGAGCAGCTCGACGGCCTCCGCAAGCGCCCCGCTGCGTTGGCAGACCTCGGCGAGCTTGCATTGCAGGCTTTCGCGGCTGAGCTCGCCGACGTTGGACAGGTCGGCCTCGCGCATGTGCTCCAGCGCGCGGCTGAAGGCGTTGCGGGCCGGGGCGAGCGCAGCGACCTGCAGGGCGCGTTCGCCCACGCGGGCGAAGTAGTGCACGGCCTTCTCGTCCTGCCCGGCCCGGTCGAAGTGGTGGGCGAGCTCACTGGCGAAGTCATCGGCCCGCGCGCCGAGCAGCGCTTCCATTGCGTCGCCGATGTCGCCGTGCCAGAGCCGCCGCTCGCCGGTTCCCAGCTGCTCATACAGATACTGCTGCAGCATGGTGTTTGCAAATTGAAAGCGCGACAGAATGGCCCGGCCCGCCTTGACCTCGCCCATCTCCACGATCAGGCGATGGCGCTTGTCGAGCTCGCGCGACAGGTCCTTGAGCATTTGCCGCTCGGGCTGGTTGAGCACCCTGCCGATTGTCTGAGCATGGAACGTTGAGCCTTCGACCGCGGCGACATTGAGGACTTCTCGCAGGGGCTCGTCGAGGCGCGCGATGCGTTCGCCCACCACGCCCTCGATGCGCGCGGGCAGCTCGCCCCAGTCGATGCCCTCGCGCGGGGTCCATTTCGCCTCCCCATCCTTGTAGATGTCACCACGCTCCTGCAGATCGCGCAACAGCTCGAGCGTGAAGAGCGGGTGCCCGGCTGTCTTGACAAAGAGCGCATCCCGGAAGGCGGCGTCGAAGGTGTTCGGCTCGCTGTCGGCGAGGGCGTTCAGCATCTCGCGACGCTCCTCCTCACTGCTGCGGTCGAGGTTGAGCCAGACATCCCCGAAATAGCGCTTGATCTCGTTGAGCGCAGGCTCCAACGGATGCCGCTCATCATCACGCCCGAGCGAGACGTCGTTCTCGCGATACGCGCCGACGATCATCAGTCGGCTGTCCTTGAGTTCGCGCACCAGGTGAAAGAGCAGGTTGATCGACGGCGCATCGGCCCACTGCAGGTCGTCCAGAATGATGACGATGGGCTGGCGCGCGCAGGCCGCGCGCAGGAAGGCCGTGTACTGCTGCTGGATCTTGCCCTCATCCAGCGTGGGCGCGGTGAGATCAGGGGCCGCTGCCTTTTGCGCCGTCGTCGTTTCGGTGTCGATCTTCTCCAACGCACCGGTCTTCTCCGCGGCCCCGCGCGCGACCTTGCCCATGAACTTCCCAAGCAGCGCGCCCCCGGGGACGAAGACGCCAATGAGGTCCGGGGCCACATCCAGCAAGGCCTCTGCGCCGACGCGCAGAATCTGGCGGGTATGGCGTTTGCGCGCCTTGGCCGCCGCGGCAGCAGCTGCCACCGGGTCAGGTCTGGGGGCGGGCGCACCCTCCGCCGGCGCGGCCGGCTCCGGCGGCGTGGTCAGCTCGGTGAGGACGTCGCGGAAGGGCAGGTAGGCATCGCCGCTGCCTGTGCGTGAATTGCACTGGCCCCACGCTTCGGCGAGCTCGGGGTGTTTGGCGACCGCCTCGTCGAGAAAGGCCTCGATCAGCGACGACTTGCCGGCCCCGGCCTCCCCGGTGACCATGGCGACCTGCAGGTTGCCGGCCACGGCCTTCGTGAGCAGCCGGTCCAGCTTCTCGCGTTCACGTGCGCGGGCGACAAAGGGCGTGGTCGATTCATCCATGATCGGAAAGGCGGTATTCTAAACGCGCGGCTGCAAAGCGGAAGTGCAGATATTTCAACCGTTGTGCGACGCGCTGGATACGATGACCGCCGCCAGAATCGACAAGGCGGCGCCAAGCAGGTACGGCGCCCCCGGAAAGAGCAGCTCGAAGGTCACGCCCGCCAGCGCCGGCCCCAGGATCATCGCGAGGCTGAGCAGGGTCTGTGTCGCCCCCATCAATCTGCCCTGCGCCTCTGCGGGCGCGCGCCGCGACGCCAGCGCGGTGAGCGAGGGAATGGCTGTCCCGCTGCCCAGCGCGACGAGGGCGGCCGCAGGAAACAGCCAGCCGCCAGCCGGCGCGAGCGCCATGGCCAGCAGGCCGACCGCCATCGCGAGCAGGCCGAAGCGCGTCAGCGCGCGCTCTGAGCGACGCCCGTGCAGCCAGCCATAGCCGAAGCCCTGGATGAATACCGCGCAGGCCCCGACAAAGGCGTAGAACACGCCGGTCTCCGCCGGCGTCCAGGCGAAGCGCGCCCGACTGTACAACGGAAAGTTATTCTGCAACCCCGAGAAGGCGAGATTGAGTGTGAACATCCCGACCAGCAGCGCGCCCATGCCGGGCAGGCGCAGGATGCCGCCCAGGCTTCCCAGTCCGTCGCGCACAACGCCAGAAGCTGCACCATTGCGGCGCTCGGGCGGCAGCGACTCGGGCAGGACCAGCAGGCCAAAGAGGACATTGGCTGCGGCGAGGCCGGCCGCCAGAAAGGCGGGCAGGGCGAGGCCCTGCGCGGCAAGCAGGCCACCCAGCGCCGGGCCGGCCATCATCCCCAGGCCAAACGCCGCCCCGATCAGGCCCAGGCTGCGAGCCCGGCGCTCGGGCGGGCTGACATCCGCGACGTAAGCATAGGCGGTGGAGAGATTGCCGCCGGTCAGGCCATCCAGGGCAATGGCTGCGAAGATCATTTCGAGCGACTGCGCCAACCCGAGCAGCAGGCAGGCCAGCGCGGTTCCGGCCAGACAGACCAGCAGAACGGGGCGGCGTCCGTGGCGGTCGGAGAGCGCACCGATGACCGGGCCGGCCAGCAGCTCCATGCCAGCATAGACGGAGCCCAACGCGCCGGCCAATGTCGCGCCGGCGCCGTGTTGCTGCGCATACAATGGCAACAGCGGCAGCACCATGCCATAGCCCATGAAGTTGATCAACACGGCGATGAACAGGAAGACCAGGGGGGAGCGGGCCGCACTCACGGGGCCCGATGGTATCAAGCCCCTGCCTATTCCAGGGAGGTGCGGAAGATGGCGGTGACCGCTGATGACGCCCAGCTCGACGCGCTGACCCGGATCAACCTCGACGACTTCTTCGATTCGCTTGGCCTGGTCGGGATGCGCGGCGTACTCGAGCCGCTCTTTCGCCCGGCCGCGCGGCGTTTTGCCGAGGAGATCGCCGCCTTCGATGCGCGCTGCGGGGCGGAGGGGCTGGCGGCTGGTTCGCACTGGCTGCTGCGGCGCTACTGCGGATCGCTTGAAATCGTTGGGCAAGAAAATGTGCCCCGCACGGGGCCGGTCCTCGTGCTGTGCAATCACCCCGGGATGGCGGACACCGTCGCGGTGTTCTCCGCCTTGGAACGATCCGATCTGAAGATCATCGCGCTGGATCGCCCGTTCCTCCGCGCGCTGCGCAATGTCTATCCCGCGCTCATCCCCGTTCCGGTCGAGGCCGAGGGGGATCGCATGGGCGTCGCGCGCGCGGCGCTGCGGCACCTGCGCGCGGGTGGGGCGGTGGCGACGTTTCCGGCCGGGGCGATCGAGCCCGATCCGGCCACGATGCGCGGGGCGGCGGACAGCCTGGCGGCGTGGTCGGAGAGCGCGGCGGTGTTTGCGGAGCGCGTGCCCGAGACCGTGATCGTACCGACGCTGGTGTCGGGCGTGCAGTCGGCCGGCGCGTTGCGCAATCCCCTGCGCGCGTTGCGGCGGACGCAGAAGGACAAGGACAAGTTGTCGGCGGCGTTGCAGATCCTGATTCCCGCCTACCGGCCGGTGCCCATCCGCGTCCGGTTTGGCGCGCCGGTTCGGATCGCCCCTGGTTCGGGCGGGGTGATGGAGGCGGTGCGGGCCGCCATGCGCGCGGCGATCGCCGAGGTGGGGTAGCTCTCGCGCCTAACCCAATTTCGCCATCACCCGCGTGACCAGTTCGTCGAGCGCGGCGACGGAGAGCCGCAAATGCGCCTCGTCGGTGTCTTCGATCGGCGCATGGCTGATCCCGCGCAGGCTCTGCACGAACAACATCACGGTGGGAAGGCCGGCCCGCGCCATCTCGGTGGCGTCATGCAGCGGCCCGCTCGGCAGGCGCATCGATGTCGCGCACACCGACTTCACCGCCGCATCCCCGAGGCGGATGAGTTCGGGATCGAACGGCATGGGCGGCGTTTGCCACAGGGTGCGCCAGACCACGCCCAGCCCCTCTTCGCGTGCGATGCGCGCGCTGACCGTCCGCGCGGCGCGGTTCATCGCGGTCAGCTTGCGCGCGCTGAGGTGGCGCTGATCAAGCAGACAGGTCGCCTCGCCGGCCACCGCTGTGACGATCCCGGGCTGTGCATCGACGCGCCCCACGGTTCCGACCCCGCCGTGCTGGATGGCGATGTCGCGCACCGCGAGCTGAAAGCGGCTCGCGCCGATCAGCGCATCACGGCGGACCTTCATCGGCGTGCTGCCGCTGTGGGCGGCCTGCCCGGTGAAGGTGACCGAGTGCCGCTCGACGCCGAAGGTGCCGGTCACCACGCCCATCGGCAGGCCGAGCCCTTCGAGCACCGGGCCCTGTTCGATGTGCAGCTCGAGATAGGCCAGCGCATCGCGCAATCGCTTGCGCGCTCGGGGGGCCCGATCGACGTCGACGCCGCAGCGCGCCAGGACGTCGCGCAGGCGCTCGCCGCCGCTGTCGCGCAGCTCCGCGCGCTGGGCGGGTTTCATCGCGCCGCTCAAGGAGCCGCTCCCGAAGCAGCTCGGACCGAAGCGCGCGCCCTCCTCATCCGCCCAATCGACGAGCTTGACGGTGAGCGCCGGGCGGCCCTGCGCGGCCAGGCGCCGCAGCACTTCGAGGCCCGCCAGCACGTTGAGACAGCCATCCAACCAACCACCGTTGGGCACGCTGTCCATGTGGCCGCCGATCAGCACGCTCTTGCGCGAACGACCCGGCAGCGAAAACCACAGGTTGCCGGCCTCGTCCTGCTCGCATGTCACGCCCGGCACTTCGGCGGCGCGCTCGCGCAGCCAGGCTCGCCCGGCCAGCCACGGTTCACTCCAGGCCAGGCGCTGCGCGCCGTGGGCGTTGCCCGTCATCGTGCGCAGGGCCTTCAGGTCATCGATCACGCGTTGGCGATTGAGCGTCATGGGCGAATTATCCCGCGCGCGGCATCGCCGCTATACTGGTCCGACGATCCCGCGACCTTTTCGCACGATCAAAGGACAACTATCCATGACGACTGAGATCCTCGCCAACTACGTGAATGGCAGCTTTGTCAAATCGGTTGCGACCGAGACCCTGCCCGTTCGAGACCCCGCGACAACCGAGATGCTGACGCGCGTGCCCCTCTCCGCGAAGGCCGAGGTGGATGCCGCCGTGCAGGCCGCCGCCGTTGCTTTCAGGGACTGGCGCCGCACCCCGGCCGGTGAGCGCATCCAGCCGCTCTTCAAGCTCAAGGCCCTGGTCGAGCAGCACCGCGACCGGCTCGCGACGACGATCACGCGCGAGTGCGGCAAGACCTATGTCGAGAGCGACGCCGAGATCCAGCGCGCGATCGAGAACATCGAGACGGCCTGTGGCGCGCCGATCATGATGCAGGGCGTCACGAACGAGGACATCGCGCGCGGCATCGATGAGCACATGGTTCGTCAGCCGCTGGGCGTGGTCGCCGCGATCACGCCGTTCAACTTCCCGCTCATGGTGCCGCTTTGGTTTCTCCCCTACGCCGTGGCGGCCGGCAACTGCTTCATCCTCAAGCCGAGCGAGAAGGTGCCGATGTCGATGATGGCGCTGATGGAGCTGGTGGGGCAGGCCGGCTTTCCGAAGGGCGTGATCCAGATCGTGAACGGGGCCAGGGATGTCGTGGATGCCCTGCTCGATCACCCCGAGGTGCGGGCGGTTAGCTTTGTCGGGTCGACGCCGGTGGCGCGCTACATCTACAGCCGCGCAACGGCCAATGGCAAGCGCGCGCAGTGCCAGGGCGGCGCCAAGAACCCCGTCATCGTCATGCCCGACGCGGACATGGAGACCACCACGCGCATCGTCGCCGATTCGGCGTATGGCTGCGCCGGGCAGCGCTGTCTGGCCGCCTCGGTGGGCATCACCGTGGGCGGGGCGCGCAATGAATTTCTCGAGCGCATCGCCGACGCGGCCACCTCGCGCAAGACCGGCTACGGGCTGGACAAGAGCACGCAGATGGGCCCGGTCATCACGACCGACAGCCGCGAGCGCATCGAGAAGCTGATCGCGCTGGGCGAGCGCGAAGGGGCCAAGGTTGTCGTGGACGGCCGCGCGCGCAAGGTCAGCGGATACGAGGACGGCAACTTTGTCTTCCCGACCATCCTCGATGGCGTGCCGCATGACAGCGAGCTCTCGCGCACCGAGATCTTCGGGCCGGTGCTCAGCCTGATGCACGCCAACACCATCGAGGAGGCCATTGCGCTGGTCAATGATCGTGCGTTTGGCAATGCGGCCAGCATCTTCACGACGAGCGGCGCCGCCGCGCGCCAGTTCCGTTACGAGGTCGCCAGCGGCAACGTCGGGATCAACCTCGGCGTGCCCGCGCCGATGGCCTACTTCCCCTTCAGCGGCTGGCGGCAGAGCTTCTTCGGCGACCTGCACGCGCAGGGCGCGCACGGCTTCGAGTTCTACACCGAGACCAAGGTCGTCATCGAACGCTGGCCGAAGGAATGGTCGCGCAAGTTCTAGCCGGCGCGGAGGAGGCAGCATGGCGTTGAGCACCGAGGAAATCGTCCGGCTGAACAAGGAATACACACTGTTTGAGTGGAACCCGCAGGGCGGCTATGCGCCGCTGCCCATCGATCGCGCCAGCGGCGTGTATTTCTGGGACACCGACGGGAAGCGCTATCTCGACTTCAACAGCCAGCTCATGTCCGTCAACATCGGGCACGGCGATCCGCGCATCGCCGCGGCCGTGGCGGCGCAGATGGAGAGGCTCGCCTACGCCAACCCGTATGCCGCGACCGAGCCGCGCGGCGTGCTGGGCGAGCTGCTTGCGCGCATCACACCGGGAAACCTCAAGAAGAGCTTCTTTACGTTGGGCGGATCGGAGGCCAACGAGAACGCGGTCAAGATCGCGCGCATGGCCTCGGGTAAGCACAAGATCCTGGCCCGCTACCGCAGCTACCACGGCGGGACGGCCATGAGCATGGGGCTGACCGGCGACCCACGCCGCTGGGCGAGCGAGCCGCAGCCGCCCGGGATCATGCGCATCCCGGACCCGTACTACTACCGCTGCCGGCTGCCCATCTCCGAGGATGCGTTCATGCAGGAGTGCCTGAACCAGACCGAGGATGTGATCAAGTTCGAGGGCGCGCGCAACATCGCCGCGATCCTGGTCGAGACCGTGACCGGGACCAACGGCATCATCGTTCCGACCCGCGCGTACTACGAGGGCCTGCGCGCCCTGTGCGACAAATACGGCATCTACCTGATCCTGGACGAGGTGATGTGCGGCTTCGGCCGCACCGGGCGCATGTTCGCCTGCGAGCACTACGGCATCACGCCCGACATCATGACGATGGCGAAGGGCCTGACGAGCAGCTACCTGCCGCTCGGCAACTGCATCGTGAGCGAGGAGATTGGCGCCTTCTTCGACAAGAACACGCTGTATGCCGGGCTGACCTACGGCGGTCATGCCGTGAGCTGCGCGGCGGCCATCGCCGCGATCAACGTGCTGATCGAGGACAGGCTGGTCGAGAACGCGGCCGCGCAGGGCGCCTATCTGGCCACGCGCATGGAAGCGCTCAAGGACAAGCACCCCAGCGTCGGTGATGTCCGCCACATCGGGCTGTTCTCCGTGTTTGAGCTGGTGCGCGACCGCGCAACCCGCGAGCCCATGGCGCCCTACAACGCCACCGGCAAGGAAATGGAGGTGATGAATCTGGTCAAGAAGTTCTTCCACGAAAACGGCCTCTTCACCTTCACGCGGTGGAACACGTTCTTTGTCAACCCGCCGCTACGCATCACGCGCGCCGAGCTCGACGAGGGATTGGAGATCGTCGACCGCGCGCTCGACATCACGGACGAATTTGTCAGGGGGTAAACCATGATCTATCAGCTTCGTGTCTACTGGGCGGCGCCGGGCAAGTTGGACGCGCTCAATTCGCGCTTCCGCAACCTCACGCTGCGGCTGTTCGCGCGATACGACATGCACGTGGTCGGCTTCTGGACGCCCGAACCGCGCACCGAGGAGAGCGGCGATCTGGTCTATATGCTGGCCTTCCCCGATGCAGAGACCTGCGACCAGGCCTGGACGGCCTTTCGCGCGGATGAGGATTGGAAGGCGGGCAAGGCGGCCAGCGAAGCCCACGGGCCGCTGCTGAGCAAGCTCACCAGCCACCTGATGACGCCGACCGACTACTCGCCGATGCAATGACGTTCGGATCGGAGTCGCGCGCCCGGAGTGGCGCGGTCAGCCTGCTCCGGCGCACGATGGTGCTGGAGCAGGCCGTGCGGCCCGGCATGCGCGTGGTGGAAATCGGGTCCGGACCGGGCCGCTTCAACCAGGTCCCGGCCCGACCCGGCCAACGCCGCAGCACCCCTTACGATGTACACCCCGAAGCATTTTGAAGAGCGGCGGCCAGAGGCCATTCGCGCCTTGGTGGCCGCCCATCCCCTCGCCACCCTCGTGACGCTGACCGGCTCAGGCCTGGTCGCCAATCACATTCCGCTGCACCTGCGCGAGGATGGCTCGCCCTTTGGGACGCTGGTCGGCCACATCGCGCGGGCCAACCGGCTGTGGAGCGATCACGCGCCCGACGTCGAGGCGCTGGCGATTTTCCAGGGGCCGGACGCCTACATCACCCCGAACGACTATCCCGGCAAGCGCGAGCATGGGCGCGCAGTGCCCACCTGGAATTACGTGACGGTGCATGCCTATGGCCCGCTGCGGGTGATCGAGGATGCGGCATGGCTGCGCGAGCAATTGGAGGGCCTGACCGACGCGCACGAGGCCGCCTTCGCGCACCCCTGGCAGGTCGGCGATGCCCCGGCCGATTACACGGCCGGGATGATCAAGGCCATCGTCGGGATCGAGATCGCGATCACGCGCGTCGAGGCCAAGTGGAAGGTCAGCCAGAACCAGCCCGAGGCCAACCGTGCCGGCGTGGTCGCGGGTCTGCGCGCGCGGGAGGATGCCGCGGCCCGGGCGATGGCCGATCTCGTGGCCGCCACCCTGGGTGGAGATAAGACGTAAGCCAGAAAGCGCGTACGGGGAGGCGGTCGGTCGCCTCCGTTGAAGGGGCAGCGGGCATACAATCCAGCCATGAGCTGGTCCTCCTACCTTTCCGCGCACCGCGATCGTTTCATTTCCGAGCATCTGGCCTTTGACCGCATCCCGAGTATTTCGTCGCTGCCGCAGCACAAGGACGACGTCCGCGCCGCCGCCGCGTGGGCGGTGCGGCGCATGCAGCAGGCCGGGCTGGCCAACGCCGGCATTCTCGAGACCGAGGGCCACCCATGCGCCTATGCCGAGTGGCTGGGTGCCCCCGGCGCGCCGACGCTGCTGTTCTACGGTCATTTCGATGTGCAGCCCGTCGATCCCGTCTCGCTGTGGACGACGCCGCCCTTCGAGCCGACCATCCGCGACGGCCGCATCTACGCGCGCGGTGCCACCGATGACAAGGCCGGCGTGCTCTCGCTCATCCAGGCCATCGAATCCGTGCTGGTGAGTGAGGGTCGCCTACCGGTCAATGTCAAACTGCTGTTCGAGGGCGAGGAGGAGATTGGCAGCCCCAACCTGCGCGCGCTGCTGGCCGCGCGCAAGGCGCAGCTGGCCTGCGATCACATCATCAGCGTCGACGGCGGGCAGTGGTCGGAGAAGGACGGCGGGATCCTGGTCAGCCTGAAGGGCCTGTGCGGGCTGCAGATCAACGTCCACGGCGCGGCCACCGACCTGCACTCCGGTGTGTTTGGCGGCGCGGTCGCCAATCCGCTGGCGGCGCTTGCGCACATCCTTGCCGCGCTGCGTGATCCGGATGGCCGGGTGCTGGTCGATGGCTTCTACGACGATGTCGTGCCGCTCACCCCCGCCGAACGCGCGGCCATGGCCGAGGTGCCCTTCGATGGCGATGAGCTCCGTGACCGCGTCAAGGTGTCGGCCCTGGCCGGGGAGAAGGGCTACACGCCCATCGAACGGATGTGGGCGCGCCCAACGCTGGATGTCAACGGCATGTGGGGCGGCTTCCAGGGTGCCGGCGTCAAGACCGTCCTCCCGGGCGAGGCCCACGCCAAAATCACCTGCCGGCTGGTCGCCAACCAGGACCCGCAGAAAATCATCGAGCGCATCATCGCGCACGTGCGCAGGGTCACGCCGCCCGGCGTGCGCGTCGATTTTGAGCCGAGCAAAGGCACGGCCTATCCGTATTCGATGCCGCTCGACCATCCCGTCAATGAGGCCATCAAGCGCACCCTGACCCAGGTCTATGGCAAACCGCCGTACTACATCCGCATGGGCGGCAGCGTTCCGGTCACCGGCCAGTTCGAGCGCGAGCTCGGGAGCAAGGTGGCCACCCTCGCCTTTGGCCTGGATGACGAACAGATGCATGCGCCGGATGAGTTCTGGCGGCTGAGCAGCCTGGACAAGGCGCTCAAGGCCTACGCGCTCTTCCTGCACGAGACGTTCTGATCAGCGCGCCCGGCGCCGCGCAATCACCCCTGCAAAACGTAGAAAAAGGAACACCCATGCGACCGCTCACCCTGTTCACCGGACAATGGACCGACCTTCCGCTGGAGACGCTGGCCGAGAAGGCCAAAGCCTTTGGCTACGACGGTCTCGAACTCGCCTGCTGGGGCGATCACTTCGACGTCGAGAAGGCGGCTTCGAGCGACGCGTATTGCCGCGGCCGGCACGACCTGCTGGCCAAATACGGCCTCAAGGTGCACGCCATCAGCAACCACCTGGTGGGGCAGGCCGTGTGCGATGAGATCGACGAGCGCCACCGCGGCATCCTGCCGCGCCGGGTGTGGGGGCGTGGGCCAAAGGGCGTGCAGGAGCGCGCCGCGGAGGAGATGAAGACGACGGCGCGCGCCGCGCGCGCGCTGGGCGTCAAGGTGGTCAACGGCTTCACCGGCTCGCGGATCTGGAAGTATCTCTACAGCTTCCCGCCCGTCCCGGAGGCGATGATCGAGGCCGGCTACCGCGACTTTGCTGATCGTTGGAACCCGATCCTGGATGCCTTTGACAAGGCCGGCGTGCGCTTCGCGCTCGAGGTGCATCCCACCGAGATCGCCTTCGACCTCGCGTCCGCACAACGGTCAATCGATGCCCTGGGCGGCCGGCGCGCCTTTGGCTTCAACTACGATCCCTCGCACTTCGGCTACCAGGGCGTGGACTACGTCGCCTTCATCCGCCGCTTCCGCGACCGCATCTATCACGCCCACCTCAAGGACGTGTACTGGTCGCCCACCCCCACCGACGCCGGTGTGTTCGGCGGCTATGTGCCGTTCGGCGATTCGCGTCGCTTCTGGAACTTCCGCTCGCTCGGGCATGGCTCGATCAACTTCGAGGAGATCATCCGCGCGCTGAACGAGATCGGCTATCAGGGGCCGCTCTCGGTCGAGTGGGAGGACAACGGCATGGACCGCGAGTTTGGCGCGACCGAGGCCGCGGCGTTCGTCCGCCAGCTCGACTTCCCGCCGAGCAACGTCGCCTTCGACGCCGCTTTCGAGCGCAAGTAGGCGGCGCGCTACCAGGCCCGCCCGTAGGGCTGGGGCACCATCGCCTTTGTGTCTGCGCCCAGCGCCCGCGCCGCGCGCAGCGGCCACGCCGCGTCGCGCAGCAGCTCGCGGCCGAGCAGGACGAGGTCCGCGCGGCCCTCGCGCACGATGGCGTCGGCCTGCGCGGGTTCGGTGATCAGCCCCACCGCCGCCGTCGCGACCCCGGCCCGCGCGCGAACGGCCTCGGCAAAGGGGAGCTGATAGCCCGGCCCGAGCGGGATCTTCGCACCCGGCGCGGCACCGCCCGAGCTGCAATCGATCACGTCGGCACCCTCTGCCTTCAGAAGCGCCGCGAGCGCGATGCTGTCCTCCAACCCCCAGCCGCCGTCGATCCAGTCCGTGCACGAGAGGCGCACGCTCATCGGCAGCGCGTCGGGGAGGGCGGCCCGCACCGCGCGCACGACTTCAACCGTCAGACGGGTGCGGCCGGTGAAGTTGCCGCCGTAGCCGTCGCTGCGCGTGTTGACCAGCGGGGAGTAGAAGCTGTGCAGCAGATACCCGTGCGCGGCATGAATCTCGATCCACTCAAACCCGGCCGCGACGGCGCGCCGCGCCGCGCTCACGAAGTCGGCGATGACGCCGCGGATGTCAGCGCCGGTCATCGCGCGCGGGGTTCGCAGGGTGGCGTCAAAGGGCTGCGCCGTTGGCCCGATCGGCCCCCAGCCGCCCTGCGCATCCGAGGCGGCGCCGCTGCCCGACCACGGCCGCAGCGAGGAGGCCTTGCGCCCGGCGTGCGCGAGCTGAATTCCGGCCACGGCGCCCTGAGACTTGACAAATTGCGTGATGCGGGCCAGCCCGTCGATGTGCGCGTCATCCCACAGGCCCAGATCCTGCGGCGAGATGCGGCCGGCGGCCTGGACGGCCGTCGCCTCCTGGATGAGCAGGCCGGCGCCACCGCTGGCGCGGGCACCGTAGTGGGCGTGGTGCCAGGCCGACGCGAAACCGTTTTCGGCCGAATACTGGCACATCGGCGAGAGGCCGATCCGATTGCGCAGGGTCACCCCACGCACTGTGAATGCATCGAAAAGGTGTGGCATGGCGTCATTATCCGATGTCACGCGGCACTACAATCGTGCAAACGACGCGCGCAAGGAGTTGCACGATGACCGACGAAGCAAGGACCGACAAAGTTGGCTTTCTGACGATGGGCGATGCCGTGGCGGCGAGCGGGGCCCCGTCGCTCGGGATCGGGATGCTGGGCTATGCCTTCATGGGCAAGGCCCACACGAACGCGCTCAAGAAGCTGCCCTACATGGTCTACCCGCCCCCGGCCGTGCCGCGTCTGGTGGCCATCGCC
>JAIBCK010000081.1 GCA_019694215.1 Thermoflexales bacterium
GCTCAGAATCTCAAGAACAATGCCGGCCTTGAACTCGGCCGTGTACTTGCGTCTCGTCGTGTTGATCATGTGAGTCACCGGCTATTTTCTCTCTTAGCTGGCGCTCCAATTTGAGGGGTGCATTACAAGCCAATCTCGCAAACAGCCTGAAACTCGAGCTATTTGCCGTCACGCCTACCCATGCCGCGAGCACACCAAGCCGCCCGGATTCGCCAGTTCCGTTCCTTGCGCCACCCTTGCCGACCCAACCGATCTTCGGCCGTGACGAAGCGTTGCGCACGCTCCTAGGCATGGCCCGCAGCACCACCGCGACGGCCATCACCGCAGTGCGCGGATTGCCGGGCGCTGGAAAAACCACGCTGGCAGCGGCACTCGCTCATTCAGCCGAAACGCATTCCTACTTTGTCGATGGGGTGCTTTGGGTGGGCCTTGGTCGCAGTCCCGACCTGACGGACGGCCTAAGGCGATGGGCCAGCGCTCTTGGGATGGACATCGCGCGTTTCGAACATCTCCCGAACCAAACAGCCCAGATTCAGGCCCTGCATGATCGAATCGGCACCCGCCGGATGCTCCTCATTGTGGATGACGCATGGTCAGCAGAAGCGGCACTCGCCTTTCGCCTGGGAGGTCCCAGGTGCGCCCACGTCCTGACGACACGCTTCGCTGGGATCGCGCACGACTTTGCGATGAACAACGTCGTCACAGTCGAGGAGCTCAGTCCGGCGAATGGCTTGCGACTGTTCAGCGCAATCGCCAGCCAGGTCGCCAAGGCCGAACCTGCGGAAACACGGCGGCTGATCGCCATTGTCGGTGGCCTTCCTCTGGCGGTCTCCCTCGCCGCGCGGGCAGCCTGGAAAATGGCTGACACCGGAACCAAGGCTCCCGTCCAGGAGTTGATTTCCCAGCTGGAGGCCGGGATCGGGCTGGGGCCAGGTCAGCCCATGTCACCGCTTGAAAGACCCCCGAGTCTCTCCGCAAGGACGGTCGTCTCGCTCGACGCAGTCATCGCGCTCAGCTTCGAGACGCTGTCCGAGGCAGAACGCCGCATGCTGGTCGCCATGGCGATACATACCCCCAAGCCGGACACATTCTCCCGGGCCGCCGGATGTGCCGTTGGCGGTTGCTCGATGGACTCAATAGACCGCTTGATTGATTCTGGTCTGCTTGAAGTCGCCGGTGACGATCGCCTCACAATCCATCAAACCATCGCAGACTTCGCGTCTCGCCTTGAGCGGGATACGGACGCACCGGTCAGGCTCATCGAGCACTACACAGGTTTTGCAAGGGAAAATGTGGGGAAGTTTCCCGTTTTGGACCGTGACCTTTCCAATATCCTGCACGCGACAGATCTCGCTCGTAGACACCAGTTCAAACTGTTTTCTCCATTAGTCTCCCTACTCTATCGCTTCTTCGTCGTCCGTGGCCAGTTTTCGCGCGGTCTTCTGCTGGAGCGTGAGGCATATGAGTTGTGCAGGAGCATTGGGGATGAAGCAGGAATGGCCACGAGCGCGATGCACATCGGGAACTTCATTCGACTGCGCTTGGGTGATCGCCGCGAAGCCGAGACGTGGCTACGAGAAGCGATACGCCGGTTTGAGGCCCTGGGCAGCATTTCGAAACAGGCCAACACCTTGCTGCTACTCGGATATGTGCTGCAGGACATGCAACGACTGACAGAAGCAGACGAGCACTTTTCTACCGCGATTGAGATTGGCGAGAAGATTGGGGAGCATGACGTGGTCGCGGATGGTCTCAACAGCCAGGGCGTCAGTGCGGTCGCTCGCGGTGACAACGATGGTGCTGACGTGCTATATCAACGGGCGCTCGAAATCGGCCGCCGAAATGACTTCCACCTGATCACGGCAGTGATTCTTGGCAACCTGGGCAATCGCATGGCCGAGCGTGGGGACTTCATCAAGGCCGCAACCTACTTCGATGAAGGCGTCAAGATTTCCCAACGCCACGGATTCACACATCGCGTTTTCCGTACGCGGATGGATTGGGGTGGCGCGGCCATTGCATGCGGCGCCTACGACGAAGCAGAATTCCAGTTTCGGTCAGCGCTGACCGTGGCTGAGCAGACGGGCTCCCACCGCAGTATTTCAGAGGTCCGACGCGCACTCGGGAAACTAGCCCATCAACGGGGTCACACTGCAGAGGCCGAGCGGCACTTTGAGGAAGCCCTGCAAACGGCCATCAGCGACGGTCTGGAGGGCGATCAAGCAGCCACGCTCTTCGAACGGGCCAAGTTCAACGACGCGCATCAACGACCCGAGCAGGCGCTGACCGACGCGAACAAGAGCCTCGCGATATGGACGCGACTTGGCGAAGTCGAGAGGTTGACCGAGATCGCTGCCTGGCTGGCGAATCGCTCGGCAGCAACCTGAACGACCGGCCCGGATATCAGGCGTCCGCCACCCCCTCCCCTCACTCCCTCACGGTCACGGCGACCGGCACGGCGTAGTCGGCGTCGGGGCCATAGACGTCGCGCAGCGGCGCCTCGAGCGTCAGCACCCACGCGCCCGGACGCGGGAACAACGCCCCCGCCACGAAATACTCGCCACTCTCGCGCCGCTGCATCGGCTGCGGCGGGCCGGCACCCTGCCCCGCCTCGGTCACCCGCAGCGCCGCCGGGAAGACCGGGAGCGTGCCATCCGGACCAATGGCCACCAGCGTCGCCGTCACCGGCGCGCCGGCCCGCGGCGGCCAGGGCTGCACGCGCACCGTCAGCACCGTGCCATCCAGAGTCTGGGCACCCAGCCCCTGCGCGTCCAACGTCAGCATGACATCCGTGACGCGATACACCGGCGGGGGTGGCACCGCCAGCGCCGTCATGCGCGCGAGCAGCGCAGCGACACCGACAAAGACGCCGGCCATGATCAGCGCAATGGCAACGAAGATGACAGCCCGCCGCGGGGTCATGGCGCGCCTACAACAGATACAGCACGGCGAACACGATCAGCCAGATGACGGTGATGAAATACCAGTACATCGCGCACGCCTGCACCACCGTGCGGCGCTTCTGATCGAACTGCCCCATCAACGAGCGGATTAGCACAACGGCCATCCACGCCACGCCGACAAACACGCGCAGCAGGTGAAAGACCAGCAGCGCGAAGAACATCGAGCCATAGGCACTCCCGGTAGCCCGAAAGCCCAGCCCGCTGAACTCGACCGTCTGCATGGCCATGAACAGCAATCCGGTCGCCGCCGCGACGGCCACGCCGATCGTCAGGCGGCGCTTGTTGCCGGCCGCGATCCCGCGCTCGCCCCAGAACAGGGCCAGGGTGCTGACGAGGATGATCGCCGTGTTGATCAGCGGGAGCGTGAACGTGCGCGGCCGAAGCGCCGCAGGCGGCCAGTTGCCCAGGCTGATGACCTGCAGGTAGTACCACGCCGACAGCACGCCGAGAAAGAACATGCTCTCGGCGACAATCAGCGCCGCCGCGCCCAGCAGGCCGGTGTTGGCGCGGGCTCGAAACGGCATCCCCTCACGCGAGGAGGTTCGAAGCCGTACGTTCATGATCAGTGCCCGTGGCTCTGGGCGGAGGCATTGCGGATCTCGTCGTAGATCCAGCTGCCCAGCCCGATCAGGGTGATGACAGCGCCCAACGGCAGGAAGATGGCACTGGCCAGCGACACGCCAAAGATCACCAGCGTCATCCCAAGCGCGAGGATGATCGGCGACCAGCTCGGCGACGGCATGTGAATGTGCTCTTCCTCGTTGTCCACGGCTTCAGCAACAGATGCGGGTTTGGTATCCATGACAACCTCTTGATTATCGAACCGTGTACAGATTGACCCAAACCAGCCCCATCACGACGCCGACGGCGATCAGTGCGAAGCAGGCTGCGACAACCCAGTATGCTTGTTTCTTCCTGGCTTCCGGAATCATGCTTCCAGCCCCTACCCCGCCAGCGCGCGCGAGGCAATGCCATCCACGACCATCGCGCCGAACAGCAGGGCGAGATAGGCCATGGAATACAGATACAGTTTGAGCGCCGCCTCGCGGGTGTGATCCACGCGCACGCGCCAGGCGCGCCAGACAAAGACAGCCCCGGCCAGAACGGCCCCGGCGAGATACACCAGGCCGAACATCCCGAACGCCACCGGCACGAGCGTGACCGCCAGCATGATCAGGGTGTAGACCCAGATCTGGCGCTGCGTTTCGCTCTCCCCGGCCACCACAGGCAGCATCGGCACATGCGCAGCGGCGTAGTTGCGCGTCTGCATCAGCGCCAGCGCCCAGAAGTGCGGCGGCGTCCACATGAAGACGATGGCGAACAGCGCGAAGGCGGTCAGGTCGAGGCCGTTCATCATGGCCGCCCAACCGACCAACGCAGGGACTGCACCTGCGCCCCCACCGATGACGATATTGTGCGGGGTGCTGCGCTTGAGCACCATGGTGTAGAGCACAGCGTAGTAGACGAAGCCGACCAGCGCCAGCGCCGCCGTCAGCACGTTGACGAAGACGGCCAGGATGCCAAACGCAAGGGCCGCAAGCACCAGCCCAAACGCGAGCGCCGCGCCGGGCGAAACCCGACCCGCGGCCGTCGGACGCAGGCGCGTCCGCCCGCTCAGCACCTTGTCGATGTCAGCGTCATAGGCCATGTTCACGGCGTTCGCACCGCCGGCCATGAGGTAGCCGCCGAGCATCGTAACGACGACCAACCCGAATGACGGCATGCCCTTCGGCGTGACAAACATGGCCGCGGCCGTGGTGAGCAGCAACAAGGCCACCACTTTCGGCTTGGTCAACGCGATGGCGTCGGCCAGCGTCTGGCGCAATCCCCGTGTGGACACCGCCACGGGCAGATCGTAGTTCATCGCCCGAGCGTCAGTGCTCGATGTCCTTCTGCCCGGTGCGGGCCTCCCACAACGGGCGCGCGCTCGTCACAACCGGGATCTTCTTGAAGTTGTACTCGGCCGGCGGGGAATCGGTCGCCCACTCGAGGGTGTTCCCTTCGAAGGGATTTTCCGGCGCCTTGGGTCGACGGGCCAGCCCGAGGTAGTTGATGATGAAGATCAGCACGGACAACGCGATCATGAACGCGCCAATCGTCGCGACCAGGTTCGAGACTTCCCAGCCGCGGCCATCGGGGTACACGGCAATGCGGCGCGGCATGCCCATCAACCCGAGAATGTGCATCGGGAAGAAGGTCAGGTTGAAGCCGACGAACATCGTCCAGAAGTGCAGCTTGCCGAGCTTCTCATCCAGCATCTTGCCGGTGAACTTGGGCATCCAGTAGTACAGGCCACCGAAGATGCCAAACACCGAGCCGCCAAACAGCACGTAGTGGAAGTGCGCGACCACCCAGTATGAGTTGTGCACTTCGGCATCCAGCGGAATCGCGCCCTGCACCACGCCCGTGATGCCGCCGACGACGAACGTCGACAGGAAGCCAAACCCCATCAGCAGCGGCGTCTTGAAGTTGAGCGAGCCGCCCCACATCGTGGCGATCCAGTTGAAGATCTTCACGCCGGTCGGGACGGCGATCACCATCGTGGTGAACATGAAGAAGCGCTCCACTTCCGGCGAAATGCCGCTGACGAACATGTGGTGCGCCCAGGTCGTGAAGCCGAGCACGCCAATGGCGACGGTCGAGAGGATGATCACCTTCGGCCCGAAGATCGGCTTGCGCGAGAAGACGGGCAGGATCTCGGAGAGCATGCCCATCGCCGGCACAACCATGATGTAGACGGCCGGGTGCGAGTAGAACCAGAACATGTGTTGCCACAGGCGGGCGTTGCTGGTGCTGAAGAACTGCGTGCCAAACTGGCGATCCGCGATCAGCATGATCATCGCCGCGGTCAGCACCGGCGTGGCCACCAGGATCATCGCCGCAGTCACGGTCATCGACCAGGTGAACATCGGCATGCGCCACGCGGTCATCCCGGGCGCGCGCATGGCGTAGATGGTCACCAGAAAGTTGACCGCGCCCAGCGTGGACGAAATGCCCAACGCAATGACACCCAGCACCCACAGGTCCATGCCAATCTGTGGCGAGAACTGCTTGCTCGACAGCGGCACGTAGGCCGTCCACGCCGCCGACGACGAGAACTGGGTCAACGAGGGGATCTGCGCGGTATAGCCCACCACGGCCAGCGTCACACCGGTCATGATCAGGATGGCCGCGAAGATGAACATCCACAGGCTGAAGGCATTCATGCGCGGGAAGGCCATGTCGCGCGCGCCGATCTGCAGCGGCACCAGGTAGTTGCCAAAGCCACCGGTCAGGATCGGGATGACGAACAGGAAGATCATCCCCGTCCCGTGCATGGTGAAGACCATGTTGTAGGCCTCGGGCGGCAGGAAGGTGTTGTTCGGCACCGCCAGCTGGGTGCGGATGCCCAACGCCAGAAGACCAGACAGGATGAAGAAGATGAACGACGAGACGATGTAGACCAGACCGATCTTCTTGTGGTCGACGGTGGTCAGGATATCGATCAGGCCGCCGAGGGCGCTGCCGCGCCGCGTCACGGGAACAGGAATGCTTGCCATGTGATTACCCCCTCGCTATTTCAGGGTCAGAAGATAAGTGACCAGATCGACCGCGTCACGGTTCGACAGCTTGTTGTTCGGCATGGCAGTGCCTGGCTTGACAGCCGCCGGATTCTTCAACCATGCATACAGATTTTGGGTGTTGATCGTCGCCTTGGGATCGGAGGCCGGGAGCTGGGCGATGGTCGGCAGGCTGGCGAAGGTCGTCATCTCGCGCGGCGCAACCTTGCCCTGCGCCTTGGTCCCGGCGACGGTGTGGCAGCTGGCGCACACGCCCGTGGTGAAGATCTCCTTGCCACGCGCCGCGTCGCCCTTGGTGAAGTCCGGCGGCTGGTTGCGCGCCGTGGCCGTTGCCGAATACCAGGCCCGGAACTGCACCTCGGGCAGCACACGCACCTTGGCCACCATCAGCGCATGGTCCTTGCCGCAGAAGACGTTGCATTGGCCGAGAAAGACCTGCTCTTTGCCGGTGTCTGGGACATTGAACCAGATGTAGGAGCGGTCGCCCGGATTGACGTAGCGCATGCCACCCAACGAAGGCACCCACCATGCGTGGATGACATTGTCGGAGGTCATGTCCAGCCGGATGTTCTTGCCGGCCGGGATGACGAGCTCGTCACCGACGCCGCTGCTCAGGCCAAAGGCGCCCAGACCATCGTAATCGGTGTAGTCATAGGCCCAGAACCACTGCTTCCCCGTCACCTCGACCACGAGGTCGACCTTCTGCGCGCGCTCAACGCGCGCCTGCGCCTCGCGATCCCCGATCGCATGGACGTGCGCGATGGGGTTGTTGATCGAGCCTGCCGCGGTCAGCTTGGACATCGTGTCAACGGTCAGGCCAAAGATCATCGCGATCAGCACGCCGGGGAGCACCGTCCAGGTGAGCTCGGCCAAATTGTTGCCGTGCACCTGAACCGGCGCCTCACCTGCAGCGCGACGGCGGTACTTGTAGGCCGTCCAGATCAGCAGGCCTTCGACCAGCAAAAAGATAAGGACGGCAAAGACGAAGACGAAGTTGTAGAGTTCGCCAATGAGCTGAGCGTCTTGCGTGATGGTTGGAAACAGCATCCGTTTCTAATCCCTTGAATGACGCGCGGGCCAGTTCAAGCCCTCCGGCAACGACCGACGAGCATTGCTGACCCACGATGATGAGGCGGCAGTTTATCACACGGGGGCGGTTTTCCCGCCCCCTTCCGACGGACCGAAGCGGCCCTACGGCCGTTTGGGCAGGGCCTCGACGGCATCCATCGCCTTGCGTGGGATGCCGCCCGGACGCAGCAGGCTGTAGGGCGCGGCGCTGTCGGCATCCGGGCGCTGACCGGACTTCACGAGGTAGTCCAGGTTGAAGACAATGGCAAAGCGCACGGCGCCCGAATCGTGCATGCGCTCAAAGCCGGCGACGATCCAGGCTGCCTGCTCCGCCTCGCTGTTGTCCAACGCAAACTCGAACCCGGGCGGCGCCCCGGCGACGCCCAGGCCCTCCATCGACGGCCAGCCAAACTCGGTCACGCACAGCGGCATCTGGGTGATCTGCGCGTAGGCCTCGAGCGTGCTGCGGAAATACCAGGAGGGATGCGGGTTCTCGAACGGGCCGCGAAAACGGGCGCTTGGGTCGTTGAATCCGTCCTCCGCACGCTTGTCCGGCGGCACGTTGAAGCCGTTCAGATGCGCACCAATGCAGTCGACGGCGCTCAACCCGCCGCTCGCGACGAGCTCGCGCAGGTAGAGCTGGTCGTCGCGCGCGCCCGGCCCGTTCACGCCGGTTGGCGAGAGCCCGCCCGCCACGATAAGGATCTTCGGATCGATCGCCTCGATGGCCGGCCCAATCACCTGCAGAAAGCGACCGAACTCCGCGGCATCCGGCCCACCCCGCGCAAGTGTCTGCGCCGTCGTCCACTCACGGGTGAGGTTGCTCTCGTTCCACACCTCGATGGCCTGGATGCAGCCCCGATAGCGACGCGCCAGCAGCTGAAAGAAGCGCACCGCCTCACGAACATCGTCGGGCGGGCCGAGCTGCTCCGGGTGCGCAGGGTCGGCCGTCGAGCGGTAGAAGGCCGGCGCATCGACGACGGACAGCAGGATGTTCAGGCCCCGGTCGTTGGCGTCGTCGAGCCACAGGTCCAGGCGCGCAAAGAGGGCCTCGGAGTACACGCCCGGCGCGGGCTCGAATTCGCGCCAGCGCACCTGGGCTTTGACCCAGTTCAGCGTGAGCTTGTGCGCGATGACGTTGTTCCAGTAGGCGACCTCGCCCACGCCCCACTGGGTCTGAATGCCATACCCGAAACCGGCCGATGGCGGACGCGGATTGCGGCAGGTGAAGTCTGGCACGCCCGCCACGCGGCCCGTCGCGGCAGCTTCAGCCGGTCGCGGCGTAAAGGTCGCCGCGAGCGCGGGCCGGGTCGGCTCGGGCCCAACGGACAGCGTACACGCACTGAGGGTGGACAGCATGGCAGCCGCGGCCGCAAGGCGGCGCGCAAAACGGACCAACGTCATGCCATGCCTTGGCCCGTATCAGGGCACGTTCTTGTCCATCCGCTCGATGGCATCAAAGGCGGGGCGTGTGCTCCCGTTTGGCCGCAGCACGCTGTAAAGCGCTGGATCACCACCGGGCTCATTCGCTTTCTGGCCAATCTTCTGGCTGTAATCCAGGTTGAAGACGATGCCAAAGCGGACATAGCCCAGGTCGCGCAAAATGCCAAAGCCCTGCACGATCCAGTTGGCCTGCTCCTGCTCCGTGTTGTCCAGGGCAAACCCGAAACCGGGAGGATCGCCGGTCAGGCCCAGGCCATCCATCGACGCCCAGCCAAACTCGGTCACGCACATCGGCTTGTTGGTGCGCTCGCGGTAGCCCTTGATGGTGCTGATGAACGACCACGAATGGTTGGGGTTGTCAAACGGCCCGCGGAACTTCGCCGTTGTATCGTTGTAGCCGGAGTCCCAGGCCTTGTCGGGCGGGAGGTTGAACCCGTTCAGGTGCACGCCGACACAATCGACCAGCGCCGGGCCACCCGCCGCGACGAACTGATCCATGTAGACAAAGTCGTCGGTGTATTTGCCTTCGACCGTCGCCCCCACCGGAGAAAGCGCGCCCATCACCACCATCATGCTCGGGTCCTTGGCGCGGATGGCTGGCACGACAGCCTTGAGAAAGGTCACATACTCCGACCCGACGATCTTTGCGCGCGGGGTCTGCCATTCGCGGTCGAGGTTCATCTCGTTCCACACCTCGAGCGCCTGCACGCAGCCCTTGTAGCGCGCGGTGATCCTCTTGAAGAAGCGCGCGGCCTCGTTGAAGTCATCCGGCGGGCCGGCATTGCCGCCATCCAGCGCGGTGCGCAGATAGTTGGGCGCATCGATGACGCCAAACAGGATGTTGAGCCCCTTCTTGTTCGCATCGCCGACGAAGGCGTCCAGGATCTGCCACTGGTAGGCGTCGATCTTGCCGCGCTCGGGCTCATACAGCTTCCAGCGCACCTGGGCCTTGGTCCAGGTCAGCTTGAGCTTGTCGGCCATCACGCTGTTCCAGCTGCCGATGTCCCCGACCGGCCAGTTGCTCTGGATGCCATACCCGAACTTGGCCGGTGCCGAACGCGGGGCCGGGCAGGTGAAGTCCTTGATGCCCGCCACCTGTCCGTCCGGGTCGGGCGCGCCCCCAACGGCGAGCGTCGGGGCGGGAGCCGCTGTGGTGGGCTTGGGCGCACCCGCCGCACCGGTCGGGTTGATCACCGTCGGCGCACCGGGGGTGAGATAACGCACAACGGGCACAAAGGGTGTCGCGGTCGCCGCGATGCCGCGGTTGCCAGTCAGCGCATTCAGCCCCAGGATGAACAGCCCGACGCCGCCCAGCAGAAGCACCGCCGAGAGGATGGCCCCCAGCACGACGCGGCGCGTGCGCGCACGCCGTTCACGTTCGATGTCCTGGGAGAAGCGATATCGGCTCATCGTTGTGCGTTTCCCCTAGCGGCCCATGACCGCGCGAATCGTGGCGCAGGCCGGGCACTGCCCGCTCGGGCGGAAGATCGAGAAACCCACCTGCGGGTCGTTGCCGTCAAAGTTGTGGAAGTTGGCGTTCCACACGATGACCAGCCGCACCTTTCCGCTGGCGCGGGCGCGGTTGATCGCATCCGCGATCCAGTCGGCCTGGTTCTGCAGGGTGATGCTGGCGCCCCACTCAAAGCCCGGCGGCATGGGCCGGCCAATGTCCTGCAGGGTGACGTAGCCCAGCTCGGTGAAGCAGACGGGCTTCTTGCCGCCAATGGCAGCGAAGGTCGTGTCCAACGTTCCGTAGAAATACCAGGAGTAGTGCCCGCCCGGGTTGCCGCCCGTCGTCATCGACGGCGGGTGCGGGCTGCCGTTGAAGTGCGCGCCCTGGCAGTCCATGTAGCTGGTGCCACCAGCGGCGGCCACGCGCTGCAGGAAGGGCAGGTCGTCGCAACCGATGTTGGTGCAGTTGCCGCCAAAGTAGCCAGTCGGCGCGGCCGCGCCCCCGATCACGATGGTGTTCGGGTTGGCCGCCTTGATGGCGATATAGGCCTCGCGCAGCATGTTGGCGTAGTTCTCGGGATTGACGTAGCTGCCGCCATACTCACGGTCGAGGTTGGGCTCGTTCCAAACCTCGATCGCCTCGACGCCCTGGCGGGCCAGGCTGGCCAGCGCTGCCGCGAATTCCTTATGGTAGTTCGTGTCGCTGGCGCGGGCGCGGTTGCCGATCGCGCCGACCAGCATCTTGACGCCGCTGGCGTTGAGCTGCGCCTTGAGCCCGCCGATGTCGGGCGCGCCGCCGGGCATGACGATCTGAACCTTGGCCCAGGTCATGCCGATCGACGCCATCTGAGGCAGATAGCCCCCCAGGTTGTTATCCGTCTTGACGTGCGCGCCGATGCCGAAGCCCGTCATCCCGCCGCCGGTCGGCGCGGCCGGCACGGCCGTGGGCTTGGGCGTCGCCGTCGGGCGCGGCACATCGGTCGGCGCGTTGGGATCGCGCGTTGGGATCGGGCGCGGTGTCACGTAGACTGTGGCCGTTGGACCCGGCGTCGGCGTCGGCGCGGCGGCCACCTCGACCGTCACCCCGCCGCGGCCGATGGCACTTCCGCCGGTCTCGATCGCGCTGCCAATGGCATACGCGCCGGCCTTCTCGGGCGCCGTCCACTCGAAGACCGGGTTGCTCAGGTCGGCGCGGGCCGGGATGACTGAGCCATCCGGCGCCTTGACTGAGAAGGCCACCACGAGGTCGCCCGTCGCGGCCGGTGACTGGGCCTGCTTCTGATACGCATTGAGCGCAGAGACAATGGCGGCATCCGCGTATTGCACGCCGCCGCGCATGGTCACGCCGCGCAGGTTGTAGCCGGACAGCGAATTCAGGCGCTGCGCGAGCGTCGACGGCGTCGCGACGTAGACGACCTGCGTCTTGCCCGCGGCATCCGTCATCGCGTAGCGGTAGGTCTGGCTGGCCGCGTCGAACAGCACCGTGGCAGGGTCAATGCCGCCACTCAGGCGGAAGACGACCTTGGTCCCGGCCTTGACCGGGCCATTGATCGCCTGATCGGGCGCAAATGTGCCGAGCGGTGCCAGCGCCTCCTCCTGCGAGATCGGCGTCACGCTGCCGTTCGCGGCGATGCGCATCGAGCCAAGCGGCATGATGATCTGCAGTTTGGCGCGGTTGATGCGCCCAATCGCCCAGTCCATGAAGGGTGCGAGCGCCTCGCGGGAGAGTGCGCCCGGGCTCAGGCTGAGGTCGACGCTGACGATGTCGGCGTTCTGCGACAGCGCGCTCGCGTCATAGCCGCCCGCGTTCCACATCGTGGCGGGATCGACGCTGGCGGTGCGCTCGGGTGCCGGGATGACCACCGCAAGCTGTTTGTTCTTGCTATGCAGTGCCGTCGCCAGCGCATTCACGTATGCGGAGAACTTGTCGCGATTCGCGACATCGATGCCGCGGAAGTCGACTTCAGCGCCGACATAGCCGCCGGTTTCAACAAGCGAGACGATGTTGCGCACGTTCGCGTCGCGCACGGCATCACTGCCAAGCAGGTCCTTGAGCGCCCCGGCGCTGATCTCGCCCTTGTCGTTGTAGTTCCGCACAACGGGGAATGCTTTTGCGCCTGCCACGGCCGCGGCGACCAGGCTGCGGTCTCCGTTCAGCGTGCCCTGCTCCCCCAGCATCAGGCCGTAGGGATAGGCTTCGGTCGCGAAGGCAGGCACGGCGGGGGCCGGGCCGGCCGGCACTTCAACGCCGAGGGCCGGGCCGGAGCCCGTCGTCTGCACCAGCACGAGGCTGGGCGGCACGCTGCTCACCTGCGCGACAACCGACTTGGTCAGGTCCTCGACGCCGCCGCCGACCCAACGCCAGGCGCGCGCGGTCGGATCCCAGGCATACAGGTCCAGGGTATCGCTGGGGGTCACATCGGCGGGCAGGTTCAGGCGCAGCGTGGCCGCCTTCGGCGCCGTGTTGCAGGTGCTGATGTTGTAGAAGGCGCTGACGGGCTTG
Organism: Thermoflexales bacterium; assembly: GCA_019694215.1. Classification (GTDB taxonomy): domain Bacteria; phylum Chloroflexota; class Anaerolineae; order J036; family Brachytrichaceae; genus Brachythrix. Next base: position 12,990 of record JAIBCK010000081.1, read on the forward strand.
AGCGCCGCCGGGAGCGCGGCCGCAGCGGCCTTGGCATCGGCATTGCTGGACCCCGCGCTGAACTCGTTGAGCGGGATCTTGTTGAGCTTGACGCCGAAGTTGCCGTTCAGCGCATCAGGCCGCACGCCAATGGTCAGGCCATCCAACGTGACCGTGCTTCGTGCCGTGGAGAAACTCTCGCAGCCATTGTTGCTCAATGTGCGGATGACAAAGAAGCCGACCAGTCCGACGATGAGCAGGCCGGCAAGCACGCCGGCCGGAATGAGCAGCGCACGCAGGTTCAATGGCTTCCGCGGTGGGCGCGGCGCAGCCGTGCGGGACGCAGAAACCGGTGGCATGCGCACCGTTGGCGCAGCTGCGGGACGCGAAACGGGCCGACCCCCTCGGGGCGCCTGCCCGGGTCTGGGGATGGGTCGCGCGCCTCGCGGCAAGCGATCGATCACGGGTGTTGAAGGGCCTTGCGTGGGTCTGTTGCTGCCCGTTGTGCCTGGCTGCGGATTGGAATCGGTCATCCTTTGCACTCTCTCCTGGTGACATAACTGCGACGGAGCTGTCGCAGATGGATTCTAGCAGACGACGAGCGGCCGGCCGCGGATGATGCGCGTTGACACCCGTAGGGGCGCATGGACATGCGCCCCGAATTCGGCCCGCGCAAACCTCGGCACCGCGACGACCGACGGCGCGGCCGGCGATGCGCCCGCGGTGTTGCCCCAATTCGCGCCGGTTGCGTTGGGGGCGCATGTCCATGCGCCCCTACACGGCATGTGGCGGCTTGGTGTGGCCGC
>JAIBCK010000082.1 GCA_019694215.1 Thermoflexales bacterium
CGCGGGAAGCGCCTCAGCCTGATCGTGGGTGGCGCACTGATCGCCGCGGTTGCGGTCGGGCGCCTGTTGGCCGTGCCCGTGCTGGGTTGGCGCCTGGGCTGGCTGATCGGCGCGGGCCTGGTCGCCGCGGGCCTGGTCATCGACGCCGCGCGCGAGGCGCTGCGCGCCGGCCTGCCCGCGGCCTGCGCCAATGTCGCGGCCTTTCGCACCGTGGTGCCACGCCCGTGGCGCATCGATATCGCGGTGCTGTGGTCGCTCGCGCATGCGCTCGCCCTGGCGGCCTGCTTTGTCGCCATTCGCCTCCCGGCCTGGTATGCCGGGGTCGTGGTCGCGCTGGTGCTCGGGCTCGGCGTGCTTGGGCTACGGCGGGCGGCGCCGGCCGCGCTCACCCCGCTCCTCGCCGCAGAGGGGGTCGCCATCGCACGGGCGGCGCTCGGGGCGCTGGGGGGCAGCGGGACCGCCCTGCCCCAGCCCTGGGAGAGCGTCCTCAACCTGCCGCTGGCCACCTGGGTGGCGTGCGGCTATGCGTTATTGGTTGTGCTGCGGGTCGCCCTGCGGCAGCGGGCCGCGAACGTGCTGGGCAGCCTGGCCATCGCAGCCGCGCTGGGGTGGACGGTCTGGCTGGGCGCGACGCTGGCGGCGCGCGGCGTGTCGGGCAGCGATCCGTATGCCTATGCGCAGATGGGCGTCGACCTGGCCACTCGCGGGACGGTCTATCACCGCTTCCCGCTCATGCGCCTGACGTATGAACTTGGGATTCCATCCGAGCCCATCCCCCACATCGGCTACCGCGAGCCGACGGATGCCGGGCGCGAGTCCACGACCGTGTGGCCGCCGGGCTACGCAGCCTTCACCGGGGCCGCGTATGCGCTGGCCGGTGAGGGTGGGCTGTATGCCATCACACCGCTGTTTGGGCTGCTGGCGCTGCTCGTCGTCGCGGCGCTCGCGCGCACGGTTGGGCCGCCAGGCGCACCGGGCGTCTGGATGACAGGCTTGGCCGTTGTGCTCACCGCGCTTTCGTATCAGCAGGTGGAGTGGCAGCTCATCCCAATGGCCGATCTGGCCGCGCAGGCGTTTTCGCTGCTCGCGCTGGTCGTCGCGCTACGCGGGCGCGGCTGGCCGGCCGCGCTGCTGGCCGGGCTGTGCGTGGGGATCGCCTTTGATGTGCGCTACACCCAGGTTCTGATCGCGCCGGCCGTGGCGCTGGCCGTTGCGTGGCGGGCGGCGGACCGGCGCGGCGCGCTGCGCGGCGTGTTCGCGGCGGGCGTCGGCGCGGCGCTGGCGGCGCTACCGGTGCTGCTCTACCACGCCACCGCATTTGGCAGCCCGTTCGCAACGGGCTCGGACGAGCTGAAGCATTTTTCGTTGGGCGGAATGCCGGCCACCGCCGCGCGCCTCTTCAGCGAGCTGGTCTGGTATCGCGAGTTCGGCCTGCTTCTCCCACTCATCGTCATCGGCGCGGTCTGGCTGTGGCGGGCGCGGCGACCGGCGGCGCTGGTGCTGACGGCCTACGCCCTGCCCGTGCTGGGCTTTCACCTTGCGTATGCGTATCTGCGCCAGCGCGACCTGCTCTCGATCTTTCCGCTTGGCGCGCTTGCGGCCGCGCTCGGCGCGGGATGGCTGGCCGGACGCCTGCGCAGCGCGCGGGTGCCGGCGTTGGCCGCCTTCGCCGGGCTGTTCGTGCTGGCCTACGGGCTGGCCTACCGCGGCATCGAGACCCTGCAACTGCCGCTCACGCGCGGGTTCAGCGCCTTTGGCCATCTCGTCCCCGCCCAGCGTGCTTCGTTTGACACGATCCGTGCGCTGACGCCGGCCGACGCCGTCATCGCCGGGTCGCTCAACAGTGGCGCCATCGACCTGTACGCGCAGCGCCAGGCGGTCCGGCCCGCCAGCTGGACGGCAGATCAACTCACAGCGTTTGCTGAAGCCCTGCAGCGCGAGAAGGTGCCGTTCTTCATCCTCGATGAGAGCAACGAGCTGCAACCGGCGCTGGCGGCGTTGCGGGCGCGCTACACCCTGCGCGAGGTGGCCGCCCTGGACCTGCCCTACTACTTCCTGCCCGGCGGCGGCAGCGAGAACCGCCGCGTGCCGCTCTACCGGGTGGAGGCGCGATGACGCTGGACGATCTACTTCGACCGGTGTATGCGGTGCTGCGCCGAACGGGCATCCCGGCCTCCGTCTTCTGGCATGCCGCGCGCGTCGTCAACACGCACTTTCTAATGGGCGTCGTCGGTGTCATCCGCAACGAGGCCGGAGAGGTGCTGCTCTTCTCGCACACCTATCGCCGCGCGCCCTGGGGGCTGCCCGGCGGCTGGATGAAAGGCGGCGAGACGCCCCTCGAAGCGCTCGAACGCGAGGTGCGCGAGGAATCCGGCCTTCGCGTCAAGGCAGAGCGCGTGCTGGTGATCGGCGTGACGCGCGACCGCCCGAAGTACGAGTTCATCGTCGCAGCCCGCGTGATCGGCGGACAGTTCACGCCGACGGGCGAGGTCTCGGCGATGGCCTGGCACGGGTTGGATGCCCTGCCGCCCATCCCGCGGGTGCAGCGGCGTGTGCTCGAAGCGCTGGCCATCCGCACGCCGGAGGGCGCCGACGTGTATGACACGATCTGGATCGGCGAGGGCCTGGCGGACTAGAATCGCAAACACGTGCGCGACCGATTCGCGCCCCAAACCATGGCCGACCCCGACCTGCTCGACCTGTATGTCGTCATCCTGAACTACAACACGCGGGAGCTGCTGCTCGCGTGCCTGGCCTCGCTGCGCGAGCAACGCGGCCTGCGCTTCGAGACCTGTGTCGTCGACAACGCCTCGACCGATGGCAGCGCTGACGCCGTCGCGGAGGCCTTCCCCGATGTGCGCCTGGTGCGGAGCCCGGTCAACGGCGGATTCTCGGCCGGCAACAACCTGGGCCTGCGCGCGGCCGGCTGGCCCGACGCCGGCAACGCCCGCCATATCCTGCTGCTTAACCCGGACACCGTGGTGCCGGCCGGCGCGCTGGCCGGTCTGGTGGCCTTCACCGATGCACACCCCGATGTCGGCGTGACCGGGCCGCGGCTGCTGTTGATGGACGGAACGTTGGACAAGGCCTGCCGGCGCGGCTTCCCCACGCCGGCCGCCGCGTTCTATCGCCTGAGCGGGCTGAGCAAGCTCTTCCCGCGCAGCCCGCGTTTCGGGCGCTACAACATGACGTATCTGCCCGAGGACGCGCAGGCCGATGTCGACTCCGTCGTCGGCGCGTGCATGCTGGTGCGCGGTGAGGCCGTGCGCGCGTGCGGGCTCATGGATGAGCGCTTCTTCATGTATGGCGAGGACATCGATTGGTGTCTGCGGGTGAAGAAGGTCGGTTATCGCGTGGTGTATTTTCCGGACGTCATCGTCCACCACATCAAACGCGCGGCCAGCCGGCTCAGCCCCAAGGCGCAATATGAATTTCAGCGCGCCATGTGGCTGTTCTATGACAAGCACTACCGGCGCAGCACCGCCGCGCCGCTCGACCTGCTCGTCCGGCTCGGGCTGATGCTGCGCGGTGGGCGGCGGCTGGCCGGCGAGATCTGGCGCGGGAAAACGGCATGACGCGCTGGGAGGTGGCCGCGCGCGCGGACAGCGCCTTTCTCGATGCCATGCAGGCGGCCGGCTTCGATGCCGTCGTTGCGCAGACGCTGTTTGCGCGCGGCTTCGCCACGCCCGAGGCCGCGTTGGCCTGGCTGGACCCGACGCCGGGCGGCAAGCCGGTCGACCCCTTCGCGCTGACGGACCTGCCGCTGGCCGTCGAGCGCATCCTGGGCGCCATCGACGCCGACGAGCCGATCGTGGTGTATGGCGACTACGACTGTGATGGCGTAACGGCCTGTGCCCTGATGCACCACACCCTGCACGCGCTGGGCGCGCGCTTCAGCGTCTACATCCCGAATCGTTTCGAGGAGGGCTACGGGCTGAACGCCCGCGCGCTGGAGGAGCTGGCTGCCAACGGGGCGCGCCTGGTGATCGCAGTGGACTGCGGCGCGCGCGCGTTTCGGGAGGCCAACCGCGCGCGAGAGCTCGGGCTCGACCTGATCATCACCGACCACCACGACCTCGATTTGGGCGGGTTGCCCGCGGCGCTGGCCGTCGTCAACCCGAAGCGCGGGGGCGCGTATGGCTTTGATGCGTTGGCCGGCGTGGGCGTCGCCTTCCGGCTCGCCCAGGGCCTGCTTCGCACGCGCAAGGCCGCCGGCCGCCCCGCCCCGCTGGCCGAGTCGGCGCTGATCGATCTGGTGGCCATTGGCACCGTCGCGGATGTCGTCCCGCTGGTGGGCGAAAACCGCGCCCTGGTGCGGGCCGGGCTGGCGGCGATCAACCGCGGGCCGCGGCTGGGCGTCTCGGCGCTGATGAAGGCGGCGCACATTCAGCCGGGCAAGGTCGACGCGCAGGCCATCGGCTTTGCGTTGGGTCCTCGACTGAATGCCGCGGGGCGGCTCGAGAGCGCGCGCGCCGCCTACGAGCTGCTGGTGACCGACAACGCGATCTGGGCCGACGAGCTGGCCACCACGCTGAACCATCGCAACGAGCAACGGCAAACGCTCACGGCCGAGATGGCCCGCCGCGCCCTCGAACTGGCCGGCGAGGGAGCCGTGGCCTTCGCCGCTGACCCCACCTTCAACGCGGGCGTGATCGGGCTGGCGGCCGCGCGCCTGGCGGAGAAGCACTTTCGCCCCAGCATCGTGTGCGCGGTCAGCGAAGGCGAGGTGCGCGGCTCCTGCCGCAGCATCCCGGGCTTTGACATCACGGCCGCGCTGGATGCCTGCCGCGACCTGCTGCTGCGACACGGCGGGCATGCCGCCGCGGCCGGTTTCACGACGACGCCGGATCGCGTCGAGGCGCTGCATGCGCGGCTGGAGGCGCTCGCGCAGGCGGCCCGCCCGACCGAGGGCTGGGAGCGGGTGATCCGTGCAGATGGTGAATTTCCGTTGGCCGAGATCAACTGGCGGACCCTGACGCAGCTGCGGCAGCTCGAACCGCACGGGGCCGGAAATCCGCGCCCCACCCTGGTCGTGCGGGGCGCGCGCAAGGGCTCGGTCGACCGCATTGGGAAGAGCGCCGAGGGCGAGGGTCCGCCGCACCTCAAGCTGCGCCTGCGCGATGGCTGGGGGGCGAGCTGGGAGGCGCTGGGCTGGCGGATGGGCGAGCGGGCTGCCGAGGCCGCGGCCTGCGAGCACCTCGATCTGGCCTTCCACCTCGACGTCAACGAGTGGAATGGCGAACAACGTCTTCAGCTCATCCTTCAGGACTTCCGCCCCGCCCAGACCTGAGCAGGCGGGCTACAATCCCGGCGCATGCCCATTCACATCCTGCCCGAAAACCTGGTTGCGCGGATCGCCGCCGGCGAGGTCGTGGAGCGCCCGGCCGCCGCGGTCAAGGAGCTCGTCGAGAACGCCATCGACGCCGGGGCGAGCGAGATCCGCGTCGAGTGCGCCGAAGGCGGGCGCAAACTGCTGCGCATCACCGACAACGGCCGCGGCATCCCTTCGGACGAGGTCGAGCTCGCCTTCACCCACCATGCCACCAGCAAGCTGGCCGATGACGAGGGGCTCAACCACATCCTGACCCTGGGTTTCCGTGGCGAGGCGCTGGCCAGCATCGCCTCGGTCAGCACCGTCACCTGCGTCACCCGTCATGTCGACGAAACGGCCGGGACGCTGCTGCGCATCGACAACGGGCGCATCCTCACCCGCGAGCGGATCGGGCGCCCGCCCGGCACAACGATGACGGTCGAGAACCTGTTCGCGCGGGTGCCGGCCCGGCTGAAATTCCTGAAGTCCAACCAGACCGAGCGCGGGCAAATCGACGGCGTGCTGACGCGCTACGCCCTGGCCTACCCCGGCATCCGCTTTGCGCTGACGCACGATGGACGGGTCACCCTGCAGACGCAGGGCAGCGGCCTGCTGCGCGATGTCCTGCCCCACACCCACGGCGCCGACGTTGCAGAACGGTTGATCCCCTTCACCAACGAGCCCGGGGCCGGCACCGTGCAGGTGGAGGGCTACGCCTCGCTGCCGACGCTCGACCACAACAACCGCAGCAAGATCCAAATTTTCGTCAATGGCCGGCCGGTGCAGGACACCCGCCTGGCCTACGCGGTCGTGCAGGCCTACCACACGCTGCTGATGACCGGCCGTTATCCGATTGCCGTCGTGATGGTGCGTCTGCCGCCCGAGGACGTCGACGTCAACGCGCACCCCACCAAGGCCGAGGTGCGTTTCCGCGACCCGGACAGCGTGTTTGGCGCGATCCAGCGCGCCATCCGCAAGGCGCTGCTGGCCGCGATGACGCCGCCCGAGCCGCCCAGCGTGCTGAGTGCCGTCGACCTGCCCGGGCTCGTCCGGCCGGCCGGGGAGGCCAGCCCCGCCAGCGACGAGACCATCGAGCCGCCCCGCGCGACGGGCGGCGATCCGGTGCCGCGGCTGTGGGAACGCCCGGCCGCAGCCGCGCCGCTGCGCGGGGCCGAGGCCTGGGAGCGGGTGGGCATTTCCCGTCAGGCGCAGGAGGCCGTGCGACAGGCCGAATCCGGGCGCGACGCCGCGCCACTGCCCGGCGCGCTTCCCGCGCTGCGCATCCTCGGACAGCTCGCCAACGCCTACGTCATTGCCGAGGGTCCCGAGGGCTTGTATCTGATCGACCAGCATGCCGCGCACGAGCGCGTGTTGTTTGAGCGCATGCTCGCCCAGCGCGAGCTGGGGGCCGTCGTCTCGCAATCGCTGCTCGATCCCCTGCCCGTGCCCCTGCCCAGCGACAGCGCGTGGCTGATCGAGGAGAACCTGCCGCTGCTGCATGACCTGGGCTTCGACCTGGAGAGCTTTGGGACCAACACCGTGCTGGTGCGCGCCGTGCCCGCCCTGATGGTGCAGGACGACCTGCCCGCGGCGCTGCGCGAGCTGGCCGGCGACCTCGAACGCGGCGACGCCCCACTCCAGCGCGACATCGAGTCCCGCGTGCTGCGCCGGGTGTGCAAGCGCATGGCGATCAAGGCCGGGCGCGTGCTGGCGCTGAGCGAGATGCAGGCGCTCGTCCGCGACCTCGAGGCCTGCGAGTCGCCACGCACCTGTCCGCATGGTCGGCCAACCATGCTGCAGCTCGGCCTGGGGCAACTCGAAAAGCAATTCGGCCGCATGGGTTGAGCGGCCCGAATACAGGCCACCCCATTTCGCCGTACAATCATCGGCGATGAAGACCATCTTTCGCCCCATGCGCCGGGGGGTCTGGCGCGCGCTTCTGGTCGGTCTGATCGTCGTCTTCCTGGGGATGCCCCTGATGGCCGTCCAGGCCCAGGACAAGACGCTGGAGTGGACGCGCCTCGATGTCGACATCGCCGTACAGCCCAACGGAGATTTGCGCATCACCGAGACAAACGTCATCCGCTTCACCAGCGGCACCTTCAGCTTCGGCTATCGCGACATTGACCGCTCGCGGCTGACCTCCATCAGCGACATCACCGCGACCGATGGCGGCCGCAGCGCGCGCGTCGAGACCGGCCCCTCGGACACGGGCAAGTTCCGCATCAAGTACTACCTGAACGGCTCGGCGCAGAACGAGACCCGCACCCTGGTCCTGAGCTATCTGGTCAGGGGCGCGACGCGCTACTACCCGGAGGGCGACCAGGTCTACTGGGCGGCCGTCTTCGCCGACCGCAACGGGTTTGCGGTGCAGAACTCGACCGTGACCGTGCGCCTGCCCAACGGGGCGACGGGGGTCACAGGCGCGGTCTATGGTCCGGCCTCGACCATCACGGGCCAGGGCGAGAGCGTGATCAAGGCCACGGCCACCGAGCGCATCCGCAGCGGCCAGGAGATGGAAGTGCGCGTGCAATTCCCGCACGGCATCATCACGGGGAGCGCGCCGGCCTGGCAGGCGGCCTACGACAAGCAGCGCGCGTATGACGAAGTGGTCAAGCCGCGCAACGACCTGCTCTTCCTCGTCCTGGCGCTGCTCACGCTGCTGGGCGGGCCGGCGGCCATCGTGCTGCTGTGGTTGATAAATGGCCGCGACCCGAACACGCCGCAGGTGGCCGACGTGCTGAACACCCCGCCCGACATGAGCCCGGGCGTGGCCGGCGCGCTGATCGACGAACGCTCCGACCTGCAGGACATCATCGCGACGATCATCGACCTCGCCAAACGTGGCATCCTCATCATGAAGGAGGCCGACGCGCCGCCGGTGGCGAACTGGATGTTCGAGCGCGGGCCGCGCTATGGCGACCGCCTCTCGGACTTCGAGCAGCGGGTCATCGTCGCGCTCGGCCTGGCCAAGGGTGAGACGGTCAGCCTGAACCTGCTCAAGGAACGCTTCTACCGCCAGATCAAGCCGCTCAAGGAAGCGCTGTATCAGGAGCTTGTCAAACAAGGTTACTACACCCGCAGCCCGGAGAGCACGCGCGGGTTGTATTCCGGCCTGGCCCTGCTGTCGCTGCTGGCCGCCGGCCTGGGCTGCGTCCTGTCGATCTTCCTGAGCGACCTGAGCAACTACGCGATCTGCTTCCCGCTCGGGTTGTTTGCGACGGCGATCACCGCGTTCTTCGCCGCGCGCAACATGCCCCAGCGCACCCGCGCCGGCGCCGACATGAAGATGCGCATCGACGCCTTCAAGCGCTACCTGCAAAACGTCGAGCGCTATGTCGATCTCAAGTCGGCCGCGGATCAGTTCGCCGCCTACCTGCCCTGGGCGGTCGCCTTCGGGCTGGACAAGACCTGGGTGCGCAAGTTCGCCGCCGTTGACGCACCTTCGCCCGACTGGTATGTGCCGTATGGCTACCCGTATCCGCATTACGGTCCCTACTATGGACCGCGCAGCGGCGGCCGGATCGGCGGCGCGATCAGCGATGGCGGGGATGGGCCGGACATCCGCGGCGCAGCGCGCGCGCCGGGCGGTGTCGAGAGCCTCAACCAGGGCCTGACGCTCGGCATGGCCGGCCTTTCGGGCAACCTGACCAGCATGTTCAACAGCGTCAGCCGCACCTTCACCAGCCAGCCTCAGCCGGTCAGCTACTCCAGCAGCGGCAGCAGTGGCGGGAGCTGGGGCAGCAGCAGCTCCTTTGGCGGCGGAGGCGGTGGCGGCGGCTGGAGCGGCGGCGGCGGGGGTGGCGGCGGCAGCTCCGGCGGCGGCGGCGGCGGGTTTGGTTAACGCGCCTCAAATACATCTGACCTATTGATCACAGGGGTACACGCATGAGCAAGACAGTCGGGATCGTCATGATTGTGTTCGGGGCCGCGCTGATTTTCATCTTCGCGGCCTGGGCGATGGTGAACATCGGGCTGGATCCGGCCGCGCGCGTGATGGTGTTGGGCGTTGCCATCGTCATCGCCGCGCCGCTGATTGGATTCGGCGTGGTGGCGCTGGCCAAGGGCGTCCGTGAGAGCGGCGAGGATGCCGTCATCCGCCAGCAGCGCAAGCTGATGGGGATGGTGATGACGCAGGGCAAGCTCAACCTCGCCGATGCCGCGCTCGAGCTGCGCATGACGCGCGAGCAGATCCGCCAGCTGGTGTATGACCTCATCAGCAAGCGTCTGTTCAGCGGCTATGTCGACTGGGACAGCGGCATGCTGTATTCCGAGGATGCCTCCAAACTCAAGGGCGGCAAGTGCCCCAAGTGCGGCGGCGAACTCACCCTGGCTGGCAAAGGGCTGGTCAAATGCGCGTATTGCGGCGCGGAAGTGTTCGGCGCCTGAACGCGCAGGATGCGCAACCTGGAGGACTTGACATGACACAATCACCACTCGAGAAGCTTTCCGTCTACAAGGGCTACAAGGACCTCGAACAGCGCCGCGAGAGCGACAAGCAGGTTCGAATGGCGATCGTCGCCGAGCTTGCCAAACTGACGGTCGCCCTCACCGACGTGCAGAACGAGGCCCTGAGTGGCGGTGGGATCGCGCACATGGATGCGTTGGGCACGCTCAAGACGCAGATCCAGACCCTGGCAGACAAGGTCGCCGCCGCGCCGCGCGGCTACAGCGGGTTGTTCTCGGCGCGCGACATCAAGGCCGACACGCTGGACGCCATCACCAACTTCGACCGCGAACTGCTGGTGAGCGCGAGCGAGATGGGCGGCGTCATCGACGCCGTCGGCACGGCAATGGGCGAAGGCAAGGGCGAGCGCGCCGCGATCAAGGCGGCCACGCAGGCCGTCAAAGGTCTGGCCACGCGCTTCGAACAACGTAGCAAGCTAATCAGCGGCTGACGGCCCGTCGCGTCAGTGCATCCGTCGGTTCCAGCCACAGGAACCGGGTCGGGGGGTAGCGCGCCCGTCGCGCTGGATGTGGCCACACACGGACGTCCCGCGAGGGGGCGCGTCCACCAAGGAGCAAACACACATGGCCCGGATTCTTGACGTCATCGAATGGCCCGACCAGGGCGCCAACGACATCATGCAGCGCGTCCCCGAGCACGGAGCCGGCGACATCCGCCTTGGCTCGCAGCTCATCGTGCGCGGCTCGCAGACCGCGGTCTTCTACCGCGACGGCCGCGCGCTCGATCTTTTCCGCGACGGCCGCCACACGCTGTCGACGCTCAACCTGCCGATCCTGTCCGGTCTGATCGGGCTGGCCACGAACAGCCGCACCCCCTTCCCCGCCGAAGTCTATTTCGTCACGACCAAGGACTTCATCGGCCTGAAGTGGGGGACGCCCAACGAACTGACGGTCCCGGATGCCATGCTGGGCGTGGTGCAGCTGCGCGCGCACGGCACCTACTCGATGGCGGTGAGCGACCCGCAGCGCTTCGTCAGCCAGATCGTCGGCGCGAAGGGCATCTACACCACCGGCGAACTGGCCGACTACCTGCGCGACATCATGGTCAGCGAGGTGGCCAGCGTGATCGGCGCGACGATGGCCAAGAAGTCGCTGCTCAACCTGGCCGAGCTGCAATCCGACCTCGGCGCGGCGATCCAGGCCAAGGCCGCCGATGACTTCGACGCGATCGGCATCGCGCTCAAGAAGGTCTACGTGGTCGGCATCACCCCGAGCGACGAGACCGCCAAGGCGCTCAGCGCCCGCAGCGCAATGGGCGCGCTGGGCGTCAACTACGTCACGTATCAGGGCGCGCAGGCGATGCGCGACGCCGCGCAAAACACGGGCGGCGGGATCGCGGCGATGGGTGCCGGGATGGGCGCGGGCATGGGCATCGGCGGGATGATGGGTCAGGCCATCAACGCCGGAATGCAGGCCCCCGTGCCGCCGATGCAGCCCCAGACTCCGGCAGCGCCAGCGGCACCGGCATCGGGCGGCGGCGAAGCCCCGGTGACCAAGGCGGCCATCCAGGCCGCGCTGACCAAGCTCGACCTGCGCCTGGCCAACGGCGAGATCAGCGAGGCGATCTACAACAAGCTCAGCGCCAACCTGCAGAAGGCGCTCGACAGCGCCGCCGACTAGCATCCAACCAACGCACACAAAACAGATGCGGGGAGCCCGGACCGGGCTCCCCGTTTTCGCGTCACGCCGCCCCGCCCGTCAGGCAGGGATCACCGGGAACTGAATCTCCGTCACCCAGCTCGCGGGCGCTGCCGGATCCATGCTGAGATACACCTCGCGGGCCGGGCCCACGACGCGATAGCCATTGGCCGTCATCCACTTCATCAGCGCCGCATACGTCGCGCTGAGCGTATCAAACGGACCGTGGTGCAGCGTGCTCGCCATGCTGCCGCCTTCCAGGCGATACACGCGGATGCCGGGCACCTCGGGGATGGGCTCGGCGATGGGCGAGCACGCCTCGACCGGAACGTTCTGCATGCTGCCATCATCGCGATACAGCGCGATCCCCGGGCCAATTTGCCGGGAGACTCGGCCCACATACCCGCACACCTGGCCAAACAGCCGGTCGAAGACGGGTCCAAGGTTGTCATAGTTGGGCACGATGTCGCCGGCCGAAGCCACCCATTGCGCATCGACGTGCTTGATGACGACGTTCTGTGTGGTCATGTTGTCCTCCAGTTCGATCTGTTGAAGCCGCGCCTCGACCCGCCGGAGCTGAACGTGCGCGGCCTGCATGTCACGGGCGATCTCGTCGCGCCGCCGATTGAGCATCTCGCGCAAGGCCGCTGCGTCCAGCGGTCGACCCAGCGCACGCTTGATCTGCGTCAGCGTCAGGCCAAGGTCCTTCATCGCAAGGATGCGGTTGAGTCGGTCGAGCTGCACGGCCGTGTAGTAGCGATAGTCGGTGGCAGCATCCACCCTTGCAGGCTTGAGCAGCCCGATTTCATCGTAGTAGCGAAGCGTCTTGATGGGCACGCGGGCCAGCCGGGAGAAGTCACCGATTCGGAACATGTTCGTCTCGCTGCGAACAGTCTACGCCCTCCACCGGCAGGAGAGTCAAGGGGCAAAGCGCCTGGACTTGCACCTCACGGGCCGAATCTTTCCGCGCCCGCCTGCTAGAATCGCCCGGTCATGCGCGTACCGATTTCGTGGCTCAAAGACTACGTCGACCTTCCCCTGTCCATCCCCGACCTCGCCGAGAAGCTGACCCTGGCCGGCCTCGAAGTGGAGGCCATCGAGTATGTCGGCCTGCCCGGTGCTGAGCTGGTGTGGGACCGCGACCGGATTTTCGTCGGGCTGCTGACCGGCGTCGAGCGGCATCCAAACGCCGAGCGCCTGCTTCTGGCCAGCGTGAACTACGGCCCCGGCCGCGACATCACCGTCGTCACCGGCGCGCCAAACATCAAGCCCGGTGACAGCGGCCAGAAGGTCGTCCTCGCGCTCAAGGGCGCCCGCCTGTACGACGGCCACAAGGAAGGCCGCGTGCTGATGACGCTCAAGGAAGCGACGCTGCGCGGGATCAAGAACGACTCGATGGTGTGCAGCGAGAAGGAGCTCGGCCTGAGCGAGGAGCACGACGGCATCCTGCTGCTGCCCGACGACGCCCCGGTGGGTGCCCCGCTGCAGGACTATCTGGGCGATGCCGTGCTCGAAATCGCCATCCTGCCCAACATCGCGCGCGCAACGGGCATTCTGGGCGTCGCCCGCGAGGTCGCCGCGTTGACCGGCCAGCGGATCCGCATGCCCGACCTGAGCTACCGCGAGGACGCCAACGTCGCAGCCGCCGACCTGGTCGAGGTGCGGATCGAGAACCCCGCCCTCAACCCGCGCTTCACGGCCAGCGTGATCCTGGATGCGCAGTTTGGGCCCTCGCCCGCGTGGATGCAGCGCCGCCTGCAGCGGGTCGGCATCCGCAGCATCAGCAACGTCGTGGATGTCTCCAACTACATCATGATGGAGCTGGGCCAGCCCACGCACACATTTGACTTTGATACGTTGGGCGCGCCCGGCGCCCGCAAGGTCATCGGCTCGCGCCTGGCGCAGGCCGGTGAGAGCCTTCAGACGTTGGACGGCAAGCTGCGCAGCCTGCTCCCCACCGACATCGTGGTGATGGAGCCCGGGCGCGCGGTCGGTCTGGCCGGCGTGATGGGCGGCGCGGCAACCGAGATCAGCGACCGGACCCGCAACATCCTGCTCGAAGTGGCGAGCTGGGACCCGGTCAGCCTGCGGCGCACCGTGCGCCACCACCAGCTGCCGTCGGAGGCCTCGTATCGCTACATCCGCGGGGTGCATCCTGAGCTGGCCATGCTCGCCCAGCGCCGCGCACTGCATCTGTTGCAGCGTTATGCGGGCGCCCGCATCGCACGCGGCATCGTGGATGCCTACCCCCGCCCCGCCGTCCCGGCCGTCATCGACCTGGCCCCGGCGGAGGTCGAACGCATGCTTGGGGTGGCCATCCCCGCCGACGAGATGCGCCGCAT
>JAIBCK010000183.1 GCA_019694215.1 Thermoflexales bacterium
TATTGATCCTTGATAGAAGAATGTCGCATGCCTGATAATGGGCGGCATGCGAACCTTGGGCAACAATCGACAAGTGGACGAACGGCGTCAGCGCGGCTTGGCGCTGCTGCGCGATGGGCTGAGTGCAAAGCAGGTCGCCTCCCGGTTAGGCGCGAGCGTGCGGACGGTGCAACGCTGGGCCAAGGCCGCGAAAGCTGGTAAGCCTCGCGCGCGGAAACGCCCCGGTCCCAAGCCCCGCCTGAAGGTGCAACAGGTACAGCGCCTGGCCCGGCAACTGAAACGGGGCGCGCGGGCGCATGGGTATGCGGAAGATCATTGGACCCTGGATCGGATCGCCCATCTGATTTGGACGCTGTTCGGGGTGCGCTTCCATCCGAGTGGCGTGTGGTGGGTGCTGCAGCGCATGGGGTGGAGCAGTCAGAAGCCCATCCGACAAGCGGTCCAGCGGGATGACGCGGCCATTGAGTGTTGGATCGAAACCGACTGGCCGCGGATAAAAAAAGTGGCGCGCGTTGGGCGCGACGCTGGCGTTTGAAGACGAGAGCGGTTTTTCCCTGGTGTCGGCGCTCAAACGCACCTGGGCGCCGCGGGGCGAAACGCCAGTCATCCGCACCCAGATCTCGCACCACCAGCGGGTCAATGCGCTGGGCGCGCTGCTGGTCACTCCCAACGGTCGGCGCCTGCGCTTGTTCAGCCGACTGCAGCGGAAGAATATCAATGGCCAACATGTCGTGGTGTTTCTCAAACAACTGCTGCGCACGATCAAGGGGCCAATTGTCTGGCTTTGGGATAACCATCGGATTCATATCCGCCAACTGGTCAAGACGTTCATCGCGGCCCACCCGCGCCTGCACGTCTTTTACTTGCCGTCCTATGCGCCCGAACTCAATCCCGTGGAAGGCCTCTGGACCCAAGCCAAGGAAGCGACCGCTGGGAGTGCGCCCTATCACGTTCAGGAGCTACATCGCAATGTCTACGCGGCGCTCAAGCACATTGCCAACTCGCCCCGCCGCCTGCGTGCCTGTTTTTGTATCTCCCAGCTGCCATCCATCAAATCGATCAATTGAGACGCGGCGACATTCTTTTCTCATCGGTCAATAACGTCATGCTCGACCGTAACTCGCCCCGGCTCTCGTAGGGCCGCTCAAATGAGCGGCCGCCGCTCGCTACCAAACGAACGTTGCTTCTGAACAGCTCGGATGGCCAATGTCACTGATGCGTAGGGCGGGGTGCTAATGGGGATTGAAACGTGGTATCAGGTGCGCTTCGATGAACAGGGCGTTCACCGCGCCGCCCAGCCGCCCGGCGCTGAGCCCTGGTCCGACAGCCTGGCCTGGGCTGACATCCTGCGCGTCTGCCTGGAGATGGAAGGCTTTCTCGGCAGCGATACGCTCTACCTCTTCAGCCGCCACCGGCCGGAGAGCTACGCCATCCCCTACCTGGCCGACGGCAGCGCGGACCTCATCGGCGAGCTTGTCCGGCGCGGCCTGCTTGATGGCCAGCTCGCCATCCGGGCCGCCACCAGCGAGGGCCTCTTCTGCTGGCCGCCGGAGTAAGGTCGCGCCGCAGCCCTACTCGATCACAAAGAATGCTTCGCGCCCCTGGCTGCCCGCATACCGCAGCACATACGGCGCGGCGTCCACCGGTGGCATGAACACCATCCCGCCCGCAATCGCCGTCCCCCCGCCAAACTCCCCCTTCGGTAAAAAGCCCTCGCCCGTCACCGCGATCACCGGCGAGTGCCGCGTCCCATCTGCGTCAATCAGCTCAAACGCCCCCAGGCTCGGGCACTCGTCGTCGGCCGGCCGCGTACACACCACCATTAACTGCGGCGCGACCAACTGTAGCCCCGCGTCTGGCGTCACCGCTGGAAACCCAGCCGGCAGCCCCAGCCCCACCAGCGTCACCGTCAAATCTCCCAGCGCCACCGTCGTCGAGAAAGTCGCCGGGCTGGACAGGCTCAGCCCTGGCGCCGGCTGTGAGGGCAGGGCGGTCGCGGCTGCTTCCGTCTCCCCGGCCGCTCGGGTTGGCGCGGCCTTTAGCGACACTCGCCCGCATCCTGTCAGGAGCATGGCAGCCATCACCGCCGCGCTAATCAGAAGGGAGCTTGTGCCGTTCAATCGAGCCGGCCTCTTAACGCCGCCTTGTCAGTTGGGCGCGATAGGCCTCCCACGCCGCCTCAAATTGGCGGGCCAAGACTAGAAACTCCTGGCCCCAGCCGCTGCTCAAGCTCACTTCTTGGATTGGTCCCGTCGGCGCGAACAACACCCCCAGGTCAGTGGGGTCTTCGCCGCGCGCCACGGCGGCCATATCCTCGTCCACCTCGCGCAGCGCCGCCGCTTGGTCCACCCAACTCGACCAACTGAAGTCATTCTCCGGCAGCGCCAGCCAGCGGCGCGTCTCCTCCAAGACCCTGATGAGTTCTGCGTTTTCGCCTGTCATCGGCTAAATTCGTGTTGGCGCAGCGGTTGCCCTAACCCTTCTTTGGCCAGCGCTGCGGGTGCGACCCCGCCTCATCATACTGGTTCATAAACGCCGCCTCGACCGACAACGTAAACAATATATACCGTTCCGCCGGCGCATAGCTCGCCGCCTGCACGGCCTGTGCCCGCAGCGCCGCGTCTTCCACCAGCGTCGCCCGCCCGCTCACCTGGAATTCCCCGCCGCCGCCGTTCATATCCTCA
>JAIBCK010000083.1 GCA_019694215.1 Thermoflexales bacterium
CGCTTGACCAGCGACACCATCTCGGGCGCGGCCTTGCCCTCATCCATCAGCCGACCGACCCGCAGCGCGCCCTGCAGCGCAAGCGTGATCTCGGTCATCATGTTGGCCAGTTTGAGCTGGATGAGCTGCGTGTTGGCCAGCGGCCGCCCGAACTGCTTGCGGTTGAGCGTGTATTCGCGCGCGGCGTGCCAGCAGAACTCGGCCGCGCCGAGCGCGCCCCAGGCGATGCCATAACGGGCCTTGTTCAGACAACCAAACGGCCCCTTCAAGCCGCTCACATTGGGCAGCAGCGCGTCCTCGGGGGCGTGCACGTCGTCGAGCACGATCTCGCCGGTCGAGGAGGCGCGCAGGCTGAACTTGCCCTCGTACTTCGGCGCGCTCAGCCCCTGCATGCCCTTCTCCAGAATGAAACCGCGGATGACGTCCTCGTCGTCCTTCGCCCACACGACGAAGACGTCGGCGATGGGCGAGTTCGTAATCCAGGCCTTGGCGCCGTGCAGCACCCAGCCGTCGGCGACCTTGCGCGCGCGCGTCTCCATCGAGCCGGGGTCGCTGCCGTGGTTGGGCTCGGTCAGACCGAAGCAGCCGACCAGCTCACCGGTGGCCAGGCGCGGCAGATACTTCGCCCGTTGAGCCTCGGTGCCGTAGGCGTGGATCGGGTGCATGACCAGCGAGGACTGCACGCTCATGGTGCTGCGGTAGCCGCTGTCGACGCGCTCGACCTCGCGCGCGATCAGCCCGTAGCTGACGTGGCCGAGCCCGGCGCAGCCGTAGCCGTCGATGGTGCAACCGAGGAAGCCCATCTGCCCCATCTCGTTCAGGATGGAGCGGTCAAAGGTCTCGTGCCGGTTGGCTTCGAGCACGCGCGGCATGAGCTTGTCCTGGCAGTAGTCGCGCGCGGCATCGCGCACCATGCGCTCCTCTCCGGTCAGCTGTTCGTCAAAGAGGAAGGGGTCGTCCCACTTGAATTCGGGTTTTGCCATGATCTTGAATGCGCCGCTTCCTGGCGGCGGACTGTGAATTGCGGCGGCGCATCGGTGCGCCGGACTGTCATTGTACCGAGGCGTCACTTCGATTTCGGCCCCATCCCCTGGTGCTTGGCGATCACCTCGAGCATGACCTCATCGGCGCCACCGCCGATGGCATACAGCCGGATGTCGCGGAAGTAGCGCGCGATCGGATACTCCTCGACATAGCCCATCCCGCCATGAAACTGCACGCAGGTGTCTGCGACGCGGCGGGTGAGCCGGCCGGCGATCAGCTTGGCCATCGAGGCTTCGCGGGTCATGTCGATCCCGGCGACATACGAGCGCACGCACTGGTAGGCGAGCTGGCGCAGCGCCTCCACCTCGGCATACAGGCCGGCCAGCTCGAAATACAGGTGCTGGTTGCGCAGCAGCGGACCGCCAAACGCACGCCGCTCACGCAAATACCCGCGCGTCAGGTCGAGCGCGCGCTCCATGCTGGTGATGGCCATCAGCGTCATGGCCAGGCGCTCGCGTTGGAACTGCTCCATCTGGATCTTGAAGCCGCCGCCCTCGACGCCGATGCAGTTGGCCCGCGGCACGCGCACATTGTCAAAGGCCAGGATGGCCGTGTCGCTGCTGCGATGGCCAAGCTTGTCCAGCTTGCGGCTGACGGAGAAACCCGGGGTGCTGGTCGGCACGATGATGAGCGACATCCCGCGCGCGCCGTGTTCGCCGCTCGTGCGCGCGAGCAGGGTGAGAAAGTCCGCCTGCGTGCCGTTGGTGATCCACATCTTGGAGCCGTTGATGACGAAGTCGTCGCCGTCGATTTCTGCGCGCGTGCGCAGTGCGGCGACATCCGAGCCGGCGTCGGGCTCACTCACCGCAATCGCCGAGACCAGCTCACCCTTGATGGCCGGCACGAGAAAGCGCTCGCGCAGGTCCGGCGAGCCGTGGCGGGCGAGGGCGGGGGTGGCCATGTCGGTGTGCACGCACAGGCCCAGGCTCACGCCCAGCGACTCGGCGCGCCCGAGCTCTTCCAGCAGCACCGTGTTGAACCAGTAGTCGCCGCCGCCGCCGCCATACGCCTCGGGATACGACAGCCCGAGCAGGCCGAGGCGGCCCATCTTGCGCAACAGGCTGTGCGCGGGGAAGCGCCCGGCCTTCTCCCAGGCCTCGGTGTGCGGGTCGATCTCGGTCCGCACGAAGTCGCGCACCACGGCACGCAGCATGTCGTGTTCGGGGGTGAATGGGGTCGTCATCGTCGCCTCCTGCCGGCTGTCGGCACCAAACAAACGTTTGGTATATTGGATGATCTTACCCGATTTGCACACCGATCGCCAGGAGGCGGGACCGATGGATGACAGCACTGTGGGGCAGGGGCCGAGCCTCGAATTGACCCCCGAACACCGCATGATTCGTGATGCCGCGCGCGACTTCGCGCAGGCCGAGATCGCGCCGATTGCCGCGCACCTGGACGAGACGGGCGAATTTCCGCTCGACACAATCCGCAAGATGGGCAAGCTCGGCTTCATGGCCCTCGAAGTCCCGGAGAGCGAGGGTGGGGCGGGCATGGACACGCTCGCATATGTCCTCGCGCTCGAGGAGATCTGCAAGGTCGACGCCGCGCATGGCACGATCATGTCGGTCAACAACTCGCTGGTCTGCCACGCCCTGCTGAAATTCGGCACGCCCGCACAACGCAGCGGCTTCCTGCGCCCCATCGCGGCCGGTGACCGCATCGGCGCCTACTCGCTGACCGAGCCCATGTCGGGCTCGGACGCCGCGACGATGAAGACGCGCGCCGTGCGCCAGGCCGATGGCAGCTATGTCCTGACCGGGCGCAAGTCGTGGGTGACCTCGGGCCCGGTCGCCGACACGATCATCGTCTTTGCCATGACCGACCCGGAGGCCGGCCACCGCGGGATCAGCGCCTTCATCGTCGATGCCCACCAACCCGGGCTCATCCGCGGCAAGCACGAGCCCAAGCTCGGCATCCGCGCCTCGGCCACCAGCGAGATCATGCTGGACGGCTACCGCTGCCCGGCCGCCAACCGCCTGGGCGCGGAGGGCGAGGGCTTCAAGATCGCGATGATCGCCCTCGACGCCGGGCGCATCGGCATCGCCGCGCAGGCGCTGGGCATCGCCGAGGCCGCCTTCGACGCGGCCGTGGGCTATGCCCGCGAGCGCGAGGCCTTTGGCCACAAGATCGGCGAGTTTCAGGGCCTGCAATTCCAGATCGCCGACATGAAGACAGACATCGAGGCCGCCCGTCTGCTCATCATGAACGCCGCACTGGCCAAGACCCGCGCGCGGGTGACGGGCGAGCGTTATACGCAGCAGGCCTCGATGGCCAAGCTGTTTGCCTCCGAGACGGCCATGCGCTGCGCCCACCGCGCCGTGCAGATCCATGGCGGGATGGGCTACAGCAAGGAGCTCCCCGTCGAGCGCTACTTCCGGGACGCCAAGATCACCGAGATCTACGAGGGCACCAGCGAGATCCAGCGCATGGTCATTGCGCGGGCGGCGCTGGGGCTGAGATGACGGCGCGGTCGGCAGACCGCCGACCGCAGACGGCCGACTGCCGTCCGCACAAACAACCCCCCCACACGACTAAAATAACAAAATGAACATCATCACCCTGGTCAAACAGACGCCCGACACGGCCAAGTTGTCGCGCACGCTGAATGGCCTTCAGCTCAGCGCTGATGGCCAGCCCCGGATCGTCAATCCGTGGGACGAATACGCCATCGAGACCGCCCTCCAGCTCAAGGAGAAGCACGGCGGCAAGAAAGTGACTGCCCTCAGCCTCGGCAAGCCCGAGGCCGCCGACGCCCTGCGCACCAGCCTGGCGATGGGCGCCGACGAGGCCGTCCTCATCTCCGACCCCGCGCTCGCCACCGTCGACACGCTCGGCACCGCGCGCGCGCTGGCCGCGGCGATCACCAGGCTGGGCGGCGCCGACCTCATCGTCGCCGGCCGCTCCGCCATCGACGGCAACGATGCCGCCGTCCCGGCCCAGCTCGCGGCCCTGCTCGGCCGGCCGCTGCTCTCGTATGTCGCCGCGCTCAAGGCCGTTGACGCCGGCGCAAAGACCATCACCGTTGTGCGCGCGCTCGAGGGCGGCCGCGAGACGGTCTCGGCCACGCTGCCCGCCATCCTCACCGTGGTCAAGGAGATTGCCGAGCCGCGCTACCCCAGCTTCATGGGCATCCGCAAGGCGGCCAAGGCGCCCATCACCACGCTGGCGCTCAAGGACCTCGGCCTCGAGGCGTCCGCGCTCGCCGCCGGCCTGAGCTGGCAGGTCGGGCTGCCGCAGACCCGCGAGGTCAACTGTGAATTCATCGCCGGCACCCCCGCCGAGCAGGCCGAGGCGCTGGTGAGCAAGCTCATCGAGCAGAAGGTGATCTGATCCCGCCGCGACGCACAACGCATACAGGAACAAGCCATGAGCAACGACATTTTCGTCTGGATTGAACACACCGACAACCGCGCTGACAGCATCGCCTGGGAGGCGCTCACCGCCGCCGGCCGCCTGGCCGCCGCCACCGGCGGGGCCGTCCGCGCCATCGCCGCCGGCTCCGGCGTCGGCGCGCTGAGCGCCGCCGCCGCCCAACGGGGCGCGGCAACCGTCTACAGCGCCGATGACGCCAGCCTGGCCAGCTATCGCCTCGAAGCGCACGGCGCGCTCGTCGCCGCCCTCGTCGCCCAGCACGCGCCCGCCGCCGTCCTGGCCGGCGCCAGCCTGCGCGGCCTCGAGCTGACCGCCTGGGTGGCCGCGCGCTGTGGCGCCCCGCTGGCCGCCGACGTCACCGACCTGGCCGTCGAGGGTGGCGCCATCGTCGCGACCCGCCCAACGTTGGCGGGCAACCTCGTCGCCACCGTCACGCTGCCCGGCCCGGGCACGCGCGTGCTGAGCGTGCGCCGTCGCATCTTCCCGGCCGCGGCCGAGGGCGCCGCCGGTGTGATCGTCAGCGTCCCGGCCGCCGTGGCAGAGGGCGCGCTGGCCACCCGGGTGCTGGGCTTTGAGGCGGCCGCGAGCACGGTCTCGCTCAACGACGCGCGCGTGGTCGTCTCCGGCGGGCGCGCCGTCGGCAGCGCCGATGGCTTCAAGCCCGTGCGCGAGCTGGCCGATGTCCTGGGCGGTGCGGTCGGGGCCTCGCGCGCCACCGTCGATGCAGGCTGGATCCCGTACGCCCACCAGGTCGGGCAGACCGGCAAAACGGTGCAACCCGATCTCTACATCGCCTGCGGCATCTCGGGCGCCATCCAGCACCTGGCCGGCATGAAGACGTCCAAGACCATCGTGGCGATCAACAAGGACCCCGAGGCGCCGATCTTCAAATACGCCCACTTCGGGCTGGTCGGGGACATCAACCAGATCCTGCCGGCCCTGACGGCGGCCTTCAAGAAGCGCCTGAGCTGAACGCACGCAAAGCGGATGGGGGAGCGCCACGACGCTCCCCCTCGTCTATAATCCCCGCGCACCAGTCATGGTTGAAGTCAAAATCGAAAGCATCCGGGTCAGCCTGATGTCGCAGCACCGCGTCGTGATCCTCAAGGATCTCGACAGCAACCGTTACCTGCCCATCTGGATCGATCCGTATGTCGCCGACGCGATCACCATCCACCTGCAGGAGCAGACGGTGCCGCGCCCGATGACGCACGATCTGATTCTCAAGGCCATCGAGGAGCTCGGCGCGCGCGTCGAGCGCGTCGTCGTCAACGATCTCAAGGACGATGTCTTCTTCGCCCGCATCGTGCTGCAGGAAGGCGGCCGCGAGATCCAACTCGATGCCCGGCCGAGCGACGCCGTCGCCCTGGCCGTGCGCGCCAGCTGCCCGATCTTTGTCGAGGACGAGGTCATGGCGCGCGCGGGCGTGACCCCCGATGACGAGACCGGCTCGGTCAAGGACGAGGACCTTGGCGCGTTCAAGGATTTTCTGGGCGAGCTCAACCTCGACGACCTCGACAAGAGCGAGTGAGCGTCTGTCCGCAAGACCCGTGACGGCGCGCCCCGAACCCGGGGACGCGCCGTTCTCAATTCCGTGACCCTTCTGCTGCTGCTCAACGCATGTGCCTCGCTCGTTCTGGGCGTCTATGCGCTGCATGAAGGCCTCCTGCTCTGGCTCTCGCTGCGTCGCCCGCGCATCCGCGGACAAGCACGCAGCCCATCCCCCCACGGTGCCGCCGTGCGCGAGGCGCCCGCCGTCACCGTTCAGCTCCCGCTCTACAACGAGCGCTTCGTCGCCGAGCGCATCATCGCGGCCGCCTGCGCGCTGAACTACCCGGCCGGCCGCCTGCAGATCCAGGTGCTCGACGACTCCACCGACTCGACCGTGGCGCGGGTGCGGGCCGCCGTGGAGGCCGCGCGCGCGGCCGGCCACGACATCACGCTGATCCGCCGCCCCACGCGCGACGGCTACAAGGCCGGCGCGCTCGCCCACGCCCTGCCCTCGGCCAGCGGCGAGCTGATCGCCATCTTCGACGCCGACTTCGTCCCGCCCCCCGACTTTCTGACCCGCCTGCTGCTGGAGGATGACCGACCGTTTGACGATCCGACCCTCGGGTTCATCCAGACGCGCTGGGCGTATCTCAACCGGGATGCCAGCGCGCTCACCCGCGCGCAGGCCATCATGCTGGACATGCACTTCGTCATCGAGCAGCCCGCCCGCTCGGGGCAGGGCCTGCTGATGAACTTCAACGGCTCGGGCGGGGTGTGGCGGCGGGCGGCCATCGAGGACGCCGGTGGCTGGCAGGCCGACACGCTGAGCGAGGACCTCGACCTGAGCTACCGCGCCGAGCTGCGTGGCTGGCGCGGGCGCTACGTCGCCGATCAGGCTGCGCCGAGCGAACTGCCGCTCGACATCCTGGCTTTTAAGCTTCAGCAGGCGCGCTGGGCGCGCGGCAGCGGGCGCTGCATCCGCAAGCTGCTGCCGCTGATCTGGAAGTCGCAAACAAGCGTTGTGCGAAAGGTGCTCGGCAGCCTGCACGTCTCGGGCTATGTCATCCAGCCTATGATCGTTTTGCTCGCGCTGACCTCGCCGTTGCTGGCGCTCTCCGCCGCGGGCTCGCCGCTCGGCGCGCTGGCCGGGCTGATCGGCCTGCTCCCGCTCGCGTCGATGGCGGCCGCCCACCGGGCGCAGGGCCGCCCCTTCGGCCGCTTCCTGCGTGACCTGCCCGCGGTCACGACCGTCGGCATCGGGCTGAGCGTGTCGAACTCGGCCGCGCTGCTGGCAGGGCTGTTTGGGCGCGCCAGCGGGGCCTTTGCGCGCACGCCCAAACACGGCGAGGCCGCTCCGGCCGGCGCCTGGCGCTACGCCCTGCGCGTCACCCGCAGCACCGCCGTCGAGCTCGCCCTTGGAGGCGCGCTGTGGCTGGCCGCCGGCCTGCTGGCCGGGCACGGAGATGGACTTGCTGCGTTTGGCGCTGCGCTCTACGCCGCCGGCTACAGCACCGTCGGCGCGCTGTCGTTGCGCGTCGGGGCGACGCGCCGCCTCCCCGCCGCCCGCACCGAATCCTCGTCCGGCAGCGGCGCGCGCGTGGCCTGACAAACCCGGCGTCCGCGCCAATACGCCTCCAACACACCGCCTGCGGCGCTCTAACGCGGCGGCCCGAAAGTAATCCTGTTTCGGCCCCTGTGGCCTGGCGCGGCGCCATCTGGGCGCGCCGCGGAAACACGAGATGACTGTGATGGAGGATGAACGATGAACAAGATTATCGGTATTGACCTGGGCACGACCAACAGCGTGGTCGCGGTATTGGAAGCCGGCAGCGCGACGGTGATCCCAACCGCCGAGGGCGGCAAGCTGGTCCCGTCGGTCGTGGCCCACAACAAGAATGGCGAGCGCATCGTCGGCCAGCCGGCCAAGCGGCAGTCGGTCGTCAATGCGGAGAATACGGTTTACTCGATCAAGCGCTTCATGGGCCGCAAGTTCGATGACGTGGCCAACGAGCGCAAGCGGGTGCCCTTTGCTGTCGTGGCCGGGCCCGCGCAGGACGCCCGCGTGCGCCTGCCTTTTGCGAACAACAAGGTCTTCACCCCGCAGGAGATCAGCGCCATGGTGCTGGGCAAGCTCAAGGCGGATGCGGAGGCCTATCTCGGCGAGGCCGTCACCAAGGCGGTGATCACGGTGCCGGCCTACTTCAACGACGCGCAGCGCCAGGCGACCAAGGATGCCGGCCAGATCGCCGGGCTCGAAGTGCTGCGCATCATCAACGAGCCGACCGCCGCGGCGCTCGCCTACGGGCTGGACAAGAAGTCCAACGAAACGATCCTGGTCTTTGACCTGGGCGGTGGCACCTTTGACGTCTCGATCCTCGAAGTCGGCGACGGCGTCGTCGAGGTCAAGTCGACCAGCGGCGACACGCACCTGGGCGGCGACGACTGGGACGCGGTGCTGATGGACCACCTCGCCGCCGAGTTCAAGAAGGAGCAGGGCGTCGACCTGACGCAGGACCGCCAGGCCATGCAGCGCCTCAAGGAGGCGGCGGAGAAGGCCAAGATCGAGCTCTCGACGCTGATGGAGACCGAGGTCAACCTGCCCTACATCACCGCCGACGCCAGCGGCCCGCGCCACCTGCTGACCAAGATCACGCGCGCGCGCTTCGAGCAGCTGAGCGCGTCGCTGCTCGCGCGGCTGCGCGGCCCGGTCGAGCAGGCCCTCAAGGATGCCGGTCTGCAGGTCAAGGACATCGATGAGGTCGTCCTGGTCGGTGGCAGCACGCGCATGCCGATGGCGCAGCAGGTCGTGCGCGACCTGACCGGCGGCAAGGAGCCCAACAAGAGCGTCAACCCGGACGAGGTGGTCGCCGTCGGCGCCGCCATTCAGGCCGGCGTGCTCGCCGGGGAAGTTCAGGACGTTGTGCTGCTCGATGTCACGCCGCTCAGCCTGGGCGTCGAGACGATGGGCGGCGTGATGACGCGCCTGATCGAGCGCAACACGACTGTGCCGGTGCGCAAGAGCGAGACCTTCAGCACGGCCGAGGATGGCCAGACCGGCGTCGATGTCAAGGTCTTCCAGGGCGAGCGCCCGATGGCCGCCGACAACATGCTGCTGGGGCAGTTCCGGCTGGAGGGCATCCCGCCCGCGCCGCGCAACGTCCCGCAGATCGAGGTGGTGTTCGACATCGATGCCAACGGCATCCTGAACGTCACCGCGCGCGACAAGGCGACGGGCAAGGAGCAGAAGATCTCCATCACCGCCAGCACCAACCTGAGCAAGCAGGACGTCGAGCGCATGGTGCAGGAGGCCGGCCGCAACGCCGCCGCCGATGAGCGCCGCAAGGCCCTCGCCGATGCGCGCAACACCGCCGACGCCGCGATCTACGCGGCCGAGAAGGCGCTCAAAGACCTGGGCGACAAGGCCAGCGGCGCCGACCGCGCCGCGATCGAGGCGAAGGTCAATGACCTGCGTGATGCGGTCAAGCGCGATGACATCAAGCAGATCGAGAAGGGCATCAACGAGCTCCAGGCGCTGAGCGCCACGGCCTTCCAGGCCGGGCAGGGCAGCACCGAGCCAAAGACGCAGCCCGACGAGGGCGTGGTCGAGGGCGAGTTCCGCCCCGCCTAGCCCTCGCTCAGACCCGCTTTGAGCTGTTCCATGGCCGGCACGGTCCCGTAGATCGCGGGATCGGTGCCGGCCATGATGGCTGCGTAGTAGGCGCACCAGTCGCCATACGCGACCAGCGAGAACGCCTGCGCCAGCAACGATTGCCCGCGCGCCCGCGCGCTGTCGATGTTCAGGCCCGCCTCCAGCATCAGCCGCGCGGTCAGATCGTGGCGCAGCCGGATGCGCGGCGGTTCGGCGTTGCCGCGCAGGGCGACGACCATGGCGTCCTTCCAGCGCTGTCCCAGCGTGTCGACGACCATCATCCCGCCGTGGTTGAACTCCGGCATCTCCTCCCACAGCGCCAGCAGCTTGGCCGTGCTGTTGAGCTGGATCTTCCACCAGCGCGCGACCGGCGCGAACACGCCGGCCCCCAGCAGGATCGGCAGGCGCGTCGCGAACTGGCCTGCCAAACGCTTGCAGCCATTCTTCCGCACCGGCACGTCCGGCCCGAGCATGCGGTTGGCTTCCTCGGCGGCCGCGCAGGCTTCGGCGGCCATTGCATCCGGGTCGGGCAGGGCGCCCAGCGCGGCCAGCGCGCCAATCACGCCGAGACCGGCCATCCCCGTCGTGGCCGAGAAGCGCCCGCCGGGCGCACAACGGGCCAGGGGCAGCCCCAGCGCCTCCGCGCGCGCCGCGATATGCCCGCCGTTGGCCAGCGCGATGACGCGACAGCCGCGGGCGAGGGCGGCCTCAAAGGCGGCCACCGTCTCCTCGCTGTTGCCCGAATGCGAGACCGCGATGACGACGTGGGCGGGTCCCCGCGACGCGGCCGGCGGCACATAGCCACGGGTGACCGAGACCGGCAGGCTGAGCGCCTCGGACACGGCGGCCAGCGCGATCTCCGCGCCCAACGCAGAATCCCCCATCCCAACGATGGCGATGCTGGCGATGGCCTCGGCGGGCAGCTTCAGCGCGCGCGCGGCGGCGTAGGCCTCGCGCATCTGGCGCGGGTAGTCGAGGATGCACTCGCGGATGCCGCTGCGGTCGAGCGTGGCGTAGGTCTCGGGCAGGTCGAGGTCAAACATGGCTACTTGAGCATCCCGATCAGGCGCTCGGGGTAATCGGTGTTGATGCCGTCCACGCCGAGGGCGAGGATGCGTTGCATCTCCTCGGGGCTGTTGATCGTCCACGGCTGCACGGCCAGGCCGCGGTTGTGCGCCCCGGCGACAAAGCCGGGCGAGAGCACGGTGATGCCGCTGAAGGTCTCGGGCACCTGCAGCGACTGGAACTTCGGCGTGTAGGCATAGGTCAGACCGAGCGTGTTGGCGATGAAGAAGCCCAGCACCTCATCCTGCGTCGCGCTCGTCGCGACCTCGGGGCAGGCGATTCTGAAGGCATCCATGTTGGCCTGGTTGAAGCTGCTCACCAGCACCTTGTCCTGCATGTTGTAGCGCCGGATCAGCGCGCAGAACGGGCCGGCCACCTCGGGCGGGGTCTGCTTGATCTCGATGCCGAAGCGCTTGTCTGGCCAACGTTGAAAGAGCGACTCCAGCGTGGGGGCGACGAGCCCCTGGCCGCGATACGGGAAGGTCGCGCCGTTGTCCGTGCTGAAGCGATACCCGGCGTCAAAGGCCTGCAGCTGGGCGAGGGTGAGGTCGCGGATCGCCCCGGTTCCGTTGGTGGTGCGGTCGACGGTCTGATCGTGCATCAGCACCAGCACGCCGTCCTTTGTCATGTGCATGTCGGTGTCGAGCACCTCGGCGTTCAGGGCCACCGAGCGTTCGAAGCCGAGCAGGGTGTTGCTCGGCCAGACGCCCTCGCCACCTTGATGCGACAGGACCAGGACGCGGCGATCACCGGGCCGGGCCGTGAACCATGGATGCGGCGCGGCGGGGCGAGCGGTGAAGACAAAGGCGAGATAGACGACGAGGAGCAGGCCGGCCAGAATCAGAAGCACGCGCGGCCAGCGCCGCGTGCGGTGGGGTTTCGTCGGGCGCATGGACGGATTGTAGCCGCCCGGCGCCCGACGCGGTGTGCCGTTGGTTCAGCGCCCGAAGCTAACGCTCACAGGTGAACGTCATCGTTCGGACGCGTTCTGTCGCAAGGGCCCTGGCGAGGCTCCAACTTCGCCAATCCCCTACGGCCCAGACTTCCCGGGCCTTGCGTCGCAGGGCGTTGGCGATCTGGCAGGCCTGCGCCTGGGGAAGCGAAGGCAGGGCATCGATCAATGCCGGTGCGGCATCGGCGCTCAGCGTCAACGCATACGTATCGTCGAAGTTCGATTCATACACACGGTTCCCAGGGGGTAGCAGGGTGATCGTGCTCCCTGCGCGGCGGGAAAGGTCCAGGTTGGCGCGCACGATGAGGTCATCCGGGTTGACGACATACAGCGCGAGCAACGTGCCGAGGGCGGCGACGAGGGCGCCAAACGCAAAACGATCACGCCTGCACCGCAAAACGGTGGGGACATACCACGCGAACACGGCCGCCAGCCACAGCATGAAGGTGGTGGAATACAGGCGCAGTTCGGTCAGCCCGTATGCCTGGGTGTACAGCCACATCCGCTGCAGGGCCGAGGCGGCGATCACCGCCAGCAACCCCAGCAGCGTCAGCGACAGAATCGTGTACAGCTTTGGGCGTGGCGTGCGGGTGATCCAGTCCCCGGTCAGCAGGGTGGGCAGCGTGAAGGCCGCGACGGCGACCAGCTCAAGGAATCCGCGCCGCGCATAGTCGGCATATGGATTCAGGCCCGGCGTCTGGCCGATCGGCGTGGCGCTGAAAAGATATGGCAGCTGGAACACGACAAAGGCGCCGAAGAGCAGGTTGAACAGGCCGAGCGCGACCAGCGCCTCGACGGCGCCGAGCGGCGTGGGGAAGGTCGGGTCGCGTTGCGAGTCGATGTGAATGGCGTGGGGTCGCACATCGCCGAAGAAATGGGCGAGCAGGCCGAGCGTCCCCCAGGCGACGATGAACGCGATCACGCCATCACGCACGAACTGGCCGAGGTTCCATCGATCTAAACGGAACACATCGCGTAGGAAGGCGCCGAACCTGGGGTCGGCCGAGCCGAACAGGCTGGCAAAAACGATCAGCATCGGCAGGGCGATCGCGGTGCCGACGGCCACCCGAAGCAGCACGCGCGCGGCCCGGGCTGCCGGATTCGCGCGGCCATCCGCGAGGGCTGGCCGGGCGAGCATGGCGCCCTGGCACGCGGACAGCAGCGCGGCCAGACAGACGGTCAGATACTGACTCCAGCCCGCGACGCGCAAGCGCCCCGTGCGTGTGCGGTCG
This sequence comes from Thermoflexales bacterium, assembly GCA_019694215.1. Taxonomy (GTDB): domain Bacteria; phylum Chloroflexota; class Anaerolineae; order J036; family Brachytrichaceae; genus Brachythrix. The sequence continues at coordinate 12,809 of JAIBCK010000083.1, forward strand.
ATCATCAGGGCACCCACCACGGCGATGGCCAGCAGGTCGAGGGCGGCGAGGGGGTACGCGTCGTGGGTGACGTAGGCCAGGGCGAGGGCGGCGAAGATCGGGATCAGGTAGCGCCCGGCGCCGGTCAGGCGCACCGCGCCCAGCCGCCAGCCCACGCCGATGGCACCCAGGCACGCGAGCAGAAAGATCGTCAGGTTCAGCCCCCACGGCAGGGTCTGGAGCAGCGCGCTGGCGAGGATGCCCAGGACGGCGGCGGACAACCAGATCAGGGCCGAGAGCGGGAGGCGAGCGGGGGCGGAAGGGGTATGCGATTGCATTGTTTCATCCTACGCCGGGCGAGGTGGGCGAAGCCAACGCTTCCCCGGTGGGCTGCCTCCGTTTCACCGACTGACACGGGGGCAACAATCGAGGCGGCATACGACTATGGGAGCAGGTGTGAACATCGCCCTCCATCGCAAACACCATCGCTTCAACGCCGCACATCTGCCACAACGAAGCATCCCGGCTCACGGCCGGGTTCACACCGTCTGATCGACAGTCCCGCCCGGTGGACTGAAGATGGGCTTCGCGCAACGCCGAATCATAGATGCCTTGCCGGGATGACTGGCCCCACCTCGCGTGGGGCCAGCGCGTTTCTGGGGCGGGAGGAAGACGGAAGACGGGAGACCGAAGACCGAAGACCGAAGACGGAAGCCAGTACGCACGGGCTAGATTGCATCGCATGCCTTCGGTTGCCTTCGTTC
>JAIBCK010000007.1 GCA_019694215.1 Thermoflexales bacterium
GTCACCAGCGGCATCAATGCCAACACCCAACGCATGTATCGCGCCCACTGGGCTGACTTTGCCTCCTTCTGCGCGCTCAACCGCAAGACCAGCCTGCCCGCACAGCCCCAGACCATCGCGCTCTACCTGGCGACGCTCGCCGAGGGCGAGCTCAAGCGGGCCACGATCCAGGCGAGGCTCGCCGCAATCGCAAAGGTCCACGACTGGCGCTTTGCGGGTACTTCTGCCTATGCGAACCCGGCCCGGGATCCCCTGGTCAAACTCGCCCTGGGGGCCGCGATCCGACAGCGCGTGCTGGCGCGCGAAGACGTCCGTCAGGTCGATGCGCTGGCTCCCGCTGACCTCGCGGCGCTGCTTGACCGCCTCGATGTCATCTATCCGGGCGACGGCAACGCCGCGCGAGTGGCGTGCTATCGCGCCATGCTCCTGATCGGCTTTGCAGGCGGCTTTCGGCGCAGCGAGCTGGTCGCGGTGCGCCATAAGGACATCCGCCGCACAACGCACGGACTGCGCATCACCCTGCCCTTCTCCAAGACCGACCAGGCCGGCCTGGGGATGGACAAGTTCATCAACCGCGCGGCCGACCTCGAGCTCTGCCCGGTGCGCGCCTTCGAGACCTGGCGGCGCCACCTCGGCCCACCTCTGTGCGCACCGGAGGCCTGGGCGTTCCCCAGCTTCACACGCGGGGGAACGCCGCGCAAGACCCACCTCTCCGACAAGATGGTCGCGCTGTTGCTGAAGACGCTGGCCAAGTCGGCCGGACTGGCCAACTGGTCAGACCTGGGAGGCCACAGCCTGCGCGCCGGCTTCATCACCTCGGCGTTGCGCAAGGGCAACGCCGAATGGAAAGTGCGTCGACAAACCGGTCACCGCTCGTCACAGGCCTTCAGACGCTACATCCGCGGCCAGGAGGATGGCGGCGACACGGCCACCGTGCTGTAGCGCCGCATCACGGGCACTACACGATCAGCATCGCATCGCCAAACGAAAAGAAGCGATACTGTGACTGGATGGCTTCCTGATATGCCTCACGCAGCTGGCGCATGCCCATGAATGCGCCCACTAGCGCCAGCAGTGACGAGCGCGGCAGATGGAAGTTGGTGATCATTGCATCAACGACCTGGAAAGGCCGGCCGGGGGTGATGAACAGGCGCGTCATCGCCTCGAAGGGCTCGAGTGGAGCGCCGGGGGCGAGCGCGGCACCGGCCGACTCGAGCGCGCGCACGGACGTGGTCCCGACAGCCACCACGCGCCCGCCAGCCTGCCGCGTGGCATTGATCGCAGCAGCCGTTTCGGCGCTGACCGAGCACCATTCCGAGTGAATGTCGTGCGCCTCGACCTCACTGGCCCGAATCGGTCGAAACGTGTCGATGCCCACGTGGAGGGTGACAAACCGGAGCCCGATCCCCCCACCCTGCAGGCGCGCCAGCAAGCCCGGGGTGAAGTGCAGGCCGGCCGTTGGGGCCGCCGCCGAGCCGGTCATCCGGGCAAAGACCGTCTGATAGCGCTCGGCGTCCGCGAGCGGCGCGTGGATATACGGCGGCAACGGCGTTTCCCCGAGCTCCCCCAGCACGTCATCGATGGCGGACGCAAATGCCAGGACCACCTCGCCGCTCGAGCGCTGCTCGATCACCTGCGCGCGAACCGCCAGCAGCCCACGCTCAAAGACCACATCGCGGACATTGCGGCCACCAATCAGCGCCAGCCAATGCCTCGCATCGAGGCGGCGCAACAGAAGGGCTTCGACCTTGCCGCCGCCCGGCTTTCGACCCCGTAGGCGGGCGGCCAGCACCCGGGTGTCATTGGCGACGAGCATATCCCCCGCCCTCAGCCAGTTGCCAATGGCGTCAAATCGGCTGTGCGTCAGGGTGCCTGCAGCCCGGTCGACGACCATCAACCGGGCATGGTCGCGCGGCTCAAGGGGGTGTTGGGCGATGAGCGCCTCAGGCAGCGCATAGTCGAGGTCGGCGGTCAGCATCGCAGGGATTGTAACGGCCGGAACGCACCGCGATCTAACAGCACACTAATCCGGAAGACATACGGTATTGCGTCGCTATAATCACACCGACATACGCCGGGCCCCGGCCCGGTACAAGGACTGGCAGCATGCCAAAAAGCCTCAAGAACAACCTCATCCCGATCCTCCTGGTGCTTGCGACCCTGGTCTTCGTCATGGCGGCCTTCTCCGCACCCAACCGTTCGCGCACCGATGAACCCACGATCAACACTCTGGTCGCCGACATCAAGGCCAACAATGTCAAGCGTGTTTCGGTGTCGTCAGGTGGCGAGTCCGTCCGCGTCGAACGCAGGGACATCACGGGCGCACAGCAGCGCATCTACACGATCGGCAAGGCTGATCAGACCGAACTGACGACGCTTTTGCACAACTATGGCTTGACAGATGCCGACCTCGCCAGTTTCGAGTATCTGATCGAGGCACCCTCCGCGTGGATGCAGATCCTTCCGATACTTGCCTACCTCGCGCTTCCCATCGGGCTGGTGCTGGTTTTCATGCTGCTGATGCGGCGCGCACAATCAGGTACCGATCAAGCCTTCAGCTTCGGTCGGAGTCGGGCGCGGCGCATGAGCCAGGAAACGCCGGTGGTGACGTTCTCGGACGTCGCCGGTTGTGATGAGGCAAAACAGGAGCTGGTCGAAGTCGTCGATTTCCTGAAGGCGCCGGAGAAGTTCATCCAGCTCGGCGCGCGCATCCCGAAGGGTGTGCTGCTGGTTGGTCCTCCGGGCTCCGGAAAGACATTGCTGGCCAAGGCCGTGGCTGGTGAGGCTGGCGTGCCGTTCTTCTCGCTGTCGGGCTCCGAGTTCGTCGAGCTCTTCGTCGGCGTTGGCGCCAGCCGCGTGCGCGACCTGTTCGATCAGGCCAAGAAAGCGGCACCGTGCATCGTCTTCATCGATGAAATCGATGCAGTCGGTCGCCAGCGCGGGGCCGGCCTTGGTGGCGGGAACGATGAGCGCGAACAGACCCTGAACCAGATGCTCGTGGAGATGGACGGGTTCAACACCGACACCAACGTCATCATCATTGCTGCGACGAACCGCCCGGACATCCTTGACCCCGCCCTGCTCCGCCCCGGCCGCTTTGACCGCCGCGTCACCGTGGATGCCCCGGACGTCATCGGACGCGAGGCGATCCTGAAGGTGCACACGCGCGGCAAACCAATCTCCGGTGACATCGACCTGAAGGTCATTGCCAAGCAGACGCCGGGCTTCACGGGTGCTGATATAGAGAACCTGGTGAACGAGGCCGCCATCCTCGCCGCCCGCGCCGGTCGCAAGGAAATCACCCAGGCCGAGTTGCAGGAGGCCATCGAGAAGGTGGCAATGGGCCCTGCGCGTCGTAGCCGTCTGATGTCGGCCCGTGACAAAGAGATCGTGGCCTATCACGAGGCGGGCCATGCCATTGCCATGGTGATGATTCCCGAAGCAGAGGAAAGCGTTCAGAAGGTGACCATCGTCCCGCGCGGGATGGCCAGTGGCATCACCTGGTACACGCCGAACAGCGAGGACACTGTGGCGAACTCGGGGCGCAAAAAGCTCGAGGGCCGCATCGCGACAATGATGGCCGGGCGAGCCGCAGAAGAAATTGCGTTGGACGACATCACGGCCGGCGCAAGCGGAGACATGGAGCATGCCACTTCGATTGCGCGCGCAATGGTGCGCCAGTATGGCATGAGCGACATCCTCGGCATGGTTTCATTCGGCGACCGCCAGGAGCTGGTCTTCCTGGGCCGTGAGATCCAGGAGGGTCGCAGCTACAGCGAGAAGGTTGCCGAAGTCATCGATTCGGAGGTGAGCCGCATCATCAACCAGGCCTATGGCCGGGCCAAGGAATTGCTGCTGCGCAACCGCGCCAAGCTCGACGCGGTGGCCCGCGCCCTGCTCGAGCGAGAGACGCTCGATGGCTCCGAATTCCTCAAGGTGATGGAAGCCTGAGGACACGCCGACAGGCGCGGCAAAACAAGACCACCTCAGGGCGAATGGCAGGATCTGCTGGGATCACGTCATTCGCCCTGATTGTTTTTCAGCAGTAGGATCAGGGCATGGGCACGCTCACCCCCACCGAAGCGCTCTCCCGCTGCCGTGACCTGGCTGCGCAGTTTGCGCTGACCGTTGATGCAGAGGACAGGGCCGGCGCCTTCGCCTCGCACAAAGCCGAGGCCATGCGCAACGCAGGCTTGTGCGCCCTGCCCATCCCTCGCGAGCGTGGTGGGATTGGCGCAGGAATCCAAGTGTGCAGCCAGGCGCTGGAGACCCTGGCTCAGGGGGATGCCAACGCCGCGCTGGGAATGGCCATGCACCTGCACGTCATGGGCGGCGCGTGCGAGAGCGGGCGCTGGTCGCCGATCGCGTTGAACGCCCTGTGCGAGGCGTCGGCCAGCCCGGGCATCTTTGTGAACGCCGTCCATAGCGAGCCCGAGATGGGCAGCCCCTCGCGCGGCGGGCTGCCGGCCACGACAGCAGATCCCGTTGACGGCGGCTTTTTGGTGACTGGTGTCAAGCGCTGGGCAACCTACGCCCCCGCACTCGACTACTTCATCGTAAGCGCGCGCCTGGCCACCGACCCCGGGCGCCCTGAGGGGACCGGCATCCTTGCCGTTGCGCGTGATTCGGCCGGGTTGTCGCTGCAAGACAGTTGGGCAGACAGCATGAGCCTGCGCTGCTCGGGCAGCTGCGACGTCACCCTGCGTGATGTGTTTGTGCCTGAGCAATGGCTGCTGGAAATCCGTCAACCGTCACCATCCGAAAGTACACTCCCGCCCGGCTGGGCGAGCTGTGCCTTCGGCGCCGTCTATCTGGGCATCGCACAGGCGGCGCTGAATACCATCATCCGCTATGCGAACTCCCGGGTTCCGACGGCGCTGGGCAAGCCCATTGCCAGCCTGGCCAAGGTGCAGCGCGCCATCGGGGAGATCGCACTTGCGGTGCGCGGTGCTCGCGCCCTGCTCAGCGAGGTGGCCGGCCGCTGGGACGCGCGCCCTGACGCGCGGCAGGGCATGGCCGCGGACGTCGTCGGTGCCAAGACGGCCTGCGTCAATGCTGCGCTCGAGGCGACGGAAGGCGCGATGCGTTGTGCCGGCATCGGCGGTCTGGAGCGCAAGCTTGGCCTGGAGCGGTTGTTCCGCGATGCCCGGGCCGGACCGTTGAACCCACCGCAGGAAGATCTTGCGCTGGAGCTGATTGGTCGGATGGCGCTTTCGACATCCGAATCATGATTGACAGGGAGGGGCAGCATGGCTGAGATTACGCGACGGGAATTGATCTTGATTCTTTCGGGCGTCACCCACCCCGAGCACGGCGCGCGCCTCGCGGGCGTCGATTTGTCCGGGCTGAACTTGACAGGGCTCAACCTGCATCGCGCCGACTTGCGCCGCGCGGATCTCTCCGGCTGCCAGATGGCGCGAGTCGATCTGAGCGCCGCGCTGCTGGACGATGTCATCCTGCGGGGCGCGGACTTGTCTGATGCCAGCCTGGTCGGCGCGCAGGGGCCAAACGCCGATTTTTCCGAGGCCCGGCTCGATCGTCTTCAGGCGCAAGGCGCGGCATTCACTGCCGCGGAGTTCATCGGCGTCATCGGGCAAGGCGCCGACTTCACCGAAGCACGCCTGGCCATGGCGGATTTCCAGGGCGCCGATTTGACCAAGGCTCGGCTGGTGCGTGCGCGTCTGTCCCGGGCAGTGTTCGCCTCGGCCACCTTGACAGACGCACTGCTCACGCAGGCTGAGCTGACGGACGCGAATGCCGAGGGAGCCCGCCTGGGTCGCGCGGATTGCACCGGCGCGCACCTGCAACGCGCGGCACTCTCGAACATCACGGCCAGCTGGGCCAAATTTCGCGAGGCCAATCTGAGCGAAAGCGTGCTCGGTGGCGCTGATCTTCAGCAGGTGGACTTCCGCCGCGCCCTGCTCCGCGGCGCCGATCTGCGCGGTGCGCAGATGTCCGGGGCAGATTTCTCAGGTGCGATCCTGCGCGAAGCGCATTATGATGTTGAAGCGTTGGGCAAGGCGCTGCTGGGAGACGCCCGTCTCGGATAATTCCGTTGATGTCGCGCAACCCGAGTTTCCTGCCTATGCGAAGTCCCGCGGTCCCAGGCAAGCCGTCCCGGGCGACCCGCTTGCCCTCGCGCGGGCTGTGATATAGTCATGCCACGGCTGTGGCAGCCGTGTCCGAACTCGATAGGTGATCGTTTCGTCCGCCGCATGGACCGAGTGGCCCTCCGCAATCGCGCGGGCCTTTCAATATGTGTCGCGCAAGGGTAGCGCGCCACACCTCCGGTATCGCGCGAGCATCACCCCAATGCGCACTGGCGCAGGAGACTGTCTGAACGACCGATAGATACTGATCTGATCCCTCTTACCCTCCCCCATCGGGGGCGCCCAACCGGGCGTGTCAAACAAATTGTCCATGTTCGTTACGGAGAAACTGAATCACAATGACCGCTAGACTGTACGTTGGCAACCTTGCCTATGCCACCACCGATGAGAGCCTGCGCGCGTTCTTCGAGACCGCCGGGGCCGTGAAGACCGCTGAAGTCGTGATGGACCGCGAGCGCGGCCGCTCCAAGGGCTTCGGCTTCGTCGAGATGATGAGCGCCGAGGATGCCCAGAACGCCATCCAGCGCCTGAACAACCAGTCGCTCGATGGGCGCCCCATCCGCATCGACCTCGCCAAGCCGAAGGACAGCTCGGATCGCCCGATGCGCTCGGGTGGCGGCTTCGGTGGCGGCGGCCGCGGCTTCGGCGGCGGCGGCGGTGGTGGTGGCTTCGGCGGCGATCGCCGCGGCGGCGACCGCCGGCCCCGCAGCAACGACCGCTGGTAGTTGCTGATTGCCCAACCAAAAACGGTCGGCTGCGTTTGCAGCCGACCGTTTGTCTTTTTCGCAGCGCGTGCGGCCCGTCTACGAGTCCTCGCGCATGACGTAGCCCACGCTGCGCACGGTGTGGATGATGCGTGATTCGCCGCCGGCCTCGGTCTTCTGCCGAAGGTAGCGGATATAGACCTCGAGTACGTTGCTCTCGCCGCCAAAGTCGTAGCCCCAGACACGGTCCAATATCTGCTCACGCGTCAGCACCTGTCGCGGGTTGCGCATCAGATACTCGAGCAGGTCATACTCTTTGGCGGTCAGCTCAAACTGACGCTCAATCCGTCGCGCCAGGCGCGTGCCCGTATCGAGCTGAAGATCCGTGAACTTGAGAATCTCCGGCTTGGCGGTGGGCGTGGCGCGGCGCAGCATGGCGTGCACCCGGGCAAGCAACTCCGGGAAGGCAAAAGGCTTGACGACGTAGTCGTCCGCGCCTGATTCCAGCCCCAGCACGCGATCCGGGACAGATTCCTTGGCCGTCAACATGATGATCGGGACATTGCTGGCCAGACGCAGGCGACGGCAAACTTCGAGGCCGTCCATGCCAGGCATCATCCAATCCAGGATGACGAGGTCGGGCGGATTATCACGCGCCGACGCCAGACCACTTGCCCCATCCCCGGCCACGGCGACCTTGTAGTTTTCATACGCCAACCCGCGGCGCAGAAGATCCCTGATCTGAGGGTCATCTTCGATGACCAGAATTTGCTCGGCATTCATGTGCGCACTCCTGAGGGCCGTTGCGCTTGTGCTCACGGCGACCTCGCCGAAGATTGTATGCCGGGCCCCTGCGCAAGGACAGCGCCTGAGTGGCGTCTTAGTTGGTGGCCGGGCGCGCGTTCAGGCCCAGGGCCTGGAAATACTCGTCACTCATGAACTTGAGCATGTAGCGCAGCGCCCCACCCTCGCGTCCCACGAGGCGAAAGCCCGCTTCCTCCGCCCATCGCTCCACCGTACGGCCGCGAACGTAGTCGGGCTCGCGAATCTCCTCGCCCACGATCAACGCGCCCGACGGCTTAAGCACGCGCCGCGCTTCCTTGAGCGCAGCGCCACGGTCCTTGATGACCGGCAGCATCGACATCATCACCACGACATCGGCGCAGTTGTCGGGAACTGGAAGCCGGTCGGCCGGCCCCAGCCCGATCTTGACGTTGCGCGCGTCGATGTCCGACAGCCGACGATCGAGCTGATCGAGCACCTCGGCGTTCATGTCCACCGCATAAACCTGACCCTCAACCCCCACCCGGCGAAGGGCCTCGAGGGTCAGTACACCGGGGCCGCAGCCCACGTCGACGACGCAGGCGTTGCGTCGCACGCCGGCGAAGTCCAGAATGCGCAGGGGGTCAGAATATCGCAGACGCGCGCGGCTGCCGAGCAAAGGGGCGATGCGGTGCGGCGTCGGCCCGGGCCGAAAACGAAACAGGACCCGGATGCCGACCTGAATACCAACCCACGTTCCAAACAGGAAAGCGGTCAACCTGATGAGCGCCTTGAACATGCGGCTATTGTACCGACGCACTCACATGCCAACAAACCGCGCGAGGTAGTAGACGACGACACCCGCCCACAGCAGCGAGTCGATGCGGTCGAAGACGCCGCCATGCCCCGGAATCAGCGCTCCGGAGTCTTTCGCGCCCGCCTCCCGCTTGATGAGCGACTCGGCGAGGTCGCCGAGCGTGCCAACCATGCCCGCTGCAAAAGCCAGGAACGTGCCCTTGACCGCGCCCACTTCGGGCACAAGCAGACCGAACACGAGCCCGCCAACCGTGGCCGCGACCACCCCGCCCCAGAAGCCCTCCCAGGTCTTTTTCGGGCTCAGGGCCGGCGCGAGCCGATGCCGGCCCCAACGGTGGCCGGCCAGATAGGCGGCGCTATCGGCCAGCCAGGTCGCGCCGACAGCGACGGTTGTCCAGGCCAGACCGGCCGGCGCATCACGCAACAACGCGAGATGTGCACTGCAGAAGCCAATGTATCCCCCGCTCAGGACGGTGGCCGCCCAGCCGGCGACATGCGAGGCCACATCCGCGGTTGTCCCGGAAACGTCCGTTGCGCGGGATACGATGTGGCGAAGCAGCGAGCCAAGCATCAGCAAGGCCAGGACCAGCCCGGGGACGGGTTCGATTGGCCGCAGCCAAACCAGCAGATATACGGCAGCGCCGATCAGGACAGCGATGGGCATGGAAACGAAGCGCCCCAGCCGCGCCTGTGCCATGGTCGCCATCTCGGTGATGGCAAGGCAACCGAGAACCAGGACGAAGCCCGCCCACCACAAGCCGCCCAGCAGGCCAACAGCGATGGTCACGGCACCGATTGCGATGCCGCTCAGGACGCGAACGCGAAGGCTTTCGCTCACGATGCCGTCAGCGGGCGGTGACGCCGCCGAAACGCCGTTCGCGGCGGCCAAAGTGCTCGATGGCCTTGCGCACTTCGCGCTCGTCAAAGTCGGGCCAGTACGTCTCCGTGACGTAGTACTCGGCGTAGGCCGCCTGCCAGATCAGGAAGTTGCTGGTGCGAAATTCGCCGCTGGTGCGAACGATCAAATCCGGATCGGGCAGATCTGCGGTGTAGAGGTGCCGGCTGATGGCATCCTCGTCGATGCGCTCGGGCGACGTGCCCGCCTCGACCAGCGCGCGGACGGCATCAACGATCTCTGCGCGCCCGCCATAGTTGAGCGCCACATTGAGGATGATGCGATCGTTGTGCGCTGTGCGCGCAATGGCATTGCGGACGCCGGCCTGCAACGCCGGCGACAGCCGATCGATGCGGCCGAGGTGGCGGATCTGCACGCCATTCGAGTCGAGCTCGTCGATCTCGCGTTCGAGAACATCCTGGAAGATCCCCATCAGACCGCTGACCTCATCCTGCGGCCGCGTCCAGTTCTCAGTCGAGAACGCGTACAGCGTCAGGACTTTTACGCCGCTTTCGACGCAGGCGCGCAGCACCCGTCGGATGTTCTCCGTCCCGGCCCGATGGCCAAAGATGCGCGGCCGGTTCTGGCGCTTTGCCCAACGGCCATTTCCATCCATGATGATGGCGATGTGCTGGGGCACGCGCTCAGAAGCGGTGGCTGGAGCGATCGCGGGTGCTGTTTGCCGCATGGGGCGTTTGGCGGAACTCGGAGAGATCAGAGCTCGGTGATCTCCTTCTCCTTTCTGGCGGCGACTTCGTCAGCGTGGGCGGTCATCTTGTGGGTGAGGTTCTCGATCTCCTGCTTTCCCCGCTTGTGATCGTCCTCGCTGATCAGATCGCCCTCCTCATATTCCTTGAGCATCTCCATCGCATCGCGACGTTGATTGCGGATCTGGACCTTGGCTTCTTCAAGACGTTTGTGCACGTGCCTGGCGATCTCCCTGCGTCGCTCGAGCGTGAGGGGCGGCAGCACCAGGCGCACCACCTTGCCATCGGTGTTCGGCGTGAGCTTGAGGTCCGAGGCCGAGATGGCCTTCTCGATGATGCGGATCGTGCCCGGGTCAAAGGGCTTGATGAGCAGCATCTGCGGCTCGGGGACGGAGATCGTCGCGAGCGTCTGGAGGGCCACGTGCGAGCCGTAATACTCGACCTGCAGCTTTTCAACGAGCGCCGGCGAGGCCCGACCGGTGCGAATCGCGTGGAAGTCGTTGTCCATCGCTTCGATGGCTTTGTTCATGTGCGATTCGGTCTCATGAACCAGTTGTTTGATATCGTCTGACATGCGAAACTCCACCTTACTGTAGCCTCAGGGGCCTTCCCGCCCCCGCAGAATGGCTGCCAAATGCTATCACAACGGCCGTCGACAGCAAATGGCAGGCCCGGCGCGGCCCACCCCGCGCGTCAAGGGCTGTCGATCGCTGTCTGGCGCTGACTATCGGGTCGGATCCGGGGCGATGACCGTGCCGACGGGCTCGCCAATCACGGCCCGTTCGAGGCTGTTGGCCTGCCACAGATCCATCACCATGATGGGCAGTTTGTTCTCCATGCACAGCGTGATCGCCGTGCTGTCCATCACCTGAACACCCATGTTGAGCGCTTCCAGATAGGACAGGCGTTCAAAGCGGCGGGCGTTGGGGTTTTTGCGTGGGTCCGTGTCGTAGACACCATCCACCTTGGTGGCCTTGATCATGATGTCGCAGTCGATTTCCATCGCCCGCAGCGCTCCGGCCGTATCGGTGGTGAAATACGGGTTGCCGGTGCCGGCGCCCAGGATGATGACGCGACCCTTCTCCATGTGTCGGATGGCGCGCAGGCGGATATAGGGTTCGGCGACCGAGCGAATCTCGATGGCCGTCTGCACCCGGGCGGCCACGCCGACCTGTTCGAAGGCGTCACGCAGCGCGAGCGCATTCATCACCGTCGCCAGCATGCCGATCTGATCGGCGGTGGCGCGGTCCATGCCCAAGGCCAGCCCATCCTTGCCACGCCACCAGTTGCCGGCGCCAAGGACGATGGCGACCTGGGTGCCCAGCTCGCGGACACGCTGCACTTTTTCAGCCACATCGCGCGCGAGCTGAGGCGCAATGCCCATGCCGCCCGGGCCAGCCAGCGCCTCACCCCCCAGCTTAAGCAGTACGCGCCTGTACTTTGCTTCCGCCATGCCTACCTCCCTGCCCGCCCGCTTGGGAGCGGGGCAAAAAAAATCTCCCGAATCGACCGTGCCGGTTCGGGAGATTCTATCCACAGTTTCTGGCCTATTCCCCGCCCAGTTGGTAGCGGGTGAAGCGCCGAATCACCACGTTCTCACCGATCTTGGCGATCCCGTTCTTGACGAGTTCGGAGATGGTCATCGCGTCGTCCTTGACAAAGGCCTGCTCCATGAGCACGACTTCCTTGATCCAGGCATCGACCTTGCCCTGAGCCGCGCGGGCGGCAATCTCAGGCTTCTTGCCCTGTTCGATGTATTCCTTGGCGAAGCGCGCCGTCTGCTCGGCCAGCGTCTCCGCGGAGATGTCCTCGCGGCGAACGTAGGTTGGGCCCGTTGACGCGATCTGAATCGCGATATCGTGCGCGAGCTCTTTGAACTCCGGCGTGCGCGCGACAAAGTCGGTCTCGCAGTTCACTTCGACGATGACGGCCATGCGGCCGCCCTGGTGCGCGTAGATTTCGATCTTGCCTTCATTGGCCTCGCGGCTGGCCTTCTTGACGGCGGCGGCCAGGCCCTTTTCCTTGAGGAACTCGACGGCCTTGTCCATGTCGCCGGCATGGAGGTCGAGCGCCTTCTTGCAATCAAGCATCCCCGCGCCAGTCATCTCGCGCAGGGTCTTGACCATCTCTGATGTCACAGCCATGTCACTTTCATCCTTTCGCGGCCGGACGAATCCGGCGGCATGCTCGGCTTATTCTTCCTCACCCGGGTCAAACGAACGCGTCGTGTCGCCGAGCGCGGCCGTGTCTTCGGTCTGAGCGTCCTTCTCGGCCAGCGCGGCATCTGTCTGATCGCTGCCCTTGCGCAGATGCAGGCCTTCCATCGCTGCCGTCGCCATCGCCTCGACGATCAGCTTGATCGCACGGATCGCGTCATCGTTGGCCGGGATGACATAGTCGACGCCTGAAGGGTCACAGTTTGTATCCACCATCGCGATGACGGGGATGCCCAGCTTGTTGGCTTCCTTGATGGCGTTGGCCTCGCGCGAGACATCGACGATGAAGAGCGCATCGGGGAGACGCTTCATGGTCTTGATGCCACCCATGCGGCGGTTCATCTTGGTCATTTCGCGGTCGCTGAGCAGGGCTTCCTTCTTGGTGAAGCGCTCGAGCTCGCCGCGCTCCTTCTGCCCTTCGAGCTCGCCGAGGCGATCGAGGCGGCTCTTGATCGTGCGCCAGTTGGTCAGCGTGCCACCGAGGAAGCGCTCGGTGATGTAGGGCTGGCCACTGCGCTGGCACTGCGTGATGATCGGCTCCTGCGCCTGGCGCTTGGTGCCAACGAAGAGAACAAACCCGCCGCGGGCGACGATGTCGCGCACGAGCGCGGCGGCATGGTCAATTGCGACGATGGTCTGCTGCAGGTCGATGATGTGTACGCCGTTCCGCTCGGTGAAAATGAACGGCTTCATCTTTGGGTTCCACCGCTTCGTGCGGTGGCCGAAGTGCACACCCGTCTCCAGGAGCGACTTCATCGGTACTACGGACATATGGAATTTCTCCTTGTGATCCTCTGCGCGGGGGAGCCGTTTCAGGCCATACACGCCGACTTGCGGCGTCAGGAGTCGTATCCCCGGCACATGTTGGTTTGGGCCCGCCCCGTGGGCGAGCGTTTGCCCCTTGCGAGGCTGCCATTTGGGCGGCCGCGATTGTATCACGCAGATACGGCGAAGGGGGTAGAATCGCTGCCGATGAGCGCTGCTGTGCAGGCGCCCCGCAAGGGCGACTCCCTCCAGGACAAGCAAACGCTGCGTGCGCGAGCCCCCTAGCCCGCCCCGTGACGGCTTTGAGCCGCCCACCGCGTCGCCCCTTTTCGCGTATTCATCTCTCTTTTTCAGACTGGAGCCAAAATGGCCGCAAATTCACTCGCTGCAGCTTCCGCCACCCTCACGTATGGCGGGGGCAAAGCGAAATACTTCTCACTCGACTATCTGAATCGCGTCGGCATCGCCGATGTCAATTGGTTGCCCTTCAGCATCAAGGTCATGCTCGAACAGGCGCTGCGCCAGTGCGATGGTTTTGAAATCACCGAAGCGGATGTCACCCGCCTTGCGCGCTGGGAGGCCAAGAACGTTAGCCAGAGCGAACTGCCCTTCAAGCCGGCGCGCGTGATCCTGCAGGACTTCTCAGGCGTGCCGTGTCTGGTCGACCTGGCCGCGATGCGCTCGGCGCTGGCGCGGCTGGGTGCCGATCCCCGCAAGGTCAACCCCCTTGTGCCGGTGGACATGGTGATCGACCACTCGGTGCAGGTCGACTTCTTCGGGAGCCGCGATGCGCTGGCGCGCAACATCGAGAAGGAATTCGAGCGCAACGGCGAGCGCTATCAGTTCTCGCGCTGGGGGCAGAACGCCTTCGCCAACTTTGGCGTGGTGCCGCCTGGCACCGGCATCGTCCACCAGGTCAACCTCGAATACCTGTCCAAGGTCACGATCCTGCGGGATGGCGTCGCCTTCCCCGACACGCTGGTCGGGACGGACAGCCACACCACGATGATCAACGGCCTGGGCGTGGTCGGCTGGGGCGTTGGCGGGATCGAGGCCGAGGCTGTCATGGTCGGGCAGCCGCTCTACATGGTCACACCGGAGGTGATCGGCTTCAAGCTGCACGGCGCGCTGCGCGAGGGAGTGACCGCGACCGACCTTACGTTGACCGTTGTGCAGATGCTGCGCAAAAAGGGCGTGGTCGAGAAGTTCGTCGAGTTCTACGGCACCGGCCTGAGCGCCATGAGCCTGGCCGACCGCGCCACCATCGCCAACATGGCCCCGGAATACGGCGCCACGATGGGCTTCTTCCCGATCGACTCGGAGACGCTGCGCTACCTGCGGGCAACAGGCCGGGCGGAGGCCGCGGACCTGACCGAGCGCTACGCCAAGGCGCAGGGCCTCTTCCGCACCGACGCGACGCCGGATCCGATCTTCACCGACACGCTCGAGCTCGACCTCGGCAGCGTGGAGCCCAGCGTGGCCGGACCCAAGCGCCCGCAGGACCGCGTGCCGCTCGCGAAGGTCAAGCAGACCTTCACCGCGGCGCTGACTGCACCGACCAAGGACCGCGGCTTCGGGCTGAAGGACGAGGAGCTCGCGCGCACGGCGCACATCAAGGATGGCAGCACGGAGCTGACCGTTGGGCATGGCGCCGTCGTCATCGCGGCCATCACGAGCTGCACCAACACGAGCAACCCGAGCGTGATGCTGGGTGCCGGTCTGCTGGCGAAGAAGGCCGTGGCGAAGGGGCTGCGCGTGCCGAAGTATGTCAAGACCTCGCTCGCCCCTGGCTCAAAGGTGGTGACCGAGTATCTGCGCGATGCCGGCCTGATCGAACCGCTGGAGACGCTGGGCTTCAATGTGATTGGCTATGGCTGCACCACCTGCATCGGCAACTCGGGGCCCCTGCCCCAGGCCGTGGCGAGCGCGGTGCAGGCCTCGAACATCGTGACGAGCGCGGTGATCAGCGGCAACCGCAACTTCGAGGGCCGCGTGCATCCGCTGGTCAAGGCCAACTATCTGGCCTCACCGCCGCTGGTCGTCGCCTACGCGCTGGCCGGGCGCACCGACCTTGATCTGACCCGCGAGCCCATCGGCACCGGGAAGGACGGTCAGGCGGTGTATCTCAAGGACATCTGGCCGACCCAGGCCGAGATCGCCGAGGCGACCGAGAAGCACATCCGCCCCGAGATGTTCACCACGCAGTACGCCTCGGCGCGCGAAGGCACGCTGGAGTGGCAGCGCATCAGCGGCGCGGAGGGTGATCTTTATGCGTGGGACGATACCAGCACCTACATCCAGGAACCGCCCTACTTCGAGGGCTTTGGCCTGGCCCTGCCGGAGATCAAGCCCATCAGCGGCGCACTGACCCTGGGCGTGTTTGGCGACTCGATCACGACCGATCACATCTCACCGGCCGGCGATATCGCGCTGAACAGCCCGGCAGGCAAGTGGCTGAGCGAGCGCGGAGTGAGCAAGGAGGACTTCAACCAGTACGGCACCCGGCGCGGCAATGACAAGATCATGACCCGCGGCACGTTTGCCAACATCCGGCTGAAGAACCTGCTGACACCTGGCATCGAAGGCGGGGTGACCTGCCACCACCCGACCGGCGAAACGATGCCGATCTACGATGCGGCCATGCGCTACAAGGCGGCGGGGACGCCGCTGGTGATCCTGGCCGGCAAAGAATACGGCACCGGATCGAGCCGAGACTGGGCGGCCAAGGGCTCGAACCTGCTGGGGGTGCGTGCGGTGATCGCCGAGAGCTACGAGCGTATCCACCGCAACAACCTGGTCGGGATGGGCGTTCTGCCGTTGCAGTTCGTGCCCGGGCAGAACGTCGAGAGCCTCGGCCTGACGGGCAAGGAGCGCTTCGACATCCCGGTCAACGCGGACATCCAGGCGCGCCAAACGTTGACTGTGACGGCGACGCGGCCGGATGGCAGCACGCTGACCTTCCAGGCCATCGCCCGGCTCGACACGCCGGTCGAAGTCAACTACTACCGCAACGGCGGGATCCTGCAGACCGTGCTGCGCGGGATGGTCAAGGGCTAGTCGCCCTTCCCTGTCGAAAAACACCGCGGCCCGCGCAAACCAACCGGATGCGCGGGCCGCGTCACGTACAGCGTCTACAGGCCGATGCCCAGCAGCTTGATCAGGATGGCGCTGAGGGCGATCATGACGGCCAGCGAGGCGACGACCGCGAGCGCAACCGGCCGGCCGACCTTGCGCACCTGACGGAAGTCGACGCCGAGGCCGAGCGCGGCCATGGCGGCAATCGTCAACCAGCGGCTGACCTCGCGGATGGCATCCGCAACGTTTCCCGGCAGCAGCCCCGTCGAGCGGAGCACGGAGAGAATCACAAAGCCGATGATGAACCACGGCACGAAGCGGGTCAGGGTGAACTTTTCCCGTTTGCCGCCCTCGGCCCGCGCGCGCAGCAACGAGAAGGTGAGGACGACTGGGCCGATCATCAGCACGCGCACGAGCTTGACCAACGTGGCCGTGTCGCCGGCCAGCGCACTGACCGAGTAGCCGGCGGCGACCACCTGGGGTACTGCATACACGCTCATCCCGGCCAGCACGCCATATTGCCGCTCCGTGTAGCCAAGCACCGCGTGGAAGACCGGCAGGGTCAGTACGACCAACACGCCGAGCACCGCCGTGAGCGAGATTGACGAGGCGATCTCCTCCTTGCTCGCACCAATCACGGGCGCGACGGAGGCGATCGCCGAGTTGCCGCAAATCGAATTGCCGACTGCAACCAGTGTGGCGAGGTTGTTGGAAAGGCCAAAGGCGCGCCCGATGCGTGTGCTGATCAGCAGAACAACGATAACAAGCGACACAATCATGATCAGCAGGATTGGCCCAGCCTTCATCAGGTCGGCGAAGTTGACCGATGCACCGAGCAACAACACCGCAAATTCGAGGACCTGCTTGGCCGTGAAACTGACGCCAGCGGCTGCGGAGGCGGGCATGCCCCGAACCGTTCGAAAGAGCATCCCCAACAGGATGGCGATGACCAGGCCCTCGATGATGGC
Organism: Thermoflexales bacterium; assembly: GCA_019694215.1. Lineage (GTDB taxonomy): Bacteria > Chloroflexota > Anaerolineae > J036 > Brachytrichaceae > Brachythrix. The sequence goes on from JAIBCK010000007.1 coordinate 17,019, forward strand.
CTGACGGAGGAACTGAATCTCGAGCAGCTGCAGGCCAAATGCCACAAGGCCAATGGCGGCGGCCAGCAAGATGCCGGGGAGGTGTTTGCGAAACCAGCTCATGGCATCACACCCACGTCACGCGCTGGACGCCGGTTTGCTCGGCGACCTTGGCGATCACGCGGCCAGACAGCCCGAAGACCTTTTCGCGCTTGAATTTCACCTCGAAGCGCAGGGTCTTGCGATGGTTGGCGAGGTCGTAGTCCAGGTCGGCCTTCTTCACCCGCACGCCCTGCCCTTCGATCACCTGACGCAACGCAAGGTCTTCGGGGCCATCGAGCGCCAGCTGTACCGTGACGACGGCATACCAGTCATTCTTGACGCGACCTTCGACACGCGGCAGGGCGACCAGAATGAACAACGCAACCAGAACACCCACGGCACCGATCAACCACTGGCCACCGCCAAACGCGAGGCCGAGCATCGAGACGTACCACAGGGTGGCTGCAGTGGTGACGCCTTGCACGCGGTTGCCCTGGCGAACGATGGCTCCGGCCCCGAGAAAGCCCATCCCGCTCAAGACGCCCTGGGCGAGGCGTGCCGGATCAGGTCGGGTGCCGGAGTTGGCCGAGATGTCAACGACATAGTCAAACAGCGACTCTGAAATCAGCATCGCAACGCAAGCTGCAACGGCAACCAGGATGGTGGTTCGCATGCCAGCAGCGCGACCATGGCTTTCACGCTCGATGCCCACAAGCGCGCCGGCCGCCAGGGCGGCCAGCACACGCAGAAGAATCTGCTCAATTGGTACGTAGGAATGAATCATGAATAACGCCTGGCCATTTTTTCAAGTGCGCGACGGTCTTCGTCGGCGAGGTTTGCGGGCACCGAGATCTGGATCTTGAGATACAGGTCACCGTGCTCGCCCTTGACTGCAAGTCGTGGCATCCCCTTGCCACGCAGTCGGATCTGTTTTCCGGATGAGGTACCGGGCGGAATGCGGACGACGAGGTTGCCGGCCAGCGTCTCCGCAGTCACTTCGCCGCCGAGCAGGGCGGTGAAGACATCCACATGCTGGGTGCGATACAGGTCATCGTCCCTGCGCTCGAAGACGGGATCGGCGGCCACCTGCACCACGAGATAAAGGTCGCCAGCGGCGCGCGCAGAACGGGCCCCCTGCCCCTTCACCCGGACCCGGGAGCCGGTCTTGACGCCGGGCGGGATGCTGACTTCAATCTCCTGATTGGCGCGGCGCACGAGACGGGTGGTGCCGTGAAAGGCCTCCTGCAACGTCAGCTCGACTTCCTGCTCGAGATCGGCACCTGCGCGGGCACCCGTGCCTTCCGCGCCGGCCATATTGCCAAAGAGCGTCTCGAAGATCGCCGAAGGGTCGAAGCCCGCCTCGCCAGGACCACTTCGTTGGCCGCCGGCACGGTTGGCCCGCGCGCTTTGCGCCTGGCGGAACATCTCCTGCCAGTCCATGCCACCGAAGCCACCCGCCCCGCCGCCCTGCTGCATGCGTTCGTAGTTCGGACCGAGCTGGTCATACATCCGGCGCTTATCCGGATCAGAGAGCGTCTCGTAGGCGGCATTGATCTCCTTGAAGCGCTCCTCGGACTGTTTGTCACCCTTGTTGACGTCGGGGTGATGCTGGCGGGCCAACTTGCGGTAGGCCTTTTTGATTGTGTCAGAATCCGCCTGACGGTCAACGCCAAGTATCTTGTAGTAGTCCTTTGCTGCCATTCTGGTTCGAACTCCGGCGCGGATTGTATCGCTGATCGACCGCTGTCCAATGCACCGCGGTCGCCGGCGCGGCGGCGCTGCACGCGGCTACAATCGCGTGCGCATGGATGAAGCCGGCCTGCTCCACCTTCTCAAGACCCGTTTCGGGCTGACCGGTTTTCGCGGTGGTCAGCGCGAGGGTGTCGATCACGCCCTGGCCGGCCGACACGCCCTGGTCGTCATGCCGACGGGCTCCGGCAAGAGCCTGATCTTCCAGCTATCGGCGGTTGCCCTGCCCGGCACGACGCTCGTGATCTCGCCGCTGATCGCGTTGATGAAGGATCAGGTCGACGCGCTGGGTCGACGCGGCATCGCCGCCACCTTCGTCAACAGCACCTTGTCGAGCGACGAGCAGTCCCGGCGGATCGAAGGCATGGCGAATGGGCGCTTCAAGCTCGTCTACATCGCGCCGGAGCGACTGCGCAGCACCGCCTTTGTCGAGGCCTTGAAGCGCACGCAGATCTCCCTGCTGGCCATCGACGAAGCGCACTGCATTTCGCAGTGGGGGCATGACTTCCGCCCGGACTATCTGGCGCTGGGTCAGGCCCGTGAGATGCTCGGTGCGCCGACGACACTTGCCCTGACAGCGACGGCGACACCGGAAGTTCAGGACGACATCCTGGCGCAGTTGCGGCTGCCGGCCGCCGAGCGCGTGATCACTGGCTTCCAACGTCCAAACCTGGTCTTCCACACGCGCTACACACCTGACCTGAGAAGCAAATTAAACGTTGTGCGGAAGGTGCTCAGCGTGGTCAAGGGCGCGGGGATCGTCTATGTCGGCACGCGCCGCGATGCCGATGAGCTGACCACGACGCTGGAGAGCGAGTATCAGGTGCCGAGCTTCGTCTATCACGGCGGGATGGAGAAGAGCCAGCGCAGCATGATGCAGGATGCCTATCTCAGTGCCGCAAATGCCGTGATGATCGCGACGAATGCCTTCGGCATGGGCGTAGACCGCCCCGACGTGCGCTTCGTGCTGCACTTCAGCATCCCCGGATCGCTTGAATCGTATTACCAGGAGGCCGGTCGCGCCGGCCGCGACGGAAAGCTCGCCCAGTGCATGCTGCTGTATGCGCCGCAGGATCGCAACCTGCAAGAGTGGTTCATCGAGAATGATGCGCCGTCGCAGAATGAACTTGTCCATCTGTGCAAGCTCATCGCCAGCCGAGCCAGAGAAGGTGTGGCAACCGTCTCGGTCGACGAGTTGCTTGCCGCGACACGCATGTTCGAAGTCAAAGTGCGTGTTGGCCTTGCCCAGTTGGAGGCGGCCGGCGCGCTGACGCGCCTCGAACGCTCGGGGACGGGCACCTCCTTCCGCGTGGGTGAGCTCACCGAGGTGATGCTGCGCGACATCCAGGTGGACGTAGCACAACGTCGACAGCACAAGCGCGAGCAGCTCGCCAAAATGATCCACTACGCCGAGACCACCACACGCTGCCGTCAGCAGATGCTGATCGAGCACTTTGGCGACAACAGCACGATCACGTCGACACCGTGCTGCGACTTTCACATCCGGGTGGCCCGTAACGAGCCGCACCCGGATTTCGCGGGGGAGGCCGCTGGCCGCGCGGCGCAGGCGGCCGATGTTCCCCGTGGCGACACCATCCGCGAGACCGCCCGCCTGCTGGGCGAGGGCTTGACTGTGCGCGAGGTGGCAGCCAAACGCGGCCTGACGCCATCGACCATCTACCATCACGCGGCGCAGTTGATTTCCGAGAAGAGCCTGGCCGTGCGCGCGATCGTGACGGAAAGTCGCGAAGCCGAAATCCGCGCGGCGGTGGCGCGGGTGGGCGCGTCGGATCGTCTGCAACCGATCAAGAGCGCACTGCCCGATAGCGTCGACTACGGCGAGATCCGGTGCGTCGTCGCTGCCATAGGCGCAGAAAACACCCCTTCACCACCTCCAACGCTTCCGCCCGAGAACGCCCCATGAAAAACAAAATCGTTGTCATCACCGGAGCCACCAACGGCATCGGCCTGGAAACCGCGCGTGCGCTGGCGGCCCGCGAAGCCATCGTGCACCTCGTTGGTCGCAGCAGCACCAAACTCGACCAGTCGGTCCATGCCCTGCGAAGGGAGACGGGAAGCGAGACCGTGTTTGCGTGGCGTGCCGATCTCAGCAGCCTGGCCGAGACGCGCCAGCTCGCCGCCGACCTGATCACCTCCCTCCCTCGAATCGATGTGCTGATCAACAACGCCGGCGCGTTGTTTGAACGGCGGGAAGTGACACCCGAAGGCTTCGAGCGCACCTGGGCGCTCAACCACCTCAGTCCCTTCCTGCTCACGAACTTGTTGCTGAGCCGGCTGCGGGCCTCTGGCGCTGCGCGCGTCATCACCACTTCGTCCATGATTCACTCCGCTGCACGGATCGAATTCGACGATGTGTCGATGCGGAAAAGCTACAGCGGATGGCGCGCCTATGGCCAGTCGAAGCTGGCGAACATCCTCTTTTCATCGGCGCTTGCGCGGCGGGTCGAGGCGGATGGCATCACCAGCAACAGCCTGCACCCCGGGATGGTCGCATCCGGGTTTGCGCAGAACAACGGGCTCGCGTATCGCGTGGCGATGGGCCCGCTCTACCGGCTGGTCGCCCTCACCCCGGCGCAGGGCGCGCGCACACCCATCTTCCTCGCGACTTCGCCCGATGTCGCCACCGTGACCGGGAAATACTTTGCGTTTGCGAAAGCCCGCGCGCCTTCGGAGGCGGCCCGTTCGGTGCCCGATCAGGAGCGCCTATGGGCGCTGAGCGTCGAGCAGACTGGCCTCGACGTTACGCCACCCGAGCCGAACGGACAGCCATCGCACTGACGCTGCGGCTGGGTACAATGTCCGTTCGGGGGGCCAATCCATGAACCTATTCAACAAGATCTTCACCATCATCACGCTCGTGCTGGCTCTGATCACAGGGCTGCTCGCCCTGATCTTCCCGCAGCAGGCGCTCCAGGCAGTCAACGGGCTGGCTGCCGGCTTCCACACCAGCTATTTCCCGGCGACAGAGGGACTCGCCCGCACGGCCGCGCGGCTGCCGCTGGCCATCGCCCTCGCGGCCGTGATTGCCGGAATCCTCTTTTTCGAGTTGCGCGCGCCCCGATCGAGCACGATCGAGGTCGCCAAGGCAACCGGCGGCAAGGTCCGCGTGACCGTGTCCTCGGTCGAGAGCCGGATCCTGCAAAGCGTCAACGCCATGCCGGACATCGTTTCGTCCAAGGTGCGCGTCGCCACGCGCGGCAGCGCCTTGTCGGCGAACATCGAGGCCGAAACGCCAGACACCGTCGACGTCATCGCCAAGGGCGAGGAGATCGCCGCGAACGTCAAGAGTGTGGTCGAGGAACAGCTCGGGTTGAAGCTTCAGGGCAAGCCCAACGTTGTCATTAAACCCAAGGCAATCAAGGTCAAGGCTGTGAGCGGCGGACGAGGACGTTTTGCCCGCCGCGTCGAGCGCGACTACGATCCCAAGCAAAACGGTACGAACACGCTCTAGCACGTGACATCACCTACGCCTTTGACGCTCACGGCGCTGGTCGAGAGCATCCTTTACGCCGCGGGCGAGCCCGCCGCGGTTTCCGCCATCGCCGCCGCGCTGGACGCCAGCGCGCAGGACATCGAGCTGGCGCTCGACGACCTTGCGACCGGGTATGCCGAACGCGGGGTGCGCGTCCAGCGGCTCGGCAATCGCGTCCAACTGGTCACCGCGCCTGAGAGCGCGGAGCGCGTGCAACGCTTTCTTGGGCTGGAGAGCCAGAACCGGCTTTCGACCGCAGCGCTGGAGACGCTGGCCATCATTGCGTATCGCCAACCCGTGACAAAGCCGCAGATCGAGATGCTGCGTGGGGTGAACTGCGATGGCGTGATGGCGACACTCGAAGCGCGCAATCTGATCCAGGAACTTGGCAAAGCGGAGAGCGTTGGACACCCGATGCGTTACGGCGTGTCGTTTGAGTTTCTACAGTATTTCGGGCTAAAGGGCACACACGACCTGCCCACCGTCGAGAACCTCGAAACGTTGCCCAGTCTCGAGGGCGCACCCGCGCCCCCTGGCGCACCGCGGGACGCCGATGCACCAGAGCAGGCACTGCTCCCGCTCGGCGCGGAGGCCGAGACGCCATCAGCGCTGCCGACGGATGCCGGCCCCGAAGCAAGCGGATCGGATCCCGGCACCGTCGCCACCCCATGAAACCCCAACGCTATCTGGCCGTCGCGGGGCTCGGTTCGCGCCGGGCCTGTGAGGCGTTGATCAAGGCGGGGCGTGTTACGCGCAACGGTGAACAGCTAACCTTCAACCAGGACATTGGCGAAGGTGACGATGTCCGCGTGGATGGCGCGCCAGTTCGCGCACCAAGCGCGCCGGTGTATGTCGCGCTGCACAAGCCGGCCGGCCTGATCTCCGACCGCGGGGCGCGCGGTGCCCGCAGCGCGTTGGACCTCGTCCCCGGCGAGGCGCGGCTGTTTCCGGTGGGTCGGTTGGACATCGATGCGACGGGGCTGCTGCTGCTGACCAACGACGGCGAGCTGGCCCTCACGCTGACGCACCCGCGCTACGAGCACGACAAGGAATACCGAGTCCTGGTCGACGGCGTGCCCGGCGCGCGCGCACTGGCGCACTGGCGCAAAGGCATCATTCTGGAAGGCGAGGAGCGGCCAACGGCGCCGGCGAAGGTCGAGGTCCTGCCAGAACAACGTGAAGCGGGTGCCACCTGGCTGTCCGTTACGCTGCACGAGGGGCGCAAGCGGCAGATCAAGCGCGTGGCGAAGGCGGTTGGGCATCCGGTCCGCCGTCTGATCCGCGTGCGGATCGGGCCGCTCAAGCTGGGAGATCTCGAACCGGGCAAGTGGCGCGCGTTGGCGAAGGACGAAATCGACGCGCTGTTGAACGCGTCAAAGGGAAGGGCATGAGAATCGCAATCGACGGACCTGCCGGGTCGGGCAAGAGCACCATCGGCGCAGCGCTGGCGCGCGCGCTGGGCTATCTGTATTTCGACACCGGCGTAATGTACCGCGCCGTCACCATTGCCGCACTGCGGCGCGGCATCCCGCTGGACGAGGAATCCGTCGTGACCGAGATCAGCCGCAACGTCCTGATCGAGGTGCGCCCCCCCACCCCGGCAGAGAATGATGGGCGACAGAATACGGTGCTGCTCGACGGTGAAGATGTGACGTGGGACATGCGCACGCCCGCCGTCGATGCCAGCGTGTCAATTCCATCTGCCTATCGCGGCGTCCGCGAGGCGATGGTCGATCAGCAGCGACGGATCGCCGCGGGGGGCAACCTGGTCATGGTCGGCCGCGACATTGGCACGGTCGTATTGCCCCGCGCCGAAGTCAAGATCTACCTCACGGCCACGGTCGAGGAGCGCGCCATGCGCCGACACAACGAGCTGTTGGCTCGGGGTCGCCAGAGCGACTACGAGCTCGTGTTGTCCTCGATGAAGGAGCGTGATCGCCTGGACAGCGAGCGCGCCGAGTCTCCACTCCGGCGCGCGCCGGACGCCATTCGCATCGATTCGACGGGGCTCTCGCCGGAGGAGGCGCTGGAGGCCTGTCTTTCTGTGGTCCGGGACCGACAGCGACCCGCCACTCGTCCCGCCTAGCTCAGGTCGAATAGCGGCGAATATTTCCCGCGCAAATACGCCAGATAGGGACCAACGGAGAGCGGCCCGCCGGTGATGCGTTGCAACAGCTCATTGGCCGTGTATTTGCTGGCGTGCTGGTAGAGGTTCTCCCGCAACCAGCCATGCAACCCCGCGAAGTGCCCGGAGGCAATCTGCGCGTCGAGATCGGGCATGGCCGCGCGTGCCGCCGCCATGAATTGCCCGCTGATGATGTTTCCCAGCGTGTAGCCCTGGAAGGCGCCCCCGATCAGACCGGCGTACCAGTGCATGTCCTGAAGACAGCCGTCGCGATCATCCGGCGCGGTGATGCCCAGGTCGCTCGCGTAGCGCGCGTTCCAGGCCTGCGGAAGGTCCCTGACCGCCAGCTTGCCCTCCAGCAGGTCAAGCTCCAAGTCGAAGCGGATCATGACGTGCAGGTTGTAGGTCACTTCGTCGGCATCGGTGCGGATGAGCGAACGCTCCACTTTGTTGATCGCGCGGTGGAAGACGTCGAGCGGGACATCGCCCAGCTGCGCGGGGAACACCGCCTGAAGGCGCGGGTAGAAGTGTATCCACATCGCCCGGCTTCGCCCAACGATATTTTCCCAGGTGCGGCTCTGGCTCTCATGCACGCCGGCGGAGGTGCCACCCTGCAGTGATGTGCCTTCGTAGGCGGGGTTGCCGCCCTGCTCGTACATGGCGTGGCCGGCCTCGTGCAGCGTGCTGAACAGCGCCTCGGTCAGGTCATTGGGTTTGACGCGGGTGGTGATGCGGACGTCATCCACCGAGAAGGTCGTGCAGAAGGGGTGTGGCGCGAAGTCCTGGCGTCCCCGGGAGAAGTCAAATCCGTATGCCTCGATAATGGTCTTGCCAAACGCAAGCTGCTTATCCGTGTCAAAGGGTTGCTTGATGCAGCTGTCGTCGGCAGGCGGGCGGGACAGAATTGCCGCCGCGAGCGGGGCAAGGCCGGCACGAAGCTCCGCGAAGACGGCGCGGATGCCACGCGCCTTCATGCCCTGGTCGGCGTAGTCGATCAGGGGATCGGCGATGTGCTCGTAGGGTGCGAAGTATTCGGCTGCCCGGCGCGAAAAGTCGAGCGTCCGCTCCAGCCCGGGCACCAGGGAGGCAAAGTCGTTGGCCGGTCGCGCGGCCATCCAGCGCATATACATCGCCGAGGCGTGCTCCTGGAACTCGCCGACGAATTCGACAGGGAGCTTGATCGCCTTGAGGTAGTTGCGGCGCGCCACGCGGATCAGCGCGGCATCATCGTGATCGGCAGGAAGACTGGCTTCGTAGGGGGCGAGGTCATCGAGCAGCCTGCCCAGGCCCTTGTCGGTGGCCTTCTCCTGCGCGATGCGGGCCAGGGTCGCGCTTTGGCGGCCGCGCGCGGCGCCACCCCCGCTCGGCAAATACGTGCTCTGATCCCACCCCAGTATGGCCCCCACCCGGTTGAGATCATCGATCTCCGCCAGGCGGAGCTTCAAGTCAGCGAGCATGGCTGTGTGTGTCATGGCTGGATTGTAGACCTGGCTTGCGCTCGAGATGCGCGCAGCTGCGGATAATGAAGGCCGCCATGACCGAAACACAGGCGTTGATCGACCAAATCCTGAAGGCCGCCATGCGCCGATCAAGCGTGATCGATGCGAGGCACGAGGGCGCCTTTCGGCTGTTCGCCGGGTTCTACGAAGGTGAGCCGCGCCTGCTTCTGGATGTCTACGCCACGACGATGGTCGTCCATGACTACAGCGCGCGGGAAGCGCCGCTGCCCATCGATGCCATCGTCGACGCCGTGCTGAGCACATTCCCCTGGTTGACGGCCGCATTGCTCAAGCGACGGGACGCGCCAGGCGCATCAGCGCGAAACGGCGTGTTGATCCGAGGGAGTCGAAGCGCAACCCGGATTCGAGAGGACGGCGTACGTTATGCAGTGAACCTGTGCCTCAACCAGGATTGCAGCTTCTATCTTGACACACGGGTGCTGCGGGGCTGGGCTCGGGCGTCGCTGAACGGCAAGCGGGTGCTCAACACGTTTGCATACACGGGCAGCCTCGGTGTCGCCGCTGCTGCCGGTGGCGCACGCGTCCTGCATATCGACCTGAACCCGCTTTTCTTGAATGTGGCAAAAGACAGTTATGCGTTGAATGGACTGCCGGTGCAGCGCGCGGATTTCTGGCCCGGGGATTTCTTCCCGGCCCTGACGCGGCTAAACCGGCAAGGCGAACGTTTTGACAGCGTCCTGCTCGATCCACCCTTTTTCGCGCGCACGGGCGCGGGGACCGTGGACACCGAAAACGCCCTCCCGCGCCTGATCAACAAATGCCGCCCGCTGGTGGCGGACGGCGGCACGCTGGTCGTGGTCAACAACGCCGTCTTTGTGTCAGGCCAGACGTTCCTGACGGAGCTGGGTGGGCTGTGCGCGGACGGCTATCTCACTATCGAGCGCACCCTGGACGTTCCGGCGGACGTCGCCGGCTACCCAGAAACACGGATTGGCCAGCCGCCGGCGGACCCGAGCCCGTTCAACCACTCGACCAAGATCGTGGTAATGCGGGTGCGCCGCAAGTCGGCCTAGCGGTAGCCGCAGACCCGCCACTCACCGCCATCGAGCGTCAGGGCGTAGCGCTTGTCCGCCAGGTTGACTTCGCGGGACTCGCCGTTGTAGCTCGTGATGATCTTCCCCGCACAGGTGACCGTTGAGGCGTTTCCCTGGGTGTCGCCCGCGCTGCACACCAACCCCTCGATACGGGCGTTGAGAGACTTGAACGTCGAGGCCTCGATGCGCGCCTGACCCTCCCAGCTGGAGCAGGAGAGCGAAACCATCTGGTTGGCGTTGCCCTCGGCGCGGGCCTTGAGATAGGCCTCTACCTGCTTTTCGGGGCCACCCGCGCCACACCCTGTCAGCAGGGCGAACATGAGCGCGGCAACGGGAAGGAGGAGGATGGGGAATCGCTTCGACATGGCAACCCTATAATTCTGCCATGCGATTCGGCCAGCGCCCGCTCACCCTGCTCGCCGTCGGCGGTGCGCTTCTGGCGATCGCGGCCGGCCTGGGCGTGGCGATCTCCACGGCCTCCAGCCGCGTTCCAGCCGTGCCGGTGGTGCCGGGCGCGGTGACGTACTACCCGACGCCGACCTCACTGGCAACAGCGACCGTGCCAGCGACGGCAACATCGGCACCGACCGCCGCCCCGACCGCGACGCCCGCCCCAACCCCGGTCGTGTACGTCGTGCAGGATGGCGACACCCCCTGGGACATCGCGCTGAAATACCGCATGAGCGTCGACGACCTGATGGCGGCAAATCCCGGCGTCAACCCGGCGCTGTTGCGGTCCGGCGCCCGGCTCGTCATCCCGATTGCCGGTGCAGCCCCCGCGGTGCAAGTGTCTCGGCCGATCACGCTGGATGCGATGGTGTCCAACCTCGTCAACGTCGATGGTGTCAACCTCGCGCTGCGCAAGGGCCCGGGCACCAGCCAGGACCTGATCGCGCGGCTGCCGGCCTTCACCCCGCTCAAGATTCTCGGTCGCACCGAAGACAGCGCCTGGCTCAAGGTGAGCAACACCCAGGGGCTGGAGGGCTGGGTGTTCACGCTGTATCTCGACATCCTGCCGAACCTGAGCATGGCGAGCCTGGACATCCTGAGCCGTGACGTCGTGCGGCCGCCCATCCAGCTCGCCGTCAGCACCCCGAGCACTGCCACGGGCTCGGGCACGCCCGCCCCGACGCGCATCGTGAGCGGCGGGCCAGCCAGCTACCCGTACATCAGCGGAATTGGGGCGCGCTCGCGGGCGATCTTCGCCGCCGGCCAGAAGCTCGGCAACCGTCCCGGCAGCGTGGCATTGGTCGGAGACAGCAATACAGACAACCCGGCCTTCTTCAAACCGTTTGCCTGGGGCACCTATGACCTCGCGGGCTTCGCCTATCTGCAGCCAACGATCGATTTCTTCAAGGGCTCCTTCCTGCACGACAGCCCGGCTGCCGTCGGCGGGTTCAACACGACCAAGGTGCTGGACCCTGCCAATGCGCGGGCGGGTTGCCTGCCCGGAGAGAGCCCGTTGCGCTGTGAATATCGTCAAACCAAACCGAGCGTGGCGCTGATCCTCATCGGAACGGGCGACCAGCACACCTGGCAGGGCTACGAGGGCCGGTTGCGCCAGATCCTGAACGAGACAATCGATCTTGGCATCATCCCGGTGCTGATCACAAAGGCAGACGACCTCGAAACGAAGGACAACACCGCGCCACTTGGCTACATCAACGGCATCATCATCCGCCTGGCCGGCGAGTACGGCACCCCGCTGCTCAACCTGCGGGCGGTCGTCGACACGCTGCCCAACAAAGGCTGCATCGCGGATGGCTTCCACTACAACAAGCCCGCGGACGGGCAGGCCGCCAACTTCAGCGCAGCTTATCTGCAATACGGCTACAACCAGCGCAACTTAACCGCCCTTCAGGTGCTCGATCTGCTGCGGCGTCAGGTCATTGCGCCGTAGTGGCGGCGCCGTAGTGGCGGCGCCGTAGTGGCGGCTTGGTGATAGCGCGGGGCGCGGCCCTCATCCGGCGATGAGCGCAAGCATGTCCAACGTGGTAAGGATGCGCATCTCCTTGCCCAGGTCGCTGAGATGAAAGTAGTAGCCCCACTCGTCCAGCAGCCCATTTTGGGTGAAGGGCCGGTCCGGCAGCTGCGGGTTTGGAATGACCGGTAGACCCCGCGTGGACGCCCAGAAGTCGATCAGGGGCAGTTGATACGCGGCCGCCAGTCGACGGACCACATCATTCAGGTAGCCCATCGGTGCCCCGCCCTGCCAGTTCTCGAGGTCATCGGCCTTCGTCACGAGCACGGGCAGCACGCCCTGGCTGAGCGCGAGGTCGAGCATGCGGCGCAGGTTGGCCTCGTATTCGGTCCACACGTAGCGGTCTCCTGTGCCGATCTGGATGAAGACGATGGATGCCCGCGACAACCGCAGCTCACAGGGATAGCGTCCCTCCTCGGCAAGGCAAGTAGCGGGTTTACCCGGCCAGTTGGGCGCGAACATGTCCGCGGCACGCAGCCCCCCTTCGACGGCCACGCTCTGCCGCCAGAAGGCGGGGGCGAAGCGCGCCGCGATGGCCGCCTCACGGGGCCGCCCGGAGAGCGGATAGCTGCCGGTCGCGATCTGGCCGAGGTAGCCCACCCAGGCCGAGTTGCTGTCGCCGGCAACCGTGAACATGGCCGGATCCCGCCCACGCGCGGCGGCCTGCGCATAGAGCGCCCGCTCCCGCCCACTGAGCTGCAGGACCCCGGCCGGTACCGTCAGAGCTCCCGAGGCAAGCGGGGCGACGCCGGGTGAGGTCGCCGTTGGCGCAACAGGCACCGGGCTGGGGGCCACCGGTGTCGGCGATGGGCGCGTCGGGGCGGCGACCGGAGAAGCAGCCGTCGCCGTCGGGATGCGGGTCGCCGGCGGCGCCGCGGTCGGAGTTGGCGTCGACGTCGAGGTCTCCGTCGGTGCCGCTGTTGCGGTGGGTGTCGCTGTTGCGGTGGCCGTCGCTGTTGGCGTTGCCGAAGGGGACGCCGTCGCGGTCTCGGTCGGCACGGCCGAGGGAACGGAGGTCTCCCCCACTTCCTGCCTATGCGAAATAGCAGGCGGGGAAGGCGACGCCGGAGGTGCCGCACAGCCCGCCAGCAGGCCGCCCGCCAGCGCGAGTGCCGCCACGTGCCTAACGTCGAATCGCATCCAGCACCTCGATGGTCAGCCGCAGGTGGAGGTCCATCCCTGCCGGGCTGAGATGAAAGTCCAGATCTCCCTCATCCAGCAGTCCGTTGTTCGGCAGGCTACGCGTGGCCTGCCAGAAGTCGATCAAAGGCACGTCATATTCGCGCGCCAGCCGCCGCACCACACTGTTGATGAAGTCCGGCGGCGCCCCACCCGAGCGCGTCTCGAGGTCATCGGCCTTGGTCACCAGAACGGGCAGCACACTCTTCGAGAGGGCATGTTCGATCAGGGGACGTAGATGGCTTTCGAACGTTTGCCACTGATACTGGTCGCCTGTCCCGATTTGGATGAAGACGACGCTGGCGCGGGACACCCAGACCTCGCATTGGAACGGCGTCTGGGTCGTCCCACACAGGGCGCCGTCCGCCCAGACCGGATCGTTCATCGCGGCCGCCGTGAAGCCGCCGCCGGCCGCGAGGCTCACGCGCGGAAACGACTGGCTGAAGTAGTCGACCGTTGCCCGAAGGGAAGCGGGCAGGCCCGCTGCCGGGAATTCGCCCGTCACCACGCGCCGCAGATACACGGCCGGCTGCGAGTTGCAATCGCCGACGATGGTGAACATGCGCAGGTCCTTGCCCTGCGCGACGCTGCCCTGATAGATCGCCTTGTGACGCGCCGAGATGGCTGGCAACACACCGTTGGTCAGGGACACCGGCGGGAGGGTCGCGACTGCCGTCGCCGGCGACGCCGCCGTTGGGGTCAATCCGGCAGGCGCCGTCGCGACGGCCCGGAGCGGCGTTGCGACAGGAGCCGCGGACGTTGGGGGAGGATTGGGTGTCGGCGTGGCCGACGGGACCGGCGACGCGGTGGCGGTCGGTGTGTCAATCCGAGTCGCCGTCGCCGTCGCCGTCTCGGTTGGTGGCGGCGGCAGCGTCACCGTCGGCGGCGCAACGGTAGGCGCAGCCGGCGGGAGCGTTTGTGACGTCACCGGTGACGTCGGGCTCGTTGGCAGCGGTGTTGAGCTCGCCGGTGCCGCGCAGGCGGTCAGGAGGAGGAGGGCCAGCGTTGCGCCCCTTTGGAACGGTGTCATGTCAGGAGCGCATTCAGAAATTGAAGCGTGAGCAACAAGTGAAGGTCGGAGCCTTCGGGGCTGAGGTGGAAGTCGAAGTTGCCCTCGTCCAGCAGGCCGAAGTTTGGCAGGCCGCGCGTCGCGGCGTGGAAATCGATGAGCGGCAGATCTCGCGCCGCGGCGACGCGGCGGATTACCGTGTTGATGTAATCGGGCGGCGCGCCACCCTGCTGCATGTCCAACGCATCCGCCTTGGTCACCAACACCGGCAGGACCGGGACCGCCAGGGCGGCATCGAGGATGGCGTTCAGGCGGCCTTCGTACTCGCGCCACTCGAACTGATCGCCTGTCCCCAGCTCGATGAAGAGCACGCTCGCCCGCGTGAGGCGGAACTCGCACGCGAGCGGCCCTTCGCTCGGCGGACACAGGCCGGGCATCACCCAGGCCGGATCGAACAGCGCGGCTGCGGTGTAACCACCATGGGCGGCCATGCTGGCCCGGCTGAAGGACGGCGCAAAGGCGGCCGCAGCAGCATGCATACTGGACAACGGCGCAATATCATACAAGTCCGTGGCAACCCTGAGCACGAAGGCGTAACCCTCCGAATTACACGCGCCAGCGACGGTGAACATTCGCCCGTCGCGTCCGGCTGCAATGGCGGCCCGATAGCGCGCCCGTGCCGAGGCCGTCATCGTGATGCTGGGCGGGAGGGGCTGCGGCTGGGGGGCCGGCGCTGGCACCGCCGCGGCGCGCGGCAGGTTGTCTGGCGAAGCGGTCAGTGCGACAAAGTCGCGCAGCAGCCAGCCCGTCTGCCCATCGCCGCCCCGCACGGCATACCAGGCCGCGGTGGCATCCATGCCCACCACGGAAACGGGCGTGCCCGCGAAAACCGGAAAGGCGCGAGGCGCCCATAGCGCCGGCGCACTGCGCGCCCATGCCCCCGCGACGTCCACGCTGCCCGGGAGCGCCGTTGCCGCCGGGACGGAGAGCGCTGTCGGGGTCGGTCGGCTGGCGAGCGGCGTTGGTGGCACCAGAGTTGCGGCAGCTGGCGGCACCAGCGTGGCTGTAGCTGTCCTGGTGGGTGGCGTCACCGTCGGTAGTGAGGTCGGCGATGCGGACAAGGGCGTGGCCGTCGGTGACACTTCAGGCGTCGTGGTTGAGCGTTGTGCGGTTGGCGTCGGCACCGACGTCGGGGTCGCGGATTCAGTGGGTGGCGACGTTGCCGCGATCGTCGCGGCTGGGCCGCTGGTCACGGGCGGGAGGGTCGGCGCGACGGTGGCGGGGCTGGGCGCTCCCGCCTGACACGCCACGAACGCGAGGGCGACGATGCCGACAATCACCTCCCGCATGACGATCACCGCGCGATGGCGCTCAAGGTCTGCAGGGTCAGTACGATGCGGGCGTTCATGCCGTCATCGTTGAGATGAAAGCGCTGCGCGCCAAGGTCGATGATGCCGCGGGCGGCATCCTCGCGCACCTCCGGCGCAAGACCGCGATCCGTCAGCCCGCGCGTGGCCTGCCACAGATCGATGACCGGCACGCCGTATTGCGCACCGACGGCGCGGATGACATTGTTGATGAAGCCCGGGGGCGCCCCGCCCTGCTGCGACTCGAGGTCATCGGCCTTGGTCATCAGGATCGGCAGCGTCCTGGCGGCGATGGCGCGGTCGAGAATCGCGCGCAGGCTGCCCTCAAAGCCCTGCCAGGTGAACGTATCACCGGTGCCCAGCGCGATGATCACGATGCTGGCGTTGGACACGCGAATCTCGCATTCGAGCGGCGATTCGCCCCCTTTGCATTGCCCCGGATCCGACCAGGTGGGATCGAGCGCGGCGGCCGCGTTGAAGCTGCCGTGGGTGGCGAGGCTGGCGCGGTAGAAGGATTTGGCGAAGCGCGCGGAGACGCCGGCGAGCCCCCCGGCCCCGGAGGCGGAGAGGCTGTAGCCGCCATTTGCATAGCGTCCGAAATACACCTGCCATTCGGAGTTGCAGTCACCAATGACCGTCACCATGCCGCCGTCGCGACCGGCCGCGACGGCCTGGCTGAACAGACCGTAAGCGCGATCGGGGATGGCCGGCAGACCCCCCGCCACGCGCGAGAGGGGCAACACACCCGGGCTGAAGCCCTGCGCATTCACAGGCAACACGGTCAGCTCACCGACCACCTTGAACATCGAGCCATGCAGCCACACGCGCGAGCTGCCATCCTGCACCAGCACCCACGACGCAGTGCTGTCGCGGGCAATGGCGGTGTAGCTCGACCACTTCAGCATGCGCCCCACCGGCCCCGCTGACCAGTCCGGGCCGTTACGCGGATAGGTGCTGTCGATGTTGATCGTGATCGGCAGCGTCGCGCCCTGCACGCGGGCCGACGGCGTCGCGACGGACAGCGTCGGGAACGGCGTCGGCGAGGCCGGACCGCCGCTGGAAACGGCAGTTGGCGGGAGGGTCGATTGCGGCCCCGCGGTGATCGTCGCGGCCGGCGGGATCGGTGTGGCCACGGGCACGGCGCTCGTGGCGGGCGGGGCCGTCGCCGATGGCGTGGCGGTCGGCGGCGCCTCAGTGGGCTCGATGGCGGCCTGCGTTGGCGCAATGACGCGTGGCGTCACCGTTGGCGCGATCGTGGCCGTGGCTGGCGGAACGGGCGTCTCCGTTGGGGCCGCCGTCGACGCTGGCGCGGCTGCGGTCGGCGGCAGCGGCGTGCTCGCCGGCGCAGCAGCCGCGCACGCGGTCAAGGTTGGGACAAGAAGAAGCGCGGCCAAAGCCGCGCGGCGTATTCGTGACATGGTCTCGCTATAATTTTAGCGTGATGACCGACTTCCGGGCCAGCGGCCTTGGCCGCGCCGCCCTCTCCCTCCTCCTGGCCGGGGTCTTCGCCGGCTGCACCGTCACCACGGGTGCCGTCCCGCCTGCCACCCCCCCGACCGAGAAGCCGCCCCCCGTCGCGCCAAGCGCCGTGCCTCCCACCGCACTGCCACCAAGGCCGACCGTGGCCGCGGCAACGGCGACGCCGAGCGGACCGGACTATTCGCCCAAGGTGCAATCGGTCTGGGACACCAAGGTGGGGGCCGATCAGATGCGCGGATGCAGCGGCGGCTCGCTGCTGCCCGCCTATGGGCTGGTCCAGGTGACACCCGACGGCGAGACCCTGACGTGGAAGAACACCGAGCCCAAGCCCTACGTGATGAAGAAGATCGGACCGGGCCAATGGCGCTACGAAGGCCCGACCTCGCTCGATGACGGCACCGTGAAAATGGTGGTGACCTTCACCGGTGAGAAGACCTTGACGATGTCGCGCAGCTTTATCCCCAAGGGCGAGCCGGGTTGCACCCACATGCACGAGTACACCGGCGAGTACAAGTGGGATCGGCCGTAGCCGCCCGTCCGCACAACGCTTTTCGTTACGCTACGCGCTCGGGCGGCTGGCTGAGGTACTTTTCGCGGTTGGCGGTGCGGGCGACCTTGCCCGAGCTGGTCTTGACCAGCCAGCGTGGGGGCGCCAGGGCGATGACGCGGGCCACGACATCACTGCGCGACGCAATCTGACGGCGCAGGCCTTCGCGCAGGGCTTCGCGCGCCTCCAACTCCGATAGCTCGGTCTCCGCGATGAGCGCGACTTCCTCTGTCCCCGAGGCCTCGTCAAACAGGCCAAAGGCCACGACACGCCCGGCGAGGACGCCCGGGACCTCCTCGGCCAGCAGTTCGAGGTCCTGCGGGTAGACGTTCTTGCCACCGACGATGATCAAGTCCTTCTTGCGTCCGGTGACATAGAGCTCGCCGTCGGCGAGATAGCCAAAATCGCCGGTGAGATACCAGCCGTCGCGGAAGGCCTGTGCGGTGGCATCGGGGCGGTGGTAATAGCCCGAAAGCATGCAGTTTGAGCGTAAGGCGATCTCGCCGACCCGCCGTTCGGCCAGGCTGGTGCCATCCCCATCGACGATGCGCACGTCGACGCCGTGAATCGGGCGTCCGGCCGACAGCATCTCGAGGGTCTCAGCATCGTTGCCCGGCGGAGGAAGCGCGGCATGCCTGTCCTCCCGCAACGCGCGCGCGAGCGGCCGGTCGATGGCCACGGGTCCCGTCATCCCGCCCTGCGTGACGGCGAAGACGTTTTCGGCCATGGCGTAGCACGTCGTCATCATCGCAGCGCGCACCCCGAGGCCGGCAAAGCGCTCGACGAAGAGGCGGTGGCTGGCGGCGCGCATGGGCTCGGAGCAATTGACGAACGCGCGCATTGCCGAGAGGTCGACGCCGTCTACATCGCGCTCGCGCACCCGTGTCGCCATGAAGTTGTAGGCGAAGTTCGGCAGCCAGCACAACGTTGCATGATGGGTGGCCATCGCCTGCAGCAGGCGGGCCGGAGCGCGCACCCAATCAAACGGCGAGAGCAGAACGAGCGGGACGCCAAGCGTGATCGGCAGCACGAAGGAGGCGATTAGGCCCATGTCGTGATACAGCGGCAACCAGCTGGCGATGCAATCCGTCGCGGGGTCAAGCCGAATGGCCGCGGCGTAGGCGTGGAGCTGGTTGAAGACGGCGCGATGGGACAGCGCGACGCCCTTCTGCAGGCCGGTGCTCCCAGAGCTGTGCTGCAGCAGCGCGATGTCCTCCGCCTCGATGTCCGTGCGCCAGTGCGGCATCGCGGGCTCGACAGCGTCCAACGTCAGAAGTCGAGGCAGCTCGGTGATCCCCTGCCCGGCCGCCTCGGCGAGCGCCTTCTCCGCCTCGGGCAGGAAGGCCGTGTAGGTCACGATTGCTGCGGGCCGGGTCACGCCAATCAAGGCGACCAGGTCCTGTCGGTATTTCTCGGGCGAGAGTTTCTCGGTGAGGAAGGGCAGAATGGCCGGCGTCGCGCCGCACAGAACCGCGCCCCAGAAGGCGGCCAGCAACGGCTCGCCGTGTTCGAGGATGATGGCGATCACCGCGCCGCGCCCCAGCCCGTGCGCCTCGTATCGCGAGGCCGCCCCCGCAGCAAGCTCGGCCAGGCGCGCGTAGGTGATCGGGAGATCCGGCTGGCGGGCGCGCAACAGGTGGATGGCCACCTGATCACCTCGCACCTCCACATGAGCGCGCAGTGCCGCGGGGAGCGTGTTCATGCCCGGCGCTCAGCCCGCCTTCGCGGCGCGGATGACTTCTGCCAGTTGCTCGAGCGTATCGAAGGTGTCGGCGTTGAGATCGGCGTCATCGATGCGCACATCGAAGGTCTTCTCGACGAAAAGGCCGAGGTCCACCAGGTGAAACGAATCGATCAGGCCGCTCGACAGGAGCGGTTCGTCGGCGCGCAGAACGCGCTTGGGCTGCTTGAGGATGCTGGTCGTGACGAAACCGGCCAGCGTGGCGATCATGTCGTTGCTCATCGCGCGCGATTCTACCCGCGGCCCCGCCGTAAAGGCGGGTACACTCGCAGCGTGGATGCCACCCTCTCAATCCTGCTTTGGATCGGCGCGCTGATCTGCGTCGTGCTCGGCGTTGTGGGCATCCTGCTACCGGCCCTGCCGGGCGTGCCGCTGGTGTTCGGCGGGATGGTGCTGGGCGCCTGGGCGGATTCGTTTCAACGCGTCGGTGCGTTCGGGCTGATCGTTGGCGCGGTGTTGATGATCGTCTCGTTCGTCGTCGACTGGCTGGCCGGTGTGCTCGGCGTGCAGAAGCTGGGGGCCAGCAAACTGGCCATGCTCGGATCCTTTCTGGGTGGCATCGTCGGCCTGTTCTTCAACGTCCCTGGCATTCTGCTCGGCCCGTTCATTGGCGCGGTGATTGGCGAGTATCTGAGTGTGCGCAACCTGCGCCAGGCCGGCAAGGTCGGACTGGGCACTTTCCTTGGCATGGTGATCGGAGCCGCGCTCAAGATCGCGCTGATCGTCGCGATGTTGGGCGTGTTTGTCCTCGACTACGCGCTGTTGTAGTTTCTGAGCGTCTCTCTCATTCCCGCTGGCAGTCAGGTGTTCACAGGTTAGAATACCTACCAACTTTTAGGTAGGTAAGAGCAGCAGTGCCGCGTTCATCACCTCCTCCCCAGGCGGATGCCTCTCCCGCCCGCGACCGCGTTCTCGATGCGGCAGAGGTGCTGTTTTCCGCACGCGGATACGCCGCGGTGACGCTGAAAGACATCGCGGGTGCGTTGGGCATGCGGCAGGCCTCGCTCTATTACCACGTGCCCGGGGGTAAGGAGGCGCTCTTCATCGAGGTGACCGAGCGCAGCTTCGCGCGGCACCGGGCGGGGCTGACCGCTGCGTTGACAAGCGCGGGGCCGCATCCCCGCGCCACGCTCGTCGCGGCGGCCCGATGGATCCTGCTTCAACACATCCCCGACCTCGGCCGGATGCTGAACTCAGACATGCCGGCCCTGCCCGAGGCAGAAGCGGCGCGGCTGATGCGCCTGGGCTTCGAGGCGCTGCTGGTCCCCATCGCCGGTGTCTTTGCCAGCCTCCCGATGAAGCCACCGCCAAAGCCCGCCGCCGCGACGCTGTACGCCGGGGCCTTCATCTCCACCATCACCAGCCTGGGCAACCTGCCCGAGGTGTTCGCCTCCCAACCCAAGGCGGCGATGGCCGAGCACCTCGTGGACGTCTTTCTGAGCGGGATCGCCGCCCAGCACCCGAAACGGGGGCGAAAGCGCGCGCGGACGGCATGAATATCGCCGCCTGGGAACATCCCCTGATCGAGCGCGCCATCGCCGCGCTCTCCAGCCCCGTCCCAGCCTTCAGGGCGGATGCGTCATACGCAACGCTGGCGAGCGCGCAGGCGTATTGCGAGGCCATCACGCGGCAGGCCAGCCGCACGTTTCATCTTGCCGCCTCGCTTCTGCCCGCCGCCAAGCGACGCGCCGTGCACGCGTTGTATGCCTTCTGTCGCGTAACAGATGATCTCATTGACCGGCCAGGCGATCCAGCCGACATCGACCTGCGTTTCGAGCATTGGCGCGCGCGCGCAGCCAGCCCCGCGCCAGCCGCAGGCGACCCTGTCCTCATGGCCTGGGCGGATGCGCAGACACGCTTCGGCATCCCCATCGGTCTCAGTGTTCAGCTGATCGAGGGTGTCGCGCGGGACCGCGCCGGCGCGCACTACGAGACCTTCGAGCATCTGACCACCTACTGCTATGGCGTTGCTTCCACCGTTGGGCTGATGGCGATGCAGATCATCGGGTTTGACAGCCCGGACGCCCTGCCCCATGCGATCAAGCTCGGCGTTGCATTGCAGATGACCAACATCCTGCGCGACGTCGGCGAGGACTGGCGCGCGGGTCGGGTGTATCTCCCGCGCCAGGAGTTGCGCGAGTACGGGCTGGACGTGGAGACGCTAAACACGGCGGTGGGATCATCCGCCTGGCGCGATTTCATGCGCTTTCAGATCGCGCGGACGCGGGCGCTGTATGCGGAATCCGGGCGCGGGCTCGCCTACCTCACCAGGGATGGACGCACGGCCGTCGCCGCGGCATCTGGCCTGTATAGCGCCATCCTCGAGCGGATAGAAGCCAATGAGTTCGATGTCTTCGGCCTGCGCGCCTCGGTCAGCGCCGCCGACAAGCTGCGCCGGCTGCCCGGATTGTGGTGGCGCGCACAACGGCTGTAGTCCTTACCTCCGGCCGGCCGCCATCACCCGCGCAAGCGCATCCGCGGTGGCCGCCGCAAGGCGCGCCGAGCCGGCAGGATTCAGGTGAACGGGGCTGTTGGTGTATTCGGCCAACGGGGAAAGGTCCCATACGTCCAGCAGCGGCACCCCGAGCTCCCCGGTCCGGCGCGTGAGCACGGCGCGGTAGCGGTCATAGGCGCGGCGGGGATAGAAGGCGTTGTAGCGCAGGTCGCTGTTCGCGCCGCCGGTCGTGGCGGTCGGCTCGTTGATAATGAGCAGCGGCACGTCCGCCTCACGGACGATCTTCACGCCAACATCCAGCGCCGACCACAACACCTCCCCACCCTCCAGATCCGCCGATGTCACGCCGCGGAGGGTCTCGTTGGGTTCGAGGTCGATCGTGAGGCGCTCGGCCGGCCCGCTCAGGTCCTGGTCGATGCCCGTCGCCGCCCACATCGCGCCGAGCACCTGCAGCCGCATCAAGTCCGCGATCGGCCGGCGCTGACCCACCAGCGTCCTGCCCCACAGGTCTGGCCCCGCCAAACGCGCATCGTTCAGCGCCAGGGGCAGGCCCAGCCCGGCCACGGCGCGGGCATCGGCGGGGTTGTCCTGCAACAGCACGTGCTCCGGCTGCCGCTCGGCGACAAAGGCGTGCAGCGTCACCGCCCACACGATCAGATCGGGGTGATAGGCGAGCGCGCGGCGCATCAGCATCAGGTCCTTGGCGACCGAGAAATCGGGATAGCCCAGGTTGTAGAAGCGAACGCGGCGGCCATCCGGCGCGCGCAGGGCCATGGCATTCAGCTTGCCGGTGAGCGTATCGGCCGGCGCGAGCAACACCCCCCACACCGAGCTGTCGCCGAGCACCACGATGCGATACTCATCCGCCGCCTTTGGCGCGGCGAGCGCGTGGCTGGCAAACAGGGCGTCGAGGTTGCCCACCACCAGGTTGTAGTCGCGCGCAGGGTCATCGCCAAACGGGAAACGCTCACGCGCTGGGAAAACCCTGCCATACAGGCTGAGCGAACCGAGCCAGGGCAGCGGCTGGAGCACGGCAAAGGCCAGGTTGAGGATGACGAAGAACACCAGCGCCCGCCCGAGCACCCGTATCGCAATCCCACCGGTCACGGGCCTCATCGCGTCACCCCCAGAAGGGCGCCAAACACGCGCAGGGCACTGGCGGGCATGGGTGTGGCGAACCACACCCAGCCGAGCGCGACGAAGTGAAAAGTGATCAGCACCCCCACGAGGTGGCGCAACTTCGTCCAACGTGGATCGAGCAGGCCGGATTGCGGCCGCGCCTTGAGCGCATCGGCGAAGCGGTTGTGCACAAACAGGCCCACCGCATGCCAGGCCCCCCACAGCGCGAAGTTGGCCGTCACGCCATGCCACAGCGCAATCAACATCATCGTGCTGGCCTGCCCCACGGCGACGATCTGCATCGGCTGCCAGTCGCGTAGACGCAGGGCGCGGGTGAGCGGATTGAACCAGTAGCCGCGAAACCACTGCGACAGCGACATGTGCCAGCTGTTCCAGAACTGGGTGAGGTTGGGCTTGAGATACGGCCGCTCGAAGTTTTCCGGCAGGCGCACGCCCAGCGCCCGCCCGATGCCGATGGCGATGTCGCTGTAGCCGCCGAAGTCAAAGTAGATGCGCAGGGCGTAGGCGTAGACCAGCAGCCACATCCACAGCCCGTGGGCGTGCAGGGCGTTATCGCCGTTCAGCGCCACAAGGGCCAACGTATCGGCGAGCGCGAGCTTCTTGACCAGCCCAATCAGGATGCGCCGGGCCGACTCGCCCAGGTCCGCCACATTCGGCCGCCAGGGCGCGCGCCAGTCCTTGAGAAAGCGGTCGGCGCGATCGATCGGGCCGGACAGGAAGGCGGGCGTGAAGAGCGCGAACACAACGAACTCTGCCAACCCGTACGGGCGGAGCGTCCGCGCACCGGTCATGCGGTCGCGCAGCACCGCCAGCAGGCGGAACGCCAGATACGAGTAGCCCAGCCAGTTGACGTCGGATGCCGAGGCCTGCGCGAGGTCCTGCGCGCCGAGCGCGCGGAGGCCGGCGCTTATCAGCGCGGCCAACACTTCGGCCTTGAGCAGGATGAAGAGGACAAGCAGCAGTGCGACGGGCAGCCAGAGCACCCTGGTGGCGGCGGTCGACAGCCGCGCCGCAAGTGCACCCAGGCCCGCGAGAAGCGTCAGCGCGACGGCCACCAGCAGCGGATCCGGCGGCCGCGCCGGCAGCAGGGACAGAGCAGGAAGGAAGCGCGTCACGGCGAGCGCGGCGACGACGAGCGCGGCGGCGATCAACGCGCGGCGGGTTGCGGCCTCACGCAACGCGGAGAGCCCATGCAGCGAAAACCACACCAGCACCACCAGACCGAGCGATGCGAGCGGCAGCCAGAACGTGAGGTTGCGGATCGGCGAGACGGGCTGGAGCAGAAAAGGAAACGCGATGGCGGCCGCAAACGCGAGGCCGTTGCGAATCTGCATTACGCGCGAGGTCTGCAATGGCGTGGCGGATGCCGTCATCAGAAGCCCTGGTAGATCCAGCGCGGCGAGGTGCCGGCCGTCGCGATGATCAACAGCAGAACGGCAAGGCAGATCAGCAGCGCGGCCAGCGTTTCGCGATCAAACAGGCGTCGCATGGGCGTCGGCTACCAATCGCGCAGCATCGCCGCGCACAACGCAGCGCGTTCAGGCAAGCTCTCGATCAGGATGTGCTCGTGGCTGGCGTGCATGCCGTCGCCGATCGCGCCCAGGCCGTCCATGGTCGGCACGCCCATCCCAGCGGTGAACGACGCGTCACTGCCACCACCGCTGGGCGCGTGGGCAAAGACGCGCCCGAGCTCGTGCTGGGCGATCGCGTTGATCTTCTCGATCGTCGCAAGGCGGCCGGCGTCGCACTCCATCGGCGGCCGGTTGAGGCCACCCTCGACGGTCAGGCTTGCGCCAGCAAGCACCGGGCGCAGCCCCTTGAAGCGCTCGACCATTTCGGGGCCATCGGCGCTGCGCGCGATGCGCAGGTCGGTGCGGAAGTAGGCGCTGTCGGGCACGACATTCGTCACACCCCCGCCCCGAATATCACCGACAGAGACGGTGATGCCGCGCGCGTAGTCGGTCCAACGTTGGACGGCAAGCACGTGGTGGGCCAGCTCCTCGATGGCATTGATGCCCTTCTCGTGGTCGCCGCCCGCGTGCGCGGCCCGGCCGGTCGCCCGCACCGTGAACAGCCCGGTACCCTTTCGCGCCGATTTGAGCGCGCCGTTCGCCAGGGCGGGCTCCATCACCATGGCCAGCGCGCAGCCCTCCGCCAGTCGCTCGATCAGCGCGCGAGAGGTGCGGCTGCCCGTCTCCTCGTCCGACGTGAACAGCACGCGCACCTCGCGGGTCGGAAAGGCATCCGCCTCGAGCAAAGCGCGGATCGCGGAAAGCGCGATGACGTGCGAGGCCTTCATGTCGCACACGCCGGGGCCATACAGCTTGCCGTCGGCGTGTCGGATCGGCATCGCCGAAAGCAGGGACCCGACCGGATGAACGGTGTCCATGTGCATGAGCAGCAGAAGCGGCTCGCGCTGGCCGGGATTGAATGTGCCCAGCACGTGGTCGCCCACGTTGGCCTGCGGGAACACCGTCACGGTGGCGCCCAACGCACGCAAGGTGGCCTGATGATCGGCACCCACGGCATCAACGGCGGCCTTGTCGTTGGTCGGCGATTCCAGCGCCACGATCCGCTCGAGGTGTTCGAGCGTGTGCGGCAGCGCGTGTTCCAGGGCGCGCAACAGGGTCATGGGGACCTCCGGCTACTTGGCGTATTCGACGACACGCGTCTCGCGCACGACGGTGACCTTGATCTGGCCCGGGTATTCCATCGTGTCCTCGATGCGCTTGGCGATGTCGCGGCTGAGCGTGACGCAGGCCAGGTCGTCGATCTGCTCCGGGCGGACGATGATGCGCAGCTCGCGGCCGGCCTGCACGGCGAAGGACTCGGCCACGCCGGGGAAGGCGCGCGCGGTGTCCTCGAGCTGGCGCACGCGCTTGACGTAGTTCTCCAGCGACTCGCGGCGCGCGCCCGGGCGCGAGCCCGAGATGGCGTCCGCGATCTCGACGATCACCGCCTCCATCGTCTCCTGCGCGACGTCGTGATGATGCGATTCGACGCAGTGCACGACCTTGGGGTTGATGTTGAAGCGGCGGAGCAGCTCTACGCCAAGCTGAACATGCGTGCCCTCGTTCTCGCGGTCTAGCGCCTTGCCGATGTCATGGAGCAGCGCGCCCATCTTGGCGACCTTGACATCGGCCTTGAACTCCGACGCAAGCAGGCCGGCCAGACGAGCGGCTTCGACCGAGTGATAGAGCTGGTTCTGGCCATAGCTCGTGCGGTACTTCAATCGCCCAAGCGTCTTCACGACTTCATTGGGCAGGTTGCTGACGCCGGCCTCCTCGACCGCGCGCTCACCCTCATCCCACATGATGCGCTCAACGTCGCGGCGCGCATCCTCGAGCGTCTTCTCGATGCGCTGGGGCTGGATGCGGCCATCGCGGACCAAAGCGTCCAACGCACGGCGCGCGATCTCGCGACGAACCGGATCAAAGCAGGCGATGGTCACGGCGTCAGGGCTGTCATCGACGATGACGTCGACGCCGGCGGCCTGCTCGAAGCTCTGCACGTTGCGGCCGTTGCGGCCAATGATGCGTCCCTTGACTTCCTCGTTCGGAATGGCCACCGTCGTGACTGCCTTCTCGGCCACAGTGTCGGTCGCCACGCGCTGCATGGTCTCGATGACGATCTTGCGCGCGCGGACGTCGGCGGTCTCCCGCGTCTGGGCCTCGACCTCGCGGATGACGCGGGCCATGTCATTGCGCGTCTCCTCGCGCACTGCGCTGAGCAGCTCGTTGCGCGCATCCTCGCGCGTCATGGCGGCGGCTTTTTCGAGGGCGGCGACGCGCTCCGCCTGCAGCTTCTCCACATCCTGCGCGAGCTTGTCGAGCTGGGACTGGCGCTTGTCCGCCGCCTTGTTGCGCTGGTCGAGCTTATCGCGCTGGGATTCGACTTCGGCCCTGCGGCGGCTCTGGCGCTCCTCTTCCTTCTGAATCTCGCTGCGGCGGTCCTTGAATTCCTGTTCGGCCGACTCGCGGGTGCGAATCGACTCGTCCTTGGCCTGCACAAGCAGCTCCCGCGCGCGGGCCTGCGCCTCGACCAGGGTTTTCTCAGCCTCGTTGCGAAGGACCGCGCCTTCGTCGCGGGCCTGCTTGCGGCCGGTGCGGTACGCATACGCGATGCCCGCCGCTGCGATGATCAATCCGATCACGAGCCCAATGATGATGCCAACTACGTCCATGCTTCGTCCTTGCCTTCGTCCGGCGGACCCTCGTCCGCCAGCGCCAGTTTTGCAAGGACGTCTTCGATGATGGTGTATGAAAACCCGTTTCGGGCGAGATGCTCGATCAGCTTCTGTCGGCGCTCGCGCGCTTCCAGCCCGTCCAGGCGGGGAAGACGCTTTCGCGCTGCCGCGAGGGCGGCAACCGAATCGTCGATCCCGCTGAGGGCCGCGGAAACGGCATCTGGAGCGGCGCCTTTGCGGCGCAGCTCCCAGGCCAACATGCGCTTTCCGCGCGGGTTGGCTCGCAAGCGACTCTCCACCCAGGCATCGGCAAAAGCGCGATCGTCCAGCAAGCCGGCTTCGCGCAATTCGTCGATTACCTTCCCGCTCGTCGCTTCATCCACGCCGGCGCGCGCGAGGCGCTGTCGCACCTCCTGCACCGTGCGCGGACGATATTCGAGCAAGCCTATGACACGTTGTCGGGCCTTTTCGAGCGTGTCCGAGGCCCGCAGCGCATCGATCTCGTTATCGCTCAGGGTCTGACCAACCTTCAGCCACAACGCGTGGATGAGCGCCAGACTGAACGACTCTTCCCCATCCAGAAACACGGCTACCCGCGCCCGATCGCGCCGGAGCGCCTTGAGTGCGGTAATCGTGCCTGCCATCGAATCCGTCCACCCGCCCCAGCCGGGGCAGGCGTCTCGATTATAGTCATAGCGATCAGTCCTACAATAGGGCTCGTTTTTCCCCAGCCCTGAAGCGTCATGTCGATCACCCCGCTGCTTTCCTGGTTTGGTGCCCTGCCCGGTTTTGCCGGACTGGACGCGGGCCGTCCCCTGGGTCTGCCCCGGGCGGCGCGCGCGCTGGCCGCCGCAGCGCTATGGCGCGAGCGGCGCGTGGCGGTGGTTTACGTAACCGCTTCCGTGGATGCCTCCCGTCAGGCCGCCGACGCCATCCGCACCCTGCTTGGCAGCGGGGTGAGCGAGCGTCTGGCGTTGATCCGGTTGGTGGAGCCGAACACCTCGTTCTACGACAGCGTTGCCCCGGTCGCCGACGTGCTCTCGCAGCGTGCGGCGGCGCTGGCGCGTCTCAATGCGTCGACGCGGGGCGGCAGCGAGCTTCCCCTCATCGTCAGCAGCCCGCGCGCGCTGATGCACCCGACGCTTGGCGCGGGGGAGTTTGCCGGCGACCTGCGCCTCATCCGGCGGGACATGACGCTTGCGCTGGACGCCATGTTGGCGAGCTGGGTGCAGGCCGGCTACGAGAGCGCGCCAGTCGTCGACCGGGTCGGTACATTTTCGCGGCGCGGCGGCATCCTCGATGTGTGGTCGCCGGCCAACGAGCAACCCTGCCGCATCGAGCTTTTCGGCGACCAGGTCGAGTCGATTCGCACCTTTGACCCGGGCACACAGCGCAGCGCCGAGTTCATCGAGCGCATCGCGGTGACGCCGCTCGACCTGCCGGCCCCCTCGCGCGCACCAGCCATGCTGCTTGATCACTTGCCGGGCGATGGGCTGATCCTGCTCGATGACGTCGCTGAGGTGATGTCGGCCTGGCAGGAGCTGGAGGAGAAGGCCGCCCGCGAACGCGCCCTGATGGAGGAGACCGGCGAGGCGGCCGAGGCCGCGGCACGGCTGCAACCGTTTGTCACCGCCACGGCCCTACAGGCGCGGCTGACCCATCGCGCCGGCGCGGTGATCGCGCTGGGTGGCGGAAGCGGCGTCGACGGATCGACCAACGAAAGCTTGCAACCCATCGCCGAGGGCTTTGGCGCGGCGCCGCATTTTGGCGGGAAACTGCAACCGGCCATCGACTTCCTCAAGGCGCGCGGGAGCGCCCCCACGCTGGTCGTCTCGCGGCAGGCCAGCCGCCTGAGCGCGCTGTGGGCGGAACACCGACCCGGCGCGACGGCGCACACCGACATCGAGTCGCTGCCCGAGCATGGCGCGCTGTTCGTCACAGGTGCCCTGCCCGGCGGCTTCCAGCACGGCAGCGGGCTGACGCTGCTGACGGATACCGAGATTTTTGGTTATGCGCGGCCGGACACCTTCACGGCCGGACGCGCCCGCAAGGCGGCGCCCGAGAAGGGCTTCTCCGACTGGAAGCCCGGCGACGCCGTCGTGCATGAGGACTACGGCATCGGCCTCTTCCGCGGCATGGTCAAGCTCACGGTCAACACGGGCACGGCCGTCGAGCCCGTCGAGGGCGAGCGCGCCTATCTGTTGCTCGAATACGCCGACGGCGATCGCCTCTTTGTACCGCTTCACCACCTCGACCGCCTGGCGCGCTACGTCGGCGGGGAGGACTTGCAGCCCACGCTGACGCGGCTGAGCGGGCCGGAGTGGCAGGCCGCCAAGACGAAAGCCAAGGGGGCCGCGGCCGATGTCGCGCGCGAGCTTCTGACGCTGTATGCCGCGCGAGAGGTCGCGCCGGGCCACGCCTTTGCCGAGGACTCGACCTGGCAGCGCGCCCTCGAGTCGTCCTTCCCGTATGTCGAGACCGACGATCAGCTTGCGGCCATCGAGGCCGTCAAAGCAGACATGCGCAGCGACCGACCGATGGACCGCCTGATCTGCGGCGATGTCGGCTTCGGCAAGACCGAGGTCGCGTTGCGCGCCGCCTTCAAGGCGGTTCAGGACGGCAAGCAGGTCGCCGTGCTTGTGCCGACCACCGTGCTCGCCCAGCAGCACTACAACACCTTCAAGCGGCGGCTGGCCGCCTTTCCCGTGGGCATCGAGATGCTCTCGCGCTTTCGCACACCGGCCGAGAAGGCGCGCGTGCTCGAGCGCATGCGCGGCGGCGACGTGGACATCGTCATCGGCACGCACGGGCTCGTGGCCGAGCGGGCACAATTCGCCGATCTCGGGCTGCTCGTCATCGACGAGGAACAACGGTTTGGGTTGACCGCCAAGGAGAAGCTCAAGAAGCTCAAGGTGGGCGTCGATGTGCTCACCCTGACCGCGACGCCGATCCCGCGCACCCTGCACCTCGGGCTGTCGGGCGTGCGCGAAATCAGCCTGATCGAGACGCCGCCCGCCGAGCGCCTGCCCATCATTTCGTATGTCGGGCCATTTGAGGACGCCGTGCTGCAGCAGGCCATCCAGCGCGAGCTCGACCGGGACGGCCAGGTTTTTGTCGTGCACAACCGCATCGCCACCCTGCACCTGCTGGAGCAGAAGGTGCGCCGCCTCGCGCCGGACGCACGCATCGCCAGCGCGCACGGCCAGATGCCGGAGCGGGCGCTCTCGCGGATCATGCAGGCCTTCTCGGATGGCGACACCGACATCCTCGTCTCCACGAACATCGTCGAGAGCGGCCTCGACATCCCCAACGCCAACACCATCATCATCGACCAGGCCGATCACTTCGGGCTGGCCGAGCTGTATCAGCTGCGCGGGCGGGTCGGCCGTTCATCGACCCAGGCGTACGCCTATTTCTTCCATGACCGGCGCGCGCAACTCACCGAGGACGCCCGCGAGCGTCTGAATACTCTACGTGAGGCAGCCGGCATCGGGGCCGGCTACATGATCGCCATGCGCGACCTCGAGCTGCGCGGGGCCGGCGACCTGCTCGGGCCAAAGCAGAGCGGGCATGTCAGCAGCGTCGGCCTGGACCTGTACACGCGCCTGCTTGCGCACGAAGTGAAGACCCTGCGCGCCATGCGCGATGGCGGTCCCCTCCCCGTCGAAGCCAGCAAACCCATCACCATCGATCTGCCGATCTCGGTCGAGCTCCCCGACCGTTATGTGGGTGGGGAGAACCTGCGCCTGCAGCTGTATCGCCGCGTCGCCAGCCTGGACGACGAGGCAGCCGTGGTGGCCTTCGAGGAGGAGCTGGCCGACCGCTTTGGCAAGCTGCCGCTGTCCGCGCTCAACCTGACCTATCAGGCCCGGCTGAAGATCGCCGCGGGGGCGTTTGGCGCGCAGTCGATCACCACCGACGGCAACCGCATCGTCATCCGCGCCGACGCCATCGAGCGCATTCCGCGCCTCAAGCTCGAGCGTTTGCTCGGCGAGGATGCGATCATTGGTCGCCGCCAGGTCACCTACTCACGTTCAGGCACCCCGGAGCAGTGGAAGGCCAGGCTGATGGCAATCGTGCGTGCGCTCGGCGAGATGTCGGCCGCGGCGCCTGCCGCGCCCTGAAAGCAGCACAGCGGCCGGGGATATCCCCCGGCCGCTTCATGCTTCGCTTGCTTGACGGCAGCCCGCGTCAGGACTGCACAGGCTGGGTGTTGCCGCGCAGCGGAGCCGCGCCCCCGACCGGGGCCGCCCAACGCACGCCGTTTGCAATTACCCGGCGAACGTCCTGGTGATAGTAGGTGGGATAGGTCTCGTGGCCGGGTCGGAAGTAGAACACCCGCCCTGCCCCGCGATACCAGCAGCACGCCGAGCGGAAGACCTCACCGCCCTTGAACCAGCTGATGGCCACCAGCTCATCCGGGGTCGGCACGTCGAAGTGCTCGCCGTACATTTCCTCGGCCTCGATCTCGATGCGCTCGGGCAGCCCACGCGCGATGGCGTGGCCGGGGTTGACGATCCAGATGCGCTCGTTGTCGTCGGCCTCACGCCATTTCAGCATGCACCCCGTCCCCATCAGGCGGCGGAACGGTTTTGACATGTGACCGCTGTGCAGGACGACCAGCCCCATCCCGTCTAGCACGCGCTGCTGCACGCGCTCGGCCAGGGCATCGGCAACCTCGTGGTGGGCGAGGTGCCCCCACCACACCAGCACATCGGTGTTGTTCAGTGTCGCCTCGGGCAGCCCCTGCTCGGGGTCGTCCAGCGCGACGAGACGAATATCGAAGTCTCCAAACATGCGCAGGCCGTCCGCGATGGCGGCATGCATGCCCTGCGGATACAGGGCGCTGACGACCGGGTTGCGCTTCTCGTGGCGGAACTCGTGCCAGATCGTTACGCGAAATGCCTCACTCATGACCTTTCACTCTCACTCTTCGAGCGTCGTGAGGTCGCCCTCTGGCAGCCCCTGCGCGCGCGCCTTGAGCACGCGGCGCATGATCTTGCCGCTGCGCGTCTTGGGCAGCTTCGCGACAAACTCGACCTTCTCGGGCTTGGCGATCGGGCCCATTTCCTTGCCAACATGCTGGCGCAGCGCCTCGGCCAGCTCCGGCGACGGCTCGTGGCCGGCGCGCAGGATGACATACGTGTAGATGGTGTTGCCGCGCAGCTCGTGCGGCAGCCCGATGGCCGCGGCCTCGGCCACGGCCGGGTGCGACACCAGCGCGCTCTCGACCTCGGCCGTGCCGAGGCGATAGCCACTGACCTTGATCACATCGTCGACGCGCCCAATGATCCAGAAGTAGCCGTCCGCATCCATGCGCGCCGAGTCGCCGGTGAAGTAGCGCCCGGGGTAGCGATTCCAGTAGGTCTGGCGATAGCGCTCGGCGTCTCCGTAGATCGTGCGCGCCATGCCCGGCCACGGCGCGAGGATGGTGAGGTAGCCCTCCTCGTCCGGCTTGCATGGCTCGCCCATCTCATTGACGATCTCGGCCTTGATGCCGAAGAACGGCCGTGTCCCACTGCCCGGCTTGAGCGGCAGGACGGGCGTGGGCGTGATCATGAACCCGCCGGTCTCCGTCTGCCACCACGTGTCCATGATCGGGCAACGCCCGCCGCCGACGTTCTCGTAGAACCACTTCCAGGCCTCGGGGTTGATCGGCTCGCCGACACTGCCGAGCAGCCTCAGCGAGGAGAGATCGCGGTTGCGCGGCCACTCCGGGCCAAAGCGCATGAAGCCGCGGATCGCGGTCGGCGCGCAATAGAGCACGCTGACCTTGTATTGCTCCACGATCTTCCACCAGCGATCGGGCTGCGGATAGGTCGGCCCGCCTTCGTAAATCACGCTCGTCACGCCCGCCATCAACGGCGCATACACGATGTAACTGTGCCCGGTGATCCACCCCGGGTCAGCCGCGCACCACCAGCGGTCATCGTCGCGCAGGTCAAAGACATAGCGCAGCGTGGTGTAGGTGTAGACGGAATAGCCGCCGTGCGTGTGCAGCAGCGCCTTGGGCTTGCCCGTGCTGCCCGAGGTATACAGGATGAAGAGCGGGTCCTCGGCGTCGAGTTGTTCCGTTGCGCACTCGGGGCTGGCATCCTTCATGGCCTCATGCCACCACACATCGCGCCCCTCGACCCAGCCCACCTCGCGGCCGGTGCGCTTGAAGCAAATCACGCGGGTGACGCCGTTCTCGCGCTTGAGCGCGTCATCCACGATCTGCTTGAGCTCGACGACCTTGCCACTTACGAACGCGCCGTCGCAGGTGACAACCACCTTGCTGCTCGAGTCCTGGATGCGACCGTGCAGGGCATCGACCGAGAACCCGCCATAGACGACGGAGTGCACAGCGCCGATCTTGGCGCAGGCCAGCATGGCAATCGGCAGCTCGGGGACGCGGCCCATGTAGATCGTAACGCGGTCGCCCTTGCGCACGCCGCTGGCCTTGAGCACATTGGCAAACTTGCCCACCTCGCGGGCCAGCTCGCCATACGCAATGGCGCGCTCGCTGCCATCCTCACCCTGCCACAGGTAGGCGATGGCGTTGCGTTTGGGCGTGCTCTGGTGGCGATCAATTGCGTTGTGCACAACGTTGCACTTGCCACCCACGAACCACTTGTAGAAGGGGGCGTTCGAGCTGTCCAGAACCTTGTCCCACTTGCGATACCAGCCAAGCTCCTCGGCGCGGGCCGCCCAGAACGCCTCGGGGTGATCTGCGGCGTAGCGCGACATGGCCTCCCAGTCCTTGATCCGGGCTGCGCGCTTGACGGCATCGGACGGGTGATACAGGTCCGCGTGCGAGACCTTGGGTTCGGTTCGGTTGGGGTCAGCTGTCATTTCGGGTTTCCTTCAGATAAAGTGCTTCGCGTCGAGCGCGGATTATCGGACGGTGCACCGAAGCCGGCAAGCGGGCCGGATCGTGCGGGGAAAAGGCACGGGGCGCGCAAATCTCTGCGCGCCCCGCGATGCGATCAGGCTTCCTCGATCTCGACCGAGATCAGCGTCTCGCCCGGCTTGGCCGCCCGCGACGGGTCGCGCTCGGGGATGGCGTTGACGACGTCCATGCCCCCGACCACCTGGCCAAACACCGAGTGCTTGTTGTCCAGCCACGGCGTCGCCGTGTGGGTGATGAAGAACTGGCTGCCGTTCGTGCCGGGGCCGGCGTTTGCCATTGACAGCACCCCGGCGCCGGAGTGCTTCAGCGTCGGGTGAAATTCGTCCCCGAACTTGTAGCCGGGCCCACCGGTGCCAGTGCCCGTCGGGTCACCGCCCTGGACCATGAAGTCCTTGATCACACGATGAAACGTCGTGTTGTTGTAGAACCCCTCGCGGGCGAGGAACACGAAGTTGTTGACGGTCTTGGGCGCCTTGTCGGCGTGCAGGGCGATGACGATCACCCCCTTGCTCGTGGTCAACCGCGCGGTGTACTTCTTCTTGGGGTCGATGACCATCGCGGGCGGCTGACTGTATTTCTTGGACATGGTTTGAGTTTCTCCTGTTTAAGGTTCCTGTGGAATGCCGGCCTGTGAGATGCCGGAATAAAGCGCATCGAGCGACATGCCGGGGGCGACCGTCGCGCTCTCGCGCAGCGTCATGGCGGCAGCGCGCAGACCGAGCTGCACGGCGTCGCTCAGGCCGATCTCATGGGTGAGGCCAAAGACCAGCGTGGCGGTCAGTGAATCCCCCGCCCCCGTGGTGTCGACGATGTCGACCTTGACCGCGGGGAAGTGGCCGCTCTCGAACTCGGTCGCGTAACATGCGCCGCGCTCGGCCTGCGTGACGACTACGGTGTTCACCCCCAGATACACCAGACGGCGCGCAGTCTGAAGCGCGCGATCCGGATCCTGGATGTGCGACAGCGCCTCGACCAGGTCCGGGCGCGCCTTGCAGGCGGCTTCGAGGATCGCCTCAGCCTCGGTCATGTTGGGGGTGATGATATCGATCTCGGACAGATAGTCCACCAGACGCACCGCGCGCTCGTCGGTGGTTGGATCGACGCAGATCGGTTTGCCGGCCGTGCGCCCGAGCTCCAGCGCGCGCTCGAGCGCGGTATCGCTCAGGTTCAAATCGAGCACGACCATGTCGCAATCAAAGAAGGCATCGGCGTTGTCGCTGAGATAGCTCGCCGTCATTCGTTGTGCGATCTCGAGGTCGTCCAGCCCCACCATGAGGTCGCCGGTGTGGTCGAGCGCGGCGAGATAGACGCCCGTCGGTGTGTCGGCCACGCGCAACGCCCGGCTGACATCCACGCCCTGCGTTTCCAGCGCATCGAGCAACTCGTCGCCCGCATTGTCGTCGCCAACCACCGTCAACAGCACCACCTCGGATCCCAGGCGGGCCAGGTTCTCAGCGATGTTGCGCCCCACCCCGCCGTGCGCCGTGCGCACGCGCGCGGAATTCGACGAGCCGGGGATGGCCGGATTTAGCAGGCGACCCTTGATGTCGAGGTTCGAGGAGCCGATCACCAGCGTGTAGTCACCCATCTTGTCCTCCTAGCGCACCGGCGCGAGCTGCCAGGCCGCAAACACGGCCACGGCGAGCACCACGGCGAACTCCACCACGACGTTGGGGGCCATCTTGTCCTGGTAGTACTGCTGGGCCACCCCAACGATGCAGTAGAACAGGGCCAGCAACAGCACGCCCGCCGACCAGGCAGAGAGGTTCCCGTAGTTGAGCGCCCAGGTGGCCTGCCCAACGAGCAGCCCGGTGATGATCGCCAGGATGCCGGCCGAGCGCAGCCCAATGATGTGCGGGCCGAGCAGGTCGAGGGCGAGCCCGGCCGCGACGAGGGCGGTCAATGTCGCGCTGATGACGCTGCGCTCGCGCGCGCTGTAGATCAGCGTGAAGAGGACGAAGGCAATGGCGTAGGTGCTGGCCGTGATGAGCAGCCGAGATAGCGCATAGCCGGGCGCGC
Organism: Thermoflexales bacterium; assembly: GCA_019694215.1. Taxonomy (GTDB): domain Bacteria; phylum Chloroflexota; class Anaerolineae; order J036; family Brachytrichaceae; genus Brachythrix. Next base: position 52,956 of record JAIBCK010000007.1, read on the forward strand.
CGGGCGCGAGGCCGACATATTCGGCCGCCAGCGTAACGATAAAAAGCAACGTCCCAAAGGCCAGGGTGAGAAACCAGAGCGGCCAGTTCGGGATGCGGGTAAGCAACAGCGCGACCGAGAGCGCGCCAAAGGCCGGCGCGATCCAGAACGGAAAGAGATACGGCGTCGCCCCGCTGCGCGACTCGGGATGCGCCCGCAGCAACCAGTCCGTGCCCGCACAGGCCAGCACCGGCAGAAAGACAATCAGCAGCGAGTTTGTCGTGATGGTGAGGCTGAGGTCCGACCCGAGAAAGGCGGTTTGCACCCGGCGGGCCGGCAATTCGGCCGCCTTAAGGGCGATGGGGGTGAGCGCGAAAAGCGCCGCCACGACAAAGACGCGATTCCTTGCGACGACGGCGCCAACCGACTCGGGTTCCTTGAGCATGGCCACGCGCGCCTATTATCATCGAAGCCATGCTCCCCGTGTTCGAACTCGACCCTTCCGGCCAACCCGTGCCCGTGCCCGGCGACTTCGCCTCGATGACCGCGGTCTCGGCCGCCCTGCCCGACGGCGCCTACACGACCTTCCGCACCTACGACGGCACGCGCGTGCTGCGCCTGGAACGTCACTTTGACCGGCTTGAGGACTCGCTGGCCCTGATGGGCACCCCGGCCCGGCTCGACCGGGCCGGCGCGCGGCGCGTCATCGCGGCGGCCTGGCGGGCTGGCGGTTTCGCCGAGGGCCGCTTCCGCCTGACGTTCTCAGCCAACCCAGCGCCGCGCTTCGTCGCCGCTGCGGAGCGGTTCACCGGCCCGAGCCCCGAGGAAGTGGCGCGCGGCGCGCGCTGCGTGACCGTGCGTGCCGAACGGCACAACCCGCATGCCAAGAGCACCGGATTCATTGCCGAGGCCGCGCGCCAGAAAGGGCGCTTGCCTGCCGGGGTGAACGAGGGCCTGCTGGTCGCCGAGGATGGCGTGATCCTGGAGGGGCTGAGCAGCAACGCCTTCTTCATCGTTGGCGAGGAGCTGTGGACCGAGGAAGCGCGCGCCTTGTCAGGCCTCACCAAGGCCTTGGTCCTCGAGCTGGCCCCGGCCGTCGGTTTGGCGGTGCATCCGCACGGGCTGCCACTTTCGAATCTGGCAACGGCTGACGAGTGCTTCATCACCAGCGTCAGCCGCGAGATCCTGCCAGTGGTCGAGATCGACGGCCAGCCCGTTGGGGCAGGACGGCCCGGCCCGCGCACAACGGCCTTGAGACAGGCCTGGGCGGCCGTCATCACGCGCGAGGCTGTGGACGTCTTCAGCGAACCAGCGCGCTAGGGCAAACGCGCATCCGCGCCCAGCACCACCACGATGTCGGCCTGACCAGTGCCGTTTGTGGAGCGTTTTGCTTCCGGCGCAGGCCGCAGACCAAGCGCATCGGCAACAGCGGCGACGGTGGCCGGCTTGCCGCTGTAGTCGGTGAAGGTCGTCGCCGCGTAATCGAAGCGATCATCCGGCGCGTTGCCCACCTCGACGACCGTGAAGCCCCGCGCCTCGAGCGCCTGGCGCACCCGGCTGGCGAACCCAACCTGGGGCGTGCCGTTGAGCACGATCAGCCGCGCCGATTCGCTCTTCCAATCGCCAGAAACAGGGGCCGGCGTGCCGCCCGCCTTCTGAATCTCCGCAGCGCTGTTCGCGCCCACGGTGAACAGAGTGTTGCGCAGCTTGCGAATTTCGGACTGCACGGGTACCTCGACCTGCATGCCATCCGGCGTGGTGACGTTCTCCGTGTAGTTCTGATCGATCACCGCGGTCCGAATGTTCTTGCGGTCAATGTCCTTGGCGAGCACCGCCAGGCGTTGGATGAGGTCGATGGGCATGTCGGTCTTGACCGACTGCTTCAGGCTCGCCCACAGCTCATCGGATCCGGCAAAGAGCGTGGGCAAGGCGCGCGGATCCTGGGTGAGTTTGTCGCGCACCGCGAAGATCACCTGCTGCTGGCGTCGGGCGCGATCGAAGTCGCCGCCAAAGGTGGCGCGCGTCCGCGCGTATTTCAGGGCGGTCGCGCCGTCCATCGTGCGCACGCCCTTGGTCATGGTGAAGACCTCGGTGCCATAGCTGCTGGTCGGGTACTTCTTGTCGACGATGTCCTCAGGCACATCGATGGTGATCCCGCCGATGCGATCGACAAAGTCCTCAAACGCCGTAAAGTTCATGCGCGCGTAGTAGTCGATGGGAATGCCGAGCAGGTTCTCGACCGTCTTCTTGGCGAGGGCCGGGCCACCACCGGGATAGTCGTCGGTGTCGCCCTTGTAGTTGGCGGTGTTGATGCGGTCGCTGCCGTATCCGGGGATGGGCACCCACAGGTCACGTGGGATGGACAGGATTCCCGCCGAGAGTGTCACCGGATCGAGGGTGAGCACCATCATCGTGTCGGTGCGGTGGCCGCGCTCGCCGTCGCCGACGCGCTGGTCGATTCCAAGCAGCAACACATTGATGCGCTGCTTGCCGTCCCAGGCCTTGGGAAGCGCGATCCGAATCACGGTGGTGTCGGTGATGGGTCCGGTCTGGGTGGCCACCGCGACCGGCTGGAGCGGGTCAAAGATGGCGCTGACCTGGTTGGCGGTGAAGTCCCGCCCCCAGCGGTAGGCAAAAAAACTCGCCCCTAGGGTGAGGACGAAAAGGATGATCAGGACCCAAAAACGCTTGCGACGCAGCATCTTCGGCAATATATCACGCGCATGTTTGCGCCGGGGAGGACGCAAGCGCGGGCGCAAGGGCGGGCGCTCATTTTGCGATCGGCAAGGTGTGGATTTGGTATGATACGCGCGCCACCAATCCCCCCCGGGGGGATCAACAATCACCGACACCGGAGGTCAACAAATGTCAAGCAAAACCGTTTCCGTGCCCAACATCGGCTGCATGGGCTGCGTGCGCACGATTCAGAATGAAGTGAAGGCGATGGCGGGCGTGACCGCCGTCAAGGCCGATCTGCCGAGCAAGACCGTGACCATCGACTGGAGCGACGCCACCAGCTGGACGGCGATCGCCGCCAAGCTCAAGGAGATCGACTACCCCGCCGCCGAAGACGCCGGGCTGATCAAGCCGCTCTAGCGCCGCTATCGAACAAACCATGACCGACCAGACCGCCCTGCGCTCATTGGACCTGCCCATCACGGGCATGACCTGCGCCAACTGCGCCACAACCGTGGAGCGCGTCCTGCGCAAGACGCCCGGCGTGTCCGGCGCGGCCGTCAACTACGCCAACGAGCGCGCAACGGCGCAGTTTGACCCATCGCAGGTCAGCGCAGCGGCGCTGATCGAGCGCGTGCAGCAGGCCGGCTACGGCGTCGCCACCGCGCACGCCGAGCTGCCGATCCTCGGCATGACCTGCGCCAACTGCGCCAACACCGTGGAGCGCACCCTGAAGCGCATGCCAGGCATGGTCGGCGCGGGCGTGAACTACGCCAACGAGCGGGCCAGCGTCGAGTATGTGCCGGGTGCGGTCTCCCTGTCGGACATGATCGGCGCCGTGCGCAACGCCGGCTATGACGTGGTGACCGCCAGCACCGAGGATGAATCCGGTGGGTTGGACGCCGAGGCCCGGGCGCGTCAGGATGAGATCGACCTGCGCTGGCGGCGGGTGATCGTCGGTTTCCTGTTTGGGCTGCCTCTTCTCGTTCTGGGGATGGGGCGCGACTTCGGCCTGCTCAACAACCTGCTGCCGATGTCCTTCCTGCACGGGCCGGCCTTCCACTGGCTGCTCTTCGCCCTCGCCCTGCCCGTCCAGGTCTATGTTGGCTGGCCGTTTGTCGTCCACGCCTACAAGGCGCTGCGCAACGGGGCCGCCAACATGGATGTGCTGGTTGCGTTGGGCTCCGGGGCTGCGTTTCTGTACTCGGTGGTGGTCACGGTCTTCAACACCGGCGGGCACGTCTACTTCGAGACCGCTGCGTTGATCCTGGCGCTGATCAGCATCGGAAAGTGGCTGGAGGCGAAGGCCAAGGGCCGCACGAGCGAGACGATCAAGCGGCTGATCAACCTGCGCCCGAAGACGGCGCGCGTCGAGCGCGATGGCGCCGAGATCGACGTCCCGGTCTCGCGCCTGAGCATCGGCGACCTGATCGTGGTGCGCCCGGGTGAGCGCATCCCGACCGATGGCGTGGTCGTGGGCGGGGCGTCGTCGGTGGATGAAAGCGTCATCACCGGCGAAAGCGTGCCGCGCGACAAGCGCGTGGGCGACCCCGTCACCGGGGCGAGCGTGAACAAGGAAGGCGCCTTACGAATCGAAGCCACCCGCGTCGGACGCGACACGGCGCTCGCGCAGATCATCCGCCTGGTTGAGCAGGCCCAGGGCAGCAAGGCGCCGATCCAGGCGCTTGCTGACCGCGTCTCGGCGATTTTCGTGCCGGCTGTGCTGGTCCTGGCGTTGCTGACCTTCATCGGAAATGCCCTGATCACACGCAACCTGGAAGGCGCGCTGATCAACGCGGTGGCCGTGCTTGTCATCGCCTGCCCGTGCGCGCTTGGGCTGGCCACGCCGACGGCCATCGTCGTCGGAATGGGGCGCGGCGCCGAGAAGGGCATCCTCTTCCGCAACAGTGAGGCGCTGGAACGCGCCGCCTCGCTGCGGACGGTGGCGCTGGACAAGACCGGGACGCTGACGCGCGGTGAGCCGGCGCTGGTGGCACATCAGGCCGCAGCGGGGTCACAGATCGATGCCGATGACTTGCTGCGCCTCGCCGCAAGCGCCGAGAAGGGCAGCGAGCATCCGCTGGCGCGGGCGATTGTCAATGCCGCCGAAGGCGCCCAACTCCCGCTGGCGCGGGCCGAGGCGTTCAGTGCCCTGCCCGGCCGCGGCGTCACGGCGAGCATCGACGGACGCACCGTCCTCGTGGGCAACGCGCGCCTGATGAGTACGTCCAATGTCGCCATTGCACCCGCGAATCAGGCGGTGATCGCTGAGTGGGAGTCGGCCGGGCGGACGGCGATGGCGCTGGCCGTCGATGGTGTCCTGACCGGGCTGTTTGCGGTTGCGGACACGCTCAAACCAGAATCAGCCGACGCCGTGCGCGAGCTCGGCGGGCTGGGCATCGCGTCGGTCATGGTGACCGGCGACAACGCCCGCGCGGCCGCGACCATCGCGCGTCAGGCCGGCATCGCGCGCGTCGAGGCCGAGGTGCTGCCCGGAGACAAGGCCGCGATCGTTACGCGATTGCAGGGTTCCGGGCAGGGCGTGGCGATGGTGGGCGATGGGATCAACGATGCCCCTGCCCTTGCCCAGGCCGATGTCGGCATTGCCATGGGCGCGGGCGCAGACGTCGCCATCGAGGCGGCGGGCGTCACGGTGGTTGGCGGGGATTTGCGCAAGTTGCCGCAGCTCGTGACGTTGGCGCGCGCGACGTTGCGCACGATCCGGCAGAACCTGTTTTGGGCGTTCTTCTACAACGTCATCCTGATCCCGGTCGCGGCCGTGGGTGTTTTCCAGCAATACGGGCCAATCCTGGCGGCGGGGGCGATGGCCTTCAGCTCCTTGTTCGTGGTGTCTAACAGCATGCGCCTGAAGAACGTGCGTCTGGAGTGAGCGTGGCGGGTGTCGTCCTGCGTCATCTGTCAGGCGTTTCGGGAGTCTGCGTCGCTGACCGCAGACGGCAGACCGCGGACTCTTGTTAGCCGTCTCCATTCACAGAAGAACGAAGGG
>JAIBCK010000084.1 GCA_019694215.1 Thermoflexales bacterium
CCCAATCGGCTAAACTACCCGCTGATGAGCGTCGGCATTTCCCTCCCCCGAATTGACGCACGGGCCAAGGTCACCGGCCAGGCCCCCTATCCCGGCGATCTTTCGCTTCCCGGCATGGCCCATGCCAAGGTCCTCTTTGCCCGCCGCCCCCACGCACGGGTGAAGGCCATCGATACCCGCGCCGCGCGTGCGCTGCCCGGGGTGATCGAGATCTTCACCGGCGCCGACGTGCCCAACAACGAATACGGGCTGACGCTTTTCGATGCGCCCGTTATGGTCGGAACGTCTGGCAACAAACCGTTTGACGGTGTCGTTCGCCACGTTGGCGAGAAGCTCGCCTTCATCGTCGCCGAGACCGAGGCCATTGCCGAGCACGCCCGCGCCTTGATCACGGTCGAGTACGAGGACCTGCCCGTCGTCGATGGCATTTCATCGGCGCTGGCCGCCGGGGCCCCGCAGCTGCACCCCAACTATGCCGGCAACGTCATGCACCGCTATCGCGTCCGCCATGGCGACATCGAAGCCGGCTTTGCGCAGGCCGATGTCATCGTCGAAGGCGACTACGCGAGCGGTGCGCAGGAGCACGCCTATCTGCAACCCGAGGCCGGGCTGGCCTACCTTGACGAGCAGGGTCGCGTGACCGTGCAGGTGGCCGGGCAATGGACGCACGAGGATCAGGAGCAGATCGCGCACGCCCTGCGCCTGCCCCTCGATCAGGTGCGCGTGATCTATCCCGCCATCGGCGGCGCCTTCGGCGGGCGCGAGGACATGAGCGTGCAGATCGTGCTCGCGCTCGCGACCCAGCGCCTGCGCCGGCCGGTGAAAATCATCTGGACGCGCGAAGAGAGCATCATCGGCCACCACAAGCGCCACCCCATGCGCGCGCACGCCCGCCTGGGCGCGAAGCGCGATGGCACGCTGGTCGCCGCGCACATCGACCTCAAGTTCGATGCCGGCCCGTACAACTACACCAGCAACAAGGTGCTCGGCAACGCCACCGTGACCTGCGTCGGGCCGTATCTCGTCCCGCATGTGCAGGTCGATTCGTCGGCCATCGTCACGAACAACCCGCCCAGCGGCGCCTTCCGCGGCTTTGGCTCGCCGCAGGCGCTGTTCATCGCGGAGACGCAGATGAACAAGCTGGCCGAGGCGCTCAAGATGGACCCGCTCGAGCTGCGCCGCAAGAACGCCTGGTATGACGGTGCCATGACCGCCCAGGGCTCGCCAGTCCCGGCCGGCTGCTCGATCGTCCAGGTCATGCAGACCTGCGTGGATGGCGCGCCGCCGCTGATCCGAACAACCGATAAACCCCATCTGCGGCGCGGACGCGGCTTTGCCGCCGCGCACAAGAACATCGGCTTCTCGTTTGGCTATCCCGAGAACGCCGAGGCGCGCATCGAGCTGCGGGGCGGGCGGGTGATCGAGTCGGCCACCCTCGCCTATGCCGGCGCGGACTGCGGCCAGGGCAACCACACCGCCATTTTGCAGATCGCCGCCACCGCGCTGGGCCTGCCGCCCGAGCGCATCGAGCTGGTCGTCAGCGATACGGCCACCAGCGGCAGCTCAGGCTCGGCGTCGGCGTCGCGCCTGACCTTCATGTCGGCGGGTGCCGTCGTTGGCGCGGCACGCGAGGCACTCAAGCGCTGGCACGAGGAGGAGCGACCGGCCCGCGCGCGCTTTGTCTACAACCCGCGCAAGACCACCGCGATGGACCCCGAGACCGGCGCGTGCGATCCGAACATCACCTACGGCTATGTCGCGCAGAGCATCGATGTCGAGGTCGACACCGAGACCGGTCACCTGCGCGTGCTCAACCTGACCTGCGCCGACGATGTCGGCAAGGCGGTCAACCCGCAGCAGGTGGTCGGGCAGATCGAGGGCGGCGCGATCCAGGGCGTGGGCTGGGCGACGATCGAGAACTTCGTCACCCGCGGCGCGCGCGTGCTGTCCAACCGTTTTAGTACCTACCTCATCCCGACCTCGTTTGATGTGCCCGAGACGGTCGAGAGCATTCTCGTCGAGACGCCCGATCCGAACGGCACGCTCGGCATCCGTGGCATGGCCGAGATGCCCCTCCTGCCGGCCGGGCCGGCCCTCGTCGCGGCGGTGCATGACGCCATCGGGGTGTGGATCGACACGCTGCCGCTCACGCCCGAGCGCGTGCGCGAGGCCGTCCGCAAGGCCGGGCTGGCCTGACGCAAGGGCCGGCCCACGTCGCCGCCGATGAGCCGCGAAGTTGAAGAAAGCAACCGCCGCATGCTGCGCGCGCGTGACGCGATGGACCGCGCCTACGACCAGCCGCTCGACATCCCGGCGCTGGCCGGGATCGCCTGCGTGTCCGAGGCACACTTCATCCGCACCTTCCGCACAACGTTCGGTGAGACCCCGCACCGCTACCTGCAACGCCGGCGCGTCGAGCGCTCGATGTTTCTGCTGCGCGAAAGTGCGCGCAGCGTGACCGAGATCTGTTTCGCCGTCGGCTTCACCAGCCTGGGCACCTTCAGCCGCACCTTCCGCGAGATTGTGGGCGCGTCGCCGCTCGCCTATCGCCGCAGCAGCGCGCCCATGCATGGCGCCGTCCCGGATTGCGTCGCCATGGCCGCCCTGCGGCCGAGCAGTTTTGGAGAAGCGCGCGACGGATCAACCGCATAGAGTCTGCGGCATGCAAAACTTCACCAAGATCACCACCGCGCACATCTGGGTGCTCGACCACCAGGCGGCGCTGGATTTCTACGTTGGCAAACTCGGTTTTGAGGTCAAGGCGGATGTCGGCAAGGGTGGCTTCCGCTGGCTGACCGTCGGCCTGCCGGGTGAGGCCATCCCCGAGATCGCCCTCGATGTGCCCGGCCCGCCCGTGATGGATGAGAAGAGCGCGGCGCAGATCCGCGAGCTGGTCAGCAAGGGCGCGACGGGCGTGGTCATGGTGCTGCACACCGACGACTGTTTTGGCACCTATGAACGCCTGCTCGCCAGGGGTGTCGAGTTCACCCAGCCGGCCACCGACCACGGCTATGGCGTCGACTGCGGGCTGCGTGATCCGTTTGGCAATCAGATCCGCATCCTGCAACCGAAGGCCTGGAGGAAGTAGGTGCGCGTCTGCGAAGACGCGCCTACAATTCCCCGCCATGTCCACAGGTCAACCAAACCCCAGGGTCGACTGGTTCTTCGCCAAAGCAACGCCCTGGCAGGCCGAATACGCCGCCTTGCGCAGCATCCTGCTCGGATGCGAGCTGAGCGAGGACCTGAAGTGGGGTTGCCCATGCTATACGTTGGACGGTCGTAATATCGTCCTGATCCACGGCTTCAAGGAGTACTGCGCTGTGCTCTTCTTCAAGGGTGCGCTGCTCAAGGATCCCCGGGGCATCCTGATCACCCAGACCGAGAACACGCAGTCCTCGCGCCAGATCCGCTACTCAAGCCTCAAGGCAGTCACGAGCGGCAAGGCCGCGCTCAAGGCCTATGTCAAGGAGGCCATCGCGGTGGAGCAGGCCGGCCTCAAGGTGCCGATGAAGAAGACGGCCGAGTTCGCCGTACCCGAGGAATTCCAGCGCCGTCTGGATGAGGATCCGGCGTTGGAGGAAGCCTTTCACGCCCTGACGCCCGGAAGGCAGCGCGCTTACCTGCTGTTCTTTGGCGGGGCGAAGCAATCGACCACACGCACCGCGCGGGTGGAGAAGTGCGCGCCGCGCATCCTGCAGGGCAAGGGGCTCGACGATTGAGCGCGCGTGAGGTGCGCCCCGTCCCGCGCGAGGATGCGATGCGCCGGCTGGCCGCGCTGGGCAGCGAGAAGATGCGCGCCTTCAACCGCAAGCGCGGCGTCGAGGGTGATCAGTACGGCGTTCAGCTCGGTGCGATCCGCAAGCTGGCCGCCGAGCTGCGCGGCGACCACGCATCGGCGCTCGCGCTGTGGGAGAGCGGTAACTTCGATGCGCGCCTGCTGGCCATTCTGCTGCTCCAGCCAAAGGCGCTGTCCGCGACGGAATTGGACGCGATGGTGCGCGATAGCGCGCCCGCGCAGGTCGCGGATTGGTTTGCCGCAAACATTCTCAAGCAGCACCCCGACCGCGAGGCGCTTCGCCTGCGCTGGATGGCCGACGCCGATCCCTGGGCGGCGCGGGCCGGGTGGGGGCTGACCGCCGACCGCATCGCCGGATCGCCCGAGGGGCTCGATCTTCGTGCGCTGCTGGACCGCATCGAGGCGGAGATGGGCAGCGCCGCGCCAGCCACGCAATGGACGATGAACTTCTGCCTCGCGGCGATTGGGATCAACATCGTCGCGCATCGCAAACGCGCCATCGCCATCGGGGAAGCGTTGGGCGTGTATCGCGACTATCCTGTGTCAAAAGGCTGCACGTCTCCGTTCGCGCCCGTGTGGATCGCGGAGATGGTCAGCCGACAACGCTCAACGAAGGGGAAAGCATGAGAATCAACGTCGAAACCGTGGTGAAGGGGACGCTCGCGCGGGTGTGGCAGGCCTACACGACGCCCGCCGACATCGTCCAGTGGAATGCAGCGTCGGATGACTGGCACACCACGAAGTCCGAAGTGGACCTGCGGGTCGGGGGTGCCTTCTCGTCGCGGATGGAGGCGAAGGACGGCAGCATGGGCTTCGACTTCGCCGGCACCTACACGCAGGTCGTGCCGCAAAGCCGCATCGCGTATCGCTTTGGCGAGCGGACCGCCGAGATTACCTTTACACCGGTCGCCGGTGGCATTCGGGTGCAGGTGGATTTCGATGGCGAGGAGACGCACCCCGTCGAGATGCAGCGCCAGGGCTGGCAGGCAATCCTCGATAACTTCGCCCGCCACGTCCAATCCGGCCGTTAGCCGCCCACGTACGACATCGCCTAACGAAGAATCTCCACGTCTGGCCAGCATGCGCGCGTGAGCAGCCGCCACCCGTCGCAGCGCGCCATCCAACCTGGGTCTGCGTCGCGGCGCAGCGCGCGCAGGGCGTGCCGCAGGGGTTGGCCCCCGGCCACGGCGGCGCGCAGCGCCGCGAGGGGCGCGGCCGTGCCACCCCCGTCGGCCTCGATGGCGCGCAGGGCCGCGGCGTCGGCACCCGCCGGCGCATCTCCCGGGGCGCCTGATGGCCCATCGATGCGCAGCCCTGTGACGCGCGTCATCGTGCCGGATTCCGTCAGCACAAAAGCCTCGGGGGGCCGGTCCAGGTCGAGGTCGCGCAGAAAGGCGATCGGCTCCACGCCCGATGGCGTGCAACCAAACAGCTCGGCGCGCGGCTCGTCGATGAAGCGGTCCTCGATCCAGCCAAACAGCGCCAGGCTGACGAGCTTCGTCCCACGTTCGGTGTTCACGCGCCAGATCAGCAGGGGCTCCAGCCCGACCAGCAGGGGGAGCCCGAAGACAATGCGTTGTGCGGGAGCATTCGCGGCGGCGCGCAGCGCGACCGACCCGGCCCGCGCTTCGAGGTGAGCGGGCAGGGCAACGCTGAGCAGGCGCGGATCGGCGCTCGCGGTCATCGGAAGTCGACCTGTCGCCCGGTCAGCCGCCCCACGCCCCAGCACAGCACGGCCAGCACGAAGACGGCGATGGCGTCGATAAAGGCGGTCAGCCCAAACGCCGTCGAAAGCCACAGCAGGATGCTTCGCACCGTTGGCGCCAGCGTGCGCGCCAGGCTCTCGCCGCCCAGCGCCAGCGCGAGCAGGCTGATGATCGCCAGGAAGACGACGACGGGCGGCCACGATTGCATGTCCGAGGGCGAGGGCGTCATGCTGTTGGCGACCGCGAACACGATGTAGAACCACACCCACGCATCGGGAGCCCGAAAGACCGCGCCGAGTTGCTGAAGGATGGCATTGAGGTCGCCGCCGAGCAGCGCGCTGTTCAGGCGCGTGCCATCGAAGACGGCCAACCCGATCAAGCCAAGCACCAGCGTGCCGATCAGGAGCGGCGCTGCGCCGACCAGGCTCGATCGAAAGGCGTCCATGCGATCCATCTCGACAAACCCGAGCCGGATGCGATCCCCCTCGCGCGCCGGCAGCAGCGACATGCGCCGCACCCGCACCCCGAGCAGGCGCGCCATCGCGGCGTGGCTGAGCTCGTGCAGCGTCACGCCCGGGAGGAGCAGGACGGCGTAGAGCAGCAGCATGCTGTCCCGCCGCCCGGTGAGCAGCAGGCCGAGCGCTTGCAGCAATTGATTGGCCAGCCGGGCCAGCAACAACAGCAGCCCGAACGTGACCAGAAAGGCGAGCAGCGCGGTCAGCATGGCCGCGGTTGCTCAGGCCGCGGCGACGATGGCGGCGAAGTCGGCGGCCTTCAGGCTGGCGCCGCCCACGAGCGCGCCGTCGATGTCGGGCTTGCTGAGGATCTCGCGCGCATTGGCGGGGGTGACCGAGCCGCCGTATTGGATGCGCATGGTGTCGGCGGCCGCGCCGGCCAGTTTGCGGATCTCGGCGCGGATGAAGGCGCAGCGGTTCTGCGCGTCCGCGGCCGTCGCCGCGCGCCCGGTCCCGATGGCCCAGATCGGCTCGTAGGCGATGACGACGCGGGAGAGATCGTTGGGCGCGATGCCGCTCAACCCGGCCGCGACCTGCCGCGTCAGCACCGCCTCGGTCTGCCCGGCCTCGTTCTCGGCCAGGGTCTCGCCCACGCACAGGATCGGCGCCATTCCCGCAGCCAGCACGGCCAACGCCTTCTTGTTGACGAAGGCGTCGCTCTCGCCGAAGATCTGGCGGCGCTCGGAATGGCCGACGATAACGTATTCGGTCAACCCGCTCAACATGCCCGGCGCGATTTCGCCGGTGAAGGCGCCCTTGGCCTCCGGGTTGACGTTCTGGGCCCCCAGCTTGAGGCCGCTGTTGGACAGAACATCGCGCGCCGTCGCCAGCGCGATGAAGGGCGGGCAGACCGCCACCTCGACACCGCGGGCGATGTCGTCACGGACGAGGGGGGCGAGTTCAGAAATCAGGAGGACCGTCTCGCTGACGGACTTGTTCATCTTCCAGTTGCCGGCAATCAAAGTCGTTCGCATGCCGGGATTGTACTCACGCGAGGATGCGGTGACGTGCGACGGCGGACGGCCGACCTCACAGACTAGTAGTTCGTCGCCCCGCCGTCGATGACAAAGGCCTGCCCCGTCGTCGCGGCGGCCAGCGGGCTGGCCAGATACACCGCGAACTCGGCAATCTCCTCGGGCTCGATGCGCCGGCCAATCGGCACGATGTTCTTCTCGATGTCCTCGAACGTGCGGCCCAGCCGCTTTGCGTCATAGGCCAAACGCTTGTCGTTCATCAGCGAGCGGACCGTTCCCGGGCAGATGGCGTTCACCGTCACGCCATCCTTGACCACTTCCATGGCCAGCGTGCGCGTCAGGCCGAGCAGCCCGTGCTTGCTGGCCGCGTAGGCGGCCCCGTGCATCGTCCCCGTGCGCCCGGCAATCGAGGCGATGTTGATCACCCGGCCGTGGTGGCGCGCGATCATCGGCGGCAGCGCGCGCTTGCACAGCAGATACGGGATGGTGAGGTTGACCCGCAGCGTCTCGTCCCAGAAGGCGTCGTTGAAAGCCACCAGCGGGCGCGGGTCCGCGCTGCTGCCGATGCCCGCATTGTTCACCAGGATGTCGATGCGCTCAACCGCCCCACAGGCCGCCCACACCGCATCCGCGGCGTCGGGCGCGGCCAGGTCCACCGCCGCGGCGATGCAGCGCCGGCCCAGCCCCTGCACCTCGGCGCACAACGAATCCAATTGAGCCTTATCCCGCGCCGTGACGACCAGATCGGCCCCCTCGCGCGCCAGGGCCAGCGCAATCGCGCGGCCCATCCCTTTGCTGGCGCCGGTGACGAGGGCGATCTGGTTGTTCAGTTTCATGGTTCGGGGGGATAGCTGTTCATCACGCGCACGTAGGCGCCTTTCATGTGGTCGTCGATGATCTCGATGGCGCGGGCCTCGTCGCGATCGCGCACGACGTTGAGGATGGCGGAGTGCCCGCGCACCAGGTGCTCGCGGAAGTCGGGATTGGCCACGTTGCGCGAGAGCAGGAAGATGTGGATCTGAGGCCGCAGGTCCAGCCAGGCGCGGATCAGGCGCTTGTGCCCGCTCGCCTCGACCATGGTCTGGTGAAAGCGCGTGTCCAGCTCGGCGGCCATCGGCCCCGTCAGGGTCTCGTTGTCGCTGGCGACCATTTGCTCGACGATCCCGGCCAATCGGTCGAGGTGCTCGGCGTCGGCGTGTTTGATCGACTCGCACACCGCCAGCCGCTCCAGAACGCTGCGCAAGCTGTGCACCTCATCGAGGTCCTCGCGCGACAGGCGGGCCACGGTCGCGCCGCGGTTGGGCAGCACCATCACCAGCCCCTCGCGCTCGAGGCGCTGAATCGCCTCGCGCACCGGCCCGCGGCTGACCTGCATCGAGGCGGCCAACACCTCCTCGCGCAGGCGTTCGCCCGGCGCGATCTTGCCGTTGACGATGGCATCCCGCAGGCGCTCGATCACTTCATCCGACAGGCTGCGCTTTACGGGAACGGTGAGGATTTCTGTAAGGGTGGGCTTCTGCGACATGATGGCTTTGTGGACGTGTGGCGGGCGGGCCCCGCCCGGGCCAGAGCCCCAAGAATAGCCAAGCCGGTCGCTCTTGTCAATGGGTTGTAATTTGTCAACTGTAGACGACCCCGCGTTGACGCCCCGGGTGTGCCCTGCTATGCTCTCAGCCACCCTTGGAGGTCTGATCATGTACGAGAACAAAGTCCGCACGGCCTGGCGCGCCGGCAAGGCCGTCGCCAGCGCCTGGTTGCACATCGCCAACCCCCTCACCGCCGAAAGCGCGGCTGCGGCCGGTTTCGATGTCCTCACCATCGACATGCAGCATGGCCCGGTCGACTACGAGTCGGCCGTGAGGATGATGGCGGCGATGGGCCCAGCCGTGACGCCCTTCGTGCGCGTTCCTTGGAACGAGCCCACCATGGTCCAGCGCGTGCTGGATGGCGGCGCACAGGGCGTGATCTGCCCGATGGTCAACAACCGCGCCGAATGCGAGGCCTTTGTCGGCGCATGCAAGTATCCACCGTTGGGCTTTCGCAGCAATGGCGCCTACCGCGCGGGCCGTATCTACGGCGCCGATTACCAGCGCTGGGCCAACGACTTTGTCATCGCCATGGCGATGGTCGAGACGCGCGAAGCCCTCAACCATCTGGACGAGATCCTCGACACGCCCGGCCTGGACGCGATCTTCGTCGGCCCGAGCGACCTCTCGATCAGCCTGTACAACCTCAACGCCCTCGACCACGTGACCGCGCCGATGCTCGGCCACATCGAGGAGATCGCCCGCCGTGCGCACGCCCACAACATCCCGGCCGGGCTGTACACCGTCTCGCCCGAGTACGCCAACCGCGCCATTGGGATGGGCTACCAGTTCGTCACGACCGCCTCGGATGATGGGCTGCTGGCGGCTGCGATGCGGACAGCCGCGCAGGCCATCAAGCGCTGATCGCGTCGCCCAACGGATAAAAGACAGGCCTCATGCGCGCGCTCGGCATCGACCTCGGCACGACGACGATCAAGGGCGGTGTGCTCAACCTCGAAACGGGCACGCTCGAGGCGATCACCCGGCGGCCCTTCCCGGGCCCCTTGCCCGGCCGACCGCGCCTGCACCACGAAGTCGATCCTGACGTCATCGTGGCGGAGACGCGCGCGGTGCTGGAGGGCCTGCTCGCAGAGGCGCCGGAGGCCGATGCGCTGACGTTGTGCAGCCAGATGCACGGTCTGGTGCTGACCGATGCCCGCGGCGCGCCGCTCGGGCCCGCGCTCACCTGGCAGGACCAGCGCGCGGCCGAGCCCGGCCCCCGCGCGGGTGCCAGCTGGTTTCAGAGCCTGCTCGATGTGCTCGACCCCGCCGAGATCCGCGCCTGCGGCAACGACTTGTGGGTGATGCGGCCGCTCAGCGCGCTGTACTGGATGGCCGGCCACGGCCAGCTTCCGCGTGGCGCCCGCGTCTGCGCGCTGCCCGACTTCGTGGCCGCGCAACTGTGCGGCCATCCCGTCGCCACCGAGGTTGGGCATGCCACGGCATCGTCGATGTTTGACCTCACGCGCGGGGTCTGGCACCGCGAGATGCTGGCGCGCCTCGGGCTGGGGGAACTCAGCCTGCCCGCGCTGGTGGACCGCCGCACGCCGCTGGGCGTTTTCCGCGCGGCAGGCCGCGCGCTGACGCTGTATCCACCGATTGCAGATCAGCAATGCTCGTTGCGCGGCGCGGGCCTTCAGCCGGGCGAGCTCTCGATCAACGTCAGCACCGGCTCGCAGGTCGGGGCGCTGAGCGAGGGCCTTCAGCTCGGCGATTACCAGACCCGCCCCTACTTCGACGGCCGCTACCTCAACACCTGGATTCACGTCCCGGCCGGGCGCTCGCTGAATGCCCTGGTGCGGCTGTTGAGCGAGCTGGCCGAAGCCGAGGGCGTCTCGCTCACGCGCGTCTGGGAGACCATCGACGCGCGCACGCAGACCCTGGCCGCGAGCGACCTGCGGGTGGATCTCTCCTTCTTTGCCGGCGCGCTGGGCGACGAAGGGTCCATCACCCGCATTCGCGAGGACAACCTGAACATCGGCGCGCTGTTCCATGCCGCCTTTGACAGCATGGCGGCCAACTATCATGCGTTGGCCGGCCGTATTCGCCCGGGCCGGGATTGGACGCGCCTGGTGTTCTCGGGCGGGCTGGTGCTGCAGATGCCCGCCCTGCGCGCGCGCATCCTGCACCATTTTGATTGCCCGTATCGCCTGGCCGAGGGCGGCGAGGATGCGCTGATGGGGCTGCTCCTCGACGCCCGCGCGCGCATGGCGCGGGCATAGCGCCGCGGGCGTCCTCCCAACACGGCGGGCCGATAATGGCCGGCAACCGTTCTCGTATTGCAGGAGGACTCATGTCGTTTCGTCTCCCCATGTCACCGGCGCGTCTGGCGCTGGCCCTGACCCTGCTCGCGGGCAGCCCGCTCGCGACCGCCCGGGCCGCCGATCCCGCCCAGTCCAACGTACCCAAGGTTGTCAACATCCCCGGCACCCTGCAGACCAAGCTGGGCTGCCCCGGCGAGTGGCAACCCGATTGCGCCAAGACCTACCTCACGTATGACGCCGCCGCCGACCTGTGGTGGGGGACCTTCGAGCTGCCCAGGGGCGACTACGAATACAAGGTCGCGCTGAATGACACCTGGGGCGAGAACTACGGTGGCAAGGCCGACCGGGATGGCCCGAACATCGTGCTGAAGGTGCCCGAGGCCAGCCGCGTGTCGTTCTATTACGATCACAAGACGCACTGGATGGTCGACTCGATTCGTTATGCTGTTCCCTTTGTCATCGGTGACTGGCAGAGCAAGGCCGGCTGCAAGGCCGACAATGACGCCGGTTGCCGGGTTGGTTTCATGAGTGATCCCCTTCTGAGCGGCCAGGCCGCCTTCGTCACCACGCGCATTCCGCCGGGCAAATACAGCGCCCGGGTCGCGCTCAATGGAAACGCCAGCGAGGCGTATGGCGCGGATGGTAGCAAGGGCGGCGCGCCCGTGGCCTTCGAGGTCAAGGATGCCGGCCAGGAGATTTTCTTTGGCTACGACGCCGCCACGCACAAGCTCGTCGTCAATACGGAGGGCGCGCCCAAGGGCAGCCTGACCAAATCATCGGCCTACTGGGTCAGCCCTGACACCCTGGTCTGGGCCGTGACCGGTTCGCCGAAATACACCTACACCCTGCACTGGGACCCCGAGGCCAAACTCGAGCTGACGCCCAAGGGCGTGGTCGGCGGCGAGCGGCTGCCGCTCGAATACACCAGCGCCGGGGTGGCCGCAGCCGGGGCGGAGGTCGCCGCGCGCTTCCCGCACCTGAGCGGCCTGTCCGGGTTCCGCCTGCCGGAGGACGCGCGCGCGAAACTCCCGCAGATCCTCAAGTCGCAGATCGCCGTCAGCGTCACCGATGAGAAGGGAAAGCTCATCGACATCACCAGCCCGCAGATTGCGGGTGTGTTGGATGCGTTGTATTCCGGCGCGGCGGCGAAGATGGCACTCGGCCCGACCCTTGACGCGAGCGGGGTCAGCCTGCGGGTGTGGGCGCCAACCGCGCGCAGCGTCGGCGTGCGGCTCTTCGATCAGGCGCTGGGTGGCGCCTCCACCTCCGTGACCATGACGCTCGATCCGGCCAGCGGCGTGTGGACGGCAAACGGCGACCGCAGCTGGGTGGGCAAGTACTACCTTTACGAGGTCGAGGTCTACACCCCGCGCGAGGGCAAGATCGTGCGCAGCACGGTGACGGACCCGTACTCGATTGGCCTGTCGATGAACAGCAAGCGCAGCGCGATCCTGGATCTGTCCAGCGTAGAAACACAACCCTCGGGATGGGCGGGCCTGAAGAAGCCGGCCCTGGCCAGCCTGAGCGATGCCGTCGTCTACGAGCTGCACATCCGCGACTTCAGCGCCATCGATGCGTCGGTGCCCGCCGAGCGACGCGGCACCTACCTCGCCTTCACCGATCCGAACACGGCCGGGATGAAGCACCTGCGCGCGCTGGCCGAGGCCGGGCTGACCTTTGTCCATCTCCTGCCCACGTTCGACATCGCCTCGGTCAACGAGGATCCCGCCCAACGCTCGGAGACCAATCGCGCCGCGCTGGCCCGGCTTGGCCCGGCCAGCGACGCGCAGCAGGCCGAGATCGCCAAAGCGCTGGACAAGGATGCCTTCAACTGGGGCTATGACCCGTATCACTTCAACGCCCCCGAAGGCAGCTATGCCACGCCGGATGCCATCGATGGCGCCGGGCGGATCAAGCAGTTCCGCGGGATGGTGCAGGGTCTGAATCAGGTCGGGTTGCGGGTGGTGATGGACGTCGTCTACAACCACACCAGCCAGAGCGGCACGGAGGAGAAGAGCGTCTTCGACAAGATCGTGCCCGGCTACTACTACCGCCTGAACAACGAGGGCAGGGTCGAGCGCAGCACCTGCTGCGAGAACACCGCCAGCGAAAACGCCATGATGGGCAAGTTCATCACCGACAGCGTGGTGTTCTGGGCCCGCGCGCACAAGGTCGATGGGTTCCGCTTCGACCTGATGGGCCACCACATGCTGGCCAACATGACCCAGGTCCGGGCGGCGCTGGACGCGCTCACGCTGGAGAAGGATGGCGTGGACGGCCGCAAGATCCTGCTCTACGGCGAAGGCTGGAACTTCGGCGAGGTCGAGAACAACCGGCGCGGCAAGAACGCCGCACAACTGAACCTTGCCGGCAGCGGGATCGGCTCCTTCAACGACCGCCTGCGCGATGCGGTGCGCGGTGGCAACCCCTTCGATGATCGCCGCCTGCAGGGCTTCGCCACCGGCCTGTTCACCGCGCCGAGCGCGTATCAGACCAGCCAGCTCGATCTGGCCGGCCAGCGCGCCAGGCTGCTCGAACAGACCGACTGGATCAAGCTCGGCCTCGCCGGCAA
>JAIBCK010000008.1 GCA_019694215.1 Thermoflexales bacterium
GCCGGCGGCCGACCGCGGTCGGATGCTTCCACCCATGGTATATTTACCGGCTGTGAACCTTCCGGCGGGCGTCCTTTGGCGACCCGCCTGAATTCGTCTGTGCCGCAGACCGGCGGCCGCCAAGGATGGTGTGGTAAATGGTTGTCACCCGAAATCGCGCGTCGAAGTCGTATGCCCGCTCCGCTGAGATCAAACTACTCCCAAGGCTGATCGAAGTCCAGCTCGAATCCTTCAAACTCTTCCAGGACGAGCTGCTGCGCGAACTGTTTGAGGAGATCTCGCCCATCGAGTCCTTTAACCAGGAGATGGCGATCTACTTCCCCGGCAATTACAAGCAGGCCAAGGAATACGGCCTGAGCTACTGGTTCGAGGACCCCAAGGTCGATCTCGATGAGTGCGTTGAGCGCGACCTGACCTACGGCGCGCCGCTCTACGCCAAGGTCGCGCTGCACAATCGCAAGACCGACGAGCACAAGGTCGACACGATCTACTTCGGCGAGTTCCCGCTGATGACTGAGAACGGCACCTTTATCATCAACGGCACCGAGCGCGTCGTGGTCTCGCAGCTCATCCGCTCGCCGGGCGTGTATTTCAGCTCGGAGGATGACGTCAACAGCGGTCGCAAGCTTGCCCAGGCCAAGCTCATCCCGGATCGGGGGGCGTGGATGGAGTTCGAGACGCGCAAGAGCGACTATCTGGTGCTCAAGTTTAATCGTAAGCGCACCATCCCGGTGACGATCCTGCTGCGGGCGCTGGCCGCCGTCGATGACGGCGTCAGCACCGACATCCTCAAGACCGGCAGCGAGGACGAGATCCGCGCGTTGTTCGCCGATGTGGACACGAACAAGGATCACCTCTACCTCGACGCGACGTTTCGCCAGGAGCCTGAGTGGGCCAACCGCCCCTCGCGCACGGTCGCGCAGGAAGCGCTGATCGAATTCTTCCGCCGCGTCCGCCCGGGCGACCCGCCCACGCTCGACAACGCGAAAGAGTTTATGCAGCAGCAGCTGTTTGATCAGCGCCGCTACGATCTCGAGCGCGTGGGCCGCTACAAGCTCAACAAGCGCCTTGATCTGGATGGTCTGATCCCGCTCACCCATCGCACCGTGACCAAGCACGATGTGGTGCGGTTGATCAAGCACCTGATCCGCATCAACAACGAGGAGCTGGGCCCGGATGACATCGACCACCTGGGTAACCGCCGCGTCAAAACGAATGGCGAGCTGATCCAGAACAAACTGCGCGTAGGCCTGCGCCGCATGGAGCGGATGGTCAAGGAGCGCATGTCGATGCCGGACAACGACTCCCCCTCGCCGGTCAACCTGATCAACATTCGCCCCGTCGTCGCGGCGGTGCGCGAGTTCTTCGGCTCCTCGCAGCTCTCGCAGTTCATGGAGCAGACCAACCCGCTCTCCGAGCTGACCAGCAAGCGCACGCTTTCGGCCCTCGGCCCGGGTGGTCTGCGCCGCGAGCGCGCGGGCTTCGACGTGCGCGACGTGCACCACAGCCACTATGGCCGCATTTGCCCGATCGAGACCCCGGAAGGTCCGAACATCGGTCTGATCGGCCGCCTCGCGACCTATGCCAAGGTCAACGAGTATGGCTTCCTCGAGACGCCGTATCGCAAGGTCTCGCGCGAGATCGCGAACAAGGCCGAGTCGACTGAGGGCCGCACGCTGCGCGAGGACGTGAGCGACAGCAAGGGCGAAGTCATCGCCGAGGCTGGCACGCTGATCGACCGCGAGCTGGCCGTCAAGCTGGCGCGCTTCAAGTCGATCGAGGCGCTGCCCGTCCGGCCGTATGTCGTTAGCGAAGCCGTCTACATGTCGGCCGATACCGAGGACAAGTTCACCATCGCGCAGGCCAGCGCGCAGCTGAATGCCATGGGCGAGCTGACCGAGCCGCGCATCTCGGTGCGCCGCAACCAGAAGTTCGTCTTCGCCTCGCCGGATCAGGTCGACTATGTTGACATCGCGCCCAATCAGATCGTCGGTATCAGCGCTGCGCTGATTCCCTTCCTGGAGCACGACGACGCCAACCGCGCCTTGATGGGCTCGAACATGCAACGCCAGGCTGTGCCGCTGCTGATGCCGCAAGTGCCCATCGTCGGCACCGGCGTGGAGCGTCAGGCCGCCACCGAGAGCGGGCAGGTCATCCTGGCCGCCGAGGACGGCGAAGTGATCTCGGTCACCGGCCGCTCGATCACGCTGCAGAGTGCCAAGGGCCGCCGCGTCTACAACCTGCGCAAGTACAACCGCTCGAATCAATCCACGTGCATCGACCAGCGCCCGACGGTGCAGAAGGGTCAGCGCGTGCGCAAGGGCGATGTCATCGCCGACTCCTCCAGCACCAACAACGGTGAGCTCGCGCTCGGCCAGAACGTGCTGGTGGCCTTTGTGTGCTGGGAGGGCGGTAACTACGAGGACGCCATTCTCGTGAGCGAGCGCCTGGTCCGCCAGGATCACTTCACCAGCATCCACATCGAGAAGCACGAGATCGAGGCCCGTGAGACCAAGCTCGGCGCCGAGGAGATCACGCGCGACATTCCGAACGTGGGCGAGGAGACGCTCAAGGACCTCGACGAGAACGGGATCATCCGCATCGGCGCGGAAGTGAATCAGAACGACATTCTGGTGGGCAAGATCACGCCGAAGGGCGAGAAGGAACTCTCGCCCGAGGAGAAGCTGCTGCGCGCCATCTTCGGCGAGAAGAGCCGCGAGGTGAAGGACACCTCGCTGCGCCTGCCCAACGGCGAGCACGGCAAGGTGGTCGAAGTCAAGGTCTTTGACCGCGATGACCATCGCGACCTGCCGGCCGGCGTGAACAAGATGGTGCGGGTGAGCATCGCCCAACGCCGCAAGCTCACACAGGGCGACAAGATGGCCGGACGCCACGGCAACAAGGGTGTCGTCTCGCGCGTCGTGCCGATCGAGGACATGCCGTATCTCGCGGATGGCACGCCCGTCGACATCATCCTCAACCCCACCGGTGTGCCGGGCCGCATGAACCTCGGCCAGATTCTGGAAACACACCTGGGCTGGGCGTCGGATCGCCTCGGCTTCCGCTCGATCACGCCCGTCTTTGACGGCGCGACCGAGGGTGAGCTCGAGGCTGAGCTCTGCCGCGCCTGGCTGATCGATCACGCGTATCGCGACATGACCAACCGCGCCTGGTTGGCGCTGCGCGAGAGCCAGATCGAGACCGAGAGCATGCGCGACGACCACGACGCCCGCATGGCCTATCTGTCCGATTGGCTGGACGGCAAGGACTATGATCTCGAGCAGGCCGCGATCGACGAAGCATACGCCCGTCGCATCACGCTGATCGAGTGGCTGCGCGAGAAGGGCTTTGCGCCCGAGTCGCTGCTGGTTTTCGAGACCGACGAGCGCAATCAAAGCGCGCGCAACGTGAGCGATGCCGCAGTCGTCAACGCCTGCCTGCGCTTGTGGATGGAGAAGCACGGTCACAAGGTGGCCGCGAACTTGAGCGACGAGAAGCTGCGCGAACGCGCGGCTGAGGTCAGCGTCGAGACCGGCGACCCGCTGCCCAACCTGGGCAAGCTCAAACTCATCGATGGCAAGACCGGCACGGCGTTCGACAGCCCGGTCACGGTCGGCTACCTGCACATGCTCAAGCTCGCCCACCTGGTCGAGGACAAGGTGCACGCCCGCTCGACCGGCCCGTACTCGCTGGTGACGCAGCAACCGTTGGGCGGCAAGGCTCAGTTCGGAGGCCAGCGCTTTGGCGAAATGGAAGTTTGGGCGCTCGAGGCCTACGGCGCTGCGCACATGCTGCAGGAAATCCTGACTGTCAAGTCCGACGATGTCCAGGGTCGCGTCAAGACCTACGAGGCCATCGTCAAGGGCGAGATGATCGAGGAGCCGGGCATTCCCGCCTCATTCAAGGTGCTGGTGAAGGAGCTTCAATCGTTGGGCCTCTCGGTCGAGGCCATCAACGAGGCAGGCGAGATCACCCACTTTGGCAAGGACGACGACCGCCGCGCGCAGCCCAAGCTGGGCATGGGCGTGATGGGCATAGAGCCCATGGAACGGCTTTAGTCCAATGATGTGACGCAACAGCGGGGCCACCGATCCGCCCGGGTCGGTGGCCCCGCTCCCTTTTTCGGACCGAGGCTACGGGGCAGGTGGCCGGGGGCCAGCCGAGATGTCGCGCACGGCACTCACGAGCGCGCGGCTCCAGCTCAGGGATTCGTCTGCGCTGAGGGTGTGGCAGGCCTGCTCGAAGCGCCGCCGGGTCAGCGGCGTCATCTGCGTGACAGGCAGGGCCGAGTCGACGACCTCGGGGTGAGCCTCCACCCAGCGCTGTCCGCGTTCGCGCTGAAGAAGTAGCAGCTCGGGCAGGCCGTCCACGATCACGCCCAGGCGTGTCATGTCCTCATCGTAGAACGCCAGGACCAGGTCTGGGGTGGGATTGTCTGCCGGGGCGAGTGCGGCGGCGACGTCGGGATCAGTCGTTGTGCGAAA
The DNA here is from genome assembly GCA_019694215.1 of Thermoflexales bacterium. Taxonomy (GTDB): domain Bacteria; phylum Chloroflexota; class Anaerolineae; order J036; family Brachytrichaceae; genus Brachythrix. Next base: position 4,485 of record JAIBCK010000008.1, read on the forward strand.
GATGCGCAACTCGACCTTGCGGGTTTCCATCGACAGCCGACCAAGCAACGGCAGATCCCGCACGGTGGCATGGCGGGTTTCATCTGCCAGCGCAGCCACCCTGAGCGTCCGCGGGCGCGTGCGAAAGCCATCCAGGTCATCGCGCGTGAATGCCTGACCGGATCGCACCAGATTGGCGCGAAATGCTTCACGATTGGCCACGATCGACGCCACGTAGCGGTCGATGCGAAGGCCGGTTTCAAACATCGCCGCAGACAGCACCGGCAACCCTATGTCGGTCATTTTCCTCTCCCCACGTCACCCCGCCGAATGCGGTGCGACGTCCCAGGTGGGGATTATACGGATGGGTCAGGGTTTGGCGACGGGCTGCATGTAGCTGGCGGCGCCCCAACCCGTTACCCCATCGGTGTCCTTGAGCTGCCACCAGATCAGGTCACTTGCGTTGGCGGGGCCGCCCACGACCTCATACACGTTGCCCTCCGGCAGGCCTCTGATGCGCTCACCGCCGACGGCGGGCTCCTTGCGGAAATTCAGCCCGGTGGGTCCGGTGTTGATGATCTTGACATACCCGCCGACGCGGATCGCGCTGGTGCCTGGCGCACCGGTCGGGACTGGCGTCGGTGAGGGGATGGGCGTGTTGGTCGGGGCCGTCCAGGGTGTGGCCGTGGGCGGGATGCGCTCAGTGGGGACGGCCGTCGCGATCGCAAAGGTCGCCGTCGGCGCAAGACCGATGTTGAGCTTGGCCGGCCGGTTGGCGTTGACGAAACTGGCGGCAGCGCCGCACACGAGCAGCACCAGTGCCACGCTGACCAGAGCCGGAATCCAGGCCGGGGTGGCCTGGCGCGGGGTCTCGCGTGGCGCGCGCGGCAGGCGTGTGAAGGGGCGCAGGTCCTGCTCCCAATCGATGTCCTTATCGTTGACGCCGCCGGGCTTGTCCGGCATTTTCTGGGCAGACATTGAGGCGGATTATACGGGGCGGATGCCGCTCGATGCCAAAGGCATGCCGATACTCAGTATCGGTCCAGGGCTTCGAGCCGATCGTCGTCGATGCCAAAGTGATGGGCCAGCTCGTGCAGGACGGTTCGCTTGACCTCCGCGCGCAGCGCAGGCAGGCTGTCGCAGGCGTCCTCGTGGGCGCGTTGAAAGATCGTGATCAGGTCGGGTGCCGTCAGCATGTAGTCTCCGCTGCGCTCGGTCAGTGGGATGCCGACATACAACCCGAACAGGTCCCCTTCGTCCGGGTCGGCGTCCTCGAGGTCGGCCGGCGTGGGCGCGTATCGCACTGCGAACTCCAGGTTGCTCACCCGCTCGCTGATCGCTGCCGGCAGGGCGTCGACGACCTCCCAGACCAGCGTCTCGAAGTGCTTGCGCGGGATCCGCATGGGTCCCCTAGAATGGCAGGTTGTAGGTCACCGTCAGCCACTGCCGCAGCAGGACGATGGCCATCACCTCGTTGAAGGCGATGAAGAGACCCACCGCAGCCGGACCCCACAGCGCGCGCGGATCGCTGAAGCGGTTGTTCTGTTTGCGGAACTGTAGGACCAGCAGGCCACTCACGACGGCCAGCAGGCCAAAGGCGCCGAGGCCGCTCAACAGCGCGAGCGGGCCATACAGGAAATCGGGCTGGAGGCCAACGACGACGGTGACGAGGGCGGCCAGGCCGAGCAGGACGAAGACGTCGCGCCAGTTCGCTACGCTGGCCACCTCGTCGAGCAGCTCCATCTTCCACAACGAGCTGTTGACCAGAGGCACGACAAAGGCACCCAGGGCCACGCCCATGCCCGCCCCGGTGATCAGACGGAGCAGGTTGTTCGGCATGTAAAACAGCATTTCGTTGCGCGCCAGCAGGTAGTACGAATTGAAGCCGTCAAACGCCCAGGCCGCGGCCAGTGCGAGCAGGACAAAGGCCTGCGGAAAGCGCGGGAAGAGCGACACGCGCCGCGAATCAAACGCGACGTAGAAGCCGATGGTCACCAGTGCGGCCAGGAACATCCCGGTGTCGCGCGCGCACAACGGAAGCTGATTGCCATCCAGGATGAATGAGCGGGCCGGGATGCGATGACAGACCGCGTAGCCGACCAGGTTGGCGGCCTGTCCCACGACCTGCGGAAAGAGCAGACCGGCCGCAGCGGCGGCAGCCAGAATGATGAACGGCCAGCGGTTGACGACGCGTATGGGGTTTCTGGGTTGTGCGGTCATGGGCCAGGGCTCCGGGAGGTGAGCAGGACGAACAGCGCGAGCGCCAGCGTCCACAACAGCGCCCCTTCGCTCTCAAGTACGACAAAGAGCTCGCCAAGGGGCTGGCTGAGTCGTCCGGCCGCGGCAGCGAGCGGATCGAGCGCCCAACGGAAGGAAAGCACATTGCTGATCGCGTCGCCGACCGCGCCAGTGCTGGCGGGCAGCCGCGCGCGGAGACGGTCACGGAAGCGCCACAACAATGCACCTGCGGCGATCCCGATCCCCAGACATGCCCAGCCCACGGTACTGAGGCTGGACACGGCGGCGGTGAGGTCGCCGTCCATCAGGCCGGGCGCGACGCCCAGCGCGAGCGCGGTCAGGGCGAGGAGCAGCACCCCCGCCAATGCCAGGGTGGCATCAAGGCGCACTTCGGGGCGCTGTGAGAGGCCTTCCTCCCAGGCCCGCGTGGCAAAGGCGGTCAGGGCAGCAAATGCAAGTGTGACGGCCATGGCGGTGACGACTGGGCCGGGTCCGCTCGCCCCATCGAACAGGGCGGTGAGCGCGCCCGCCCTCCCGAGGAAGCCGGCAGTGAGCGGAAGCCCCAGCAGGGTTGCCGCGCCCAGGCCGAGGGCGACGGGGACGAGGCGGCGATACGTGGCGTGTGCGAGCAACTCGGACATGCGCCGACGCAGTAGCCCCGTGCCGAGCACAAAGCCGATCACGGTCGCCGCCAGCGGCACGGCCTGCCAGGCGGCGGCACTGAGCGTGCCCAACGCCAGAATCCCAGACAACGCCCGACGCGAGGCGCGCGCGAAATGCCCATCGAAAACCGCCCGCAGCAGTGTGACCAGAGCGGCGAAGAGCATCACGGCGAAGGTCCAGGCCGGCAACGGCGCGGCGCCCAGTTGTGTCAGGCGCATCAGGAGGATCATGCCGCCCAGACCCGCCCCGTGCGACGCCCACAGGTCGGTGTCTGCGCGGGTCAGGTCCGCGTCGACGCCATTGGGGCGTGTCTGCCGCGCGACCAGGACGGCATGGCGGAGGACGACGGCGACGGCGAAGAACCCGCTGTGGCGGCGCGTGAATTGGACGAGCGGGAAGTACTGCGTCGCGTCGGCCAGGGAGGCGGCCGCCATGACGATGATCAGCAGCGCGCACGTCCAGAGCGCGGCATCGAGCGCGACGCGATGAGCATCTTCACCGCGGGCGAAGCGGCGTGCCGCGGTAAACGCGTCGGTCAGGCCGAGCCCGATCAAGAGCGCCATGCCGCTGTAGGCGAAGGCGGTCATGGACAGCGCGCCAAATGCGCAGGCTGCCAATAGCCGCGGCCACGACGCACTGCGGCGGGTGAGGGCACTGGCGAACTGGGCGATGGCCAGCGCAAAGACAACGGCGGCCCCGGGCGCATCTGGCCGCAGTACCACCAACTCACCCAGCGTCGATGTCGGGAGCCAGGCCCCGAGCAGGCGCTCGTCCCAGCCAATGCCAAACAGCATCACTCCGGCGAGCAACGTGGTGAGCGCGCTGAACCCAAGGTCCGGCAGCCACTGATACGGCCGCAGGCGGGGAAAGAGCAAGAAGGCCAGCCCCAGCGCAGCGCCGAGGGCGGGCAGAAACACGATCGCGACCGTCATTGCGCGGCGAGTGTACCATGCAGCGCGCGTGCGGGACGGCGCCCTGTCTGTGCGCGTCCGCGTGCGTCGATCAGGCGAAGGCGGCTGTGGGCGTGTGACCGTGCACGGGCTCCAGGGCCACGTGTCTTCCGCTCTGGGCCGACTCGATGATGCCGTGCATGGCGTCCAGCACGTGATAGGCGAGCGCGGCGTTTGCGCGGTGGGGACGGCCGGAGCGGATCGCCGCGGCCATTTCGATCACCCCCAGCCCGCGGCTGTTCTCGGTGTGGGGATGCGTGAGCGGCGGGGTGATGGCGGGCGCGTCGTCGGCATTGCGCACGGTGATCGGGCCGCCAAACGTATTCGGGTCCGGCGCGATCAACGTGCCGCGCGTGCCAAACACCTCGATCGACGGCCGGTAGGGCTCCCACAGGTCAAAGCTGGTGACCAGCGTGGCGACCGGGCCGGAGGCAAACTCGACCAGCGCCGCGACGTGTGAGGGTGCATCGACCGTGAAGCGCTCGCCGGCTTTGGGGCCCTTCATCACCGTGCGGGTGGGGTGGGTGATGCGCGTCGCACCCGACACCCGGGCGATCGGCCCAAACAGCGTGATCAGGGCGGTCAGGTAGTACGGCCCCATGTCAAACAGCGGGCCGGCGCCCTGCTTGAAGAGAAAAGCGGGATCGGGATGCCATTGATCCGGGCCGCGCGAGAGCATGCAGGCCGCGGCGGCGACGGGCCGGCCGATGACGCCCTCGGCCAGGAGCTGACGCGTGGTCTGATACCCCGCGCCCAGCACCGTGTCGGGCGCGGCGCCGGCCTCCAGCCCGCGCGCGGCGGCCTCGTTGAGGATCAGCCGCGCGTCCTCACGGCTGATGGCGAGTGGCTTCTCGTTGTAGACGGACTTGCCAGACCGCAAGGCGCCCAACGCAACGGTGCCATGCGCGGCCGGCACGGTCAGGTTGACGATCAGCTCGATCGAGGGATCACTCAGCACGGCGTCGACGGTCGTCGCGCGCGGGATGCCAAACCGGGCGGCCTTCTCCTCCGCGCGCGTCTGGATCAGGTCGGCAACGGCGACCAGCGCGATGGACGGGCTGCGAGTGAGGTTTGTCAGGTAGATATCGCTGATCACGCCGCAGCCGATGATGGCGGTCCGCACAGGCGGGAAGGTGTTCTGGGTCATGAGAGAGGTCAGCGCAGCCAGGCCAGCATGGCCGTGGCCAGGCCGAGTGAGAAGCCGAAGCCGCAGCAGTCCGTAAAGGTGGTCACGATCACTGCGGAGGCCAGGGCCGGGTCCAGATTGAATTTCTTGAGGATGAAGGGGATGGCGGTCCCGGCCAGCCCGGCGACGACGAGGTTGCCCATCATCGCGACGCCGATGACGACGCCGAGGACGGCGTTGTTCTGCCAGAGCGCGACACCGCCGCCGACGACCAGCGCCACGGCGAGCCCCTGCAGCAGCCCGAGCAGCGTCTCCTTGGCAATCACGCGCGCGCTGTCGCGCAGCGTGACCTCGCCCGTTGCGAGACCGCGCACGAGAATCGTGATGCGCTGGGTGGCCGCATTGCCACCCTGGCCGGCGACCATGCTCTGCATGGCGGCCAGAATGGCGACCTGGGCGATGGTGCTCTCGAACAGGCTCACCACCCAGGCGGCCAGAAAGGCCGTCCCAAGGTTGATATACAACCACGGCATGCGGCGTTTGAGCGACAGGGAGAGCGGGCTGAAGACCTTCTCCTCGTCGGGCATACCGGCCAGGCGGAAGGCATCCTCGGTGGCCTCCTCGTCGATGACGTCGACGATGTCGTCGACCGTGATGACACCCAGCAGGCGCTTTTCGGCATCCACAACCGGCAGGGCGAGGAAGCCGTGCCGTTTGAGCAGGCGCGCCACCTCCTCCTGATCCGTGCCCGCCGGGACGCTGATCACGGTGGTGTTCATGAACTGGTCGACGCGGGTGTTGGGCGAGGCAGCGATCATGCCGCGCAGTGAGACCACGCCGCACAACCGTCGCTCCCGATCCACGACAAACAAGTAGTACGGCAGCTCCTCACCAGGCTGCCACTGGCGCAGCGCCTCGATGGCGTCACGGGCGGTCATCTGCGGGCGCAGGGTGAGGAAGCTGGTGGTCATCAGACCGCCGGCTGATTCGTCCGGATGGATGAGCAGCGGACGAACATCATCCGCTTCCTCCATCTCGGCCAGAACCTGCTCCTTGCGTTTCTCGGGCAGGTCGCCGATGACATCCGCGGCGTCATCGGGCTCCATCTCGTCCAGCACGCGGGCGAGCGTGGTGTTGTCGACGCGCTCGGCGAGCTCGGCCTGGTCCTCGGTGTCGAGGTTGGCCATGATCTCGGCCGAGTCCTCGGGTTCCAGGCGCGGCAGCAGCGTCGCCTGGTCCTCGACATCGAGCTCGTCAAAGACGTCGGCGACCTCGACGGGTTCCTTCAGGCTTTCAAGCGCGGCGATGGCAGCGACAACGTCGTCGTGGTCGAGGGCGTCGCGCACCTTGTCGAGCGTCTCTTCGACGGTGGGGCGGGGAAGTGTGGTCATGGCAGCTCCACGGAAAGGCGCGGGACGGGCCGGCCTCCGGGAGCGCCGGAGGCTCAGACGCGATCCGCGCCGCGTTTATGCGGCAACGAACTGTCCGAGTTCATGGATTGGGAAACCTGTTCCTTTACGTTGTGCATCAGCCCACCCGGAAGACCAGGCCTTCCCGGGGACCAATGCGAATCTCGGCCTGATGCCCGGCCACGGCGTAGGACGCCGTCGTGCCGAACTCGGCAATGAGCATTGAACCATCGCGAATCTGGGGCACCGCAGCGACGTTCAGCCGCACCGTCGTCCCAGCCTCGCCGGCATTGAACACGGCAATTATCTTCTCTTCGCCGCGCTTGCGCAAGATCGCGACGACATCTCCCGCGGCGTGCAGGATGCCGAACTCGCCGTCGCGCAGGGCGCGGAAGCGCGCCCGCAACGCGATCGCACGCTTGACATAGTCGCGCAGCGAGTTGTCCCAGCGCGCGGTCTCCCAGGGGAAGCCGCGCCGGTTGTCGGGATCCTTGGCACCCAGCATGCCCACTTCGTCGCCGTAATAGATGCTGGGTGCGCCGGGGTAGCACATCTGGCACAACGTGGCGAGCTTGAGCGCGTTGACGTCGCCCCGAGCGATCGAGAGGAAGCGCGCCGTGTCATGGCTGTCGAGGACGTTGAGCTGGGCGAGGTTGATCGACCAGTCGTACAGCCCGAGGTTGCGCAGGAGCATGCCCGCGAAACCGGCAGCGTCGACCGGCCGCACCGGCGCATAGCCCACATCGGCGGCGAGCTTCTCATCCAGATTCCGCCCAACGAAGAAACCCAGGCAGGCCTTGGTGAACTGGTAGTTCATCACCCCGTCGAACTGGTCACCGCGCAGCCAGCGCTGCGCCTCGTGCCAGATCTCGCCGACGATGTAGGCCTCGGGGTTGACCGCCTTGACGCGCGCCCGGAAAGTGCTCCAGAAGCTGTCGTCGTTGATCTCGGCGGGGACATCGAGCCGCCAGCCGTCTGCGCCCTGTTCGATCCAGTATTCGGCCACGCGAAAGATGTACTCGCGCACCGCCGGCGTGTTGGTGTTGAACTTTGGCAGGTCGGGGATGCCCCACCAGGCCTCGTAGCCGAGCGGCTTCTTCTCCTCGTAGGCGTGCAGCGGGAAGTGGTTGAAATGGAACCAGTCCAGAAACGGGGATTCGCGCCCATTCTCCAGCGCGTGGTTGAAGTAGTAGAAGCCGCGGCTGGCGTGGTTGAAAACGCCATCGATGACCACCTTCATGCCCCGGGCGTGCGCGGCGTCGAGCAGCACCTTGAAGGCCTCGTTGCCGCCCAGGATGGGGTCGATGCGGTAGTAGTCGTGGGTGTGATAGCGGTGGTTGGCCGTGCTCTGAAAGATCGGCGTGAAGTAGATGGCCGTGGCGCCGAGGTCCTGCAGGTAATCCAGCTTCTCGACCACGCCGAGCAGGTCGCCGCCCTTGAAGCCGCGGGTGGTGGGCGCATGGTCCCAAGCTTCGAGGTGGCTGGGCTTGGTGAGGGCGGCCGAGCTCGCGAAGCGATCCGGGAAGATCTGGTAGAAAACGGCGTGGGGCACCCACGCAGGGGTCGTGATGTTCATGGTCTGACGGCGGGGCTGACCCCAGGCCGGCAGGCATTTTAGTCGCTTCCCGATGCCTTGCCGCCAAAACGATCGACCCCGATCCATGGTTCGGGGTCGGCGGTGTTATTCGGTTGTGACGCCCGTTCGGGCGGATTACTTGACGGCGATCTTGACGGTCTTGGGCTTGACCACTTCGGCCTTGGGCACCGAGAGGGTGAGCACGCCGTTCTCGAACTCGGCCGTGGCCTTGTCGCTCTGAATCTCCGTCGGGAGGCTCAGCACGCGCTGGAACGCGTTGTGCCGGATCTCGCGGAAGTGATAGCGGTTGCCCTCCTGCGGCGCAGCCTCGTTGTCCTTGACCTCACCCTTGAGGGTGACCACGCCATTCTCGATGCTGACATCGACGTTCTCCGGCTTCCAACCGGGCAGGGCGGCCTTCACGACATAGCCGTTCTCGTTCTCCAGAACATCCAGGGCCGGGGCATCGACGTTTGTGCCGTGCAGGCTGCCGAGCCACTGGCTCGGGCTGACCACGGCGTTCTCCATCATCTGGTTGACGATGTCGCGGAGCGACAGCATCTCGGGGGCCGGCGCAAAGGTCGTGCGAATCAAACGTGTCATCTTGTTACCTCCAATTTTCCATCATTCGCGCCGTCACAGCGGCGCATCCAACGTGATGGTGACACGATAGGCGGACAGTATTGGAGGAACGCCGACGCCGTATTAGCGTCGCATTGGCGGGCTACTGGCCGGCCAGTTTTCGCAGCATGCGCGCCAGCGAGGCGAGCTGATCGCCGAGCGGCGTCCCGGCCAGGCTGACCGTGACGGGGACATCGGCCCGCACGGGCACGACGGTGTCCACGGTGATGCTGGTGTTGATCGTGACCGGGGCCTTGAGGTTGACCGGAATGTTGGTCTTGATGGGCAGGTCGAAAGTGAGCACGCCGAGCACGGGCACCTCGCGCTGAACCTGCACGACGGTGTCGATGGGCAGGTTCTGATTGATCGGCACTTCGAGGGACTGGTTGATCGGCACCTGGGCGCGGATCGGCACGGTCTGGCTGATGCGCACCGTGGTCGTCAGGGCGGCCCTGCTGGCGTTTTCGAGCTGGCTGGCGGCCTCGCCGGCGTAGGTGCGGGCGGCCATCAGGCCAGCCACGATCACGCCGAGGATGACGATGTTGAGGGCCAGCGACAGCCCCGCCACGAGCCAAAGCGCCAGGGGGGCGGACGGATGGGCGGGGCCGTTGCTGCGTGTCATGGCTACTTGAGGTACTTCCCGACGAGCAGGTCGAGGCGGGCGCGACTCTCTGGGCCGATGCGGTCGCGCGCGGTCATGATGGCGTTCTGCGTCGCGCCTTCGGTCTCATGCGGGAGGGTCGGGATGACGCTCGCCAAACGCACGATGGCCTGCTGCGCGATGTTGAGGTTGGCGTGCAGGCGCTCGATCACGACTTCGACCGTGACCGGCTCCTCCTCCTCATGCCACACGTCGTAGTCGGTGACGTGGGCCATGATGGCGAAGTCGATCTCCGCTTCGCGGGCGAGAAAGGCCTCGGGCGAGGCGGTCATGCCGATGATGTCGCAGCCCCAGCCGCGGAAGGCCAGGCTCTCGGCGCGGGTGCTGAAGCGCGGGCCCTCGATGGTGATGAGCGTGCCGGCGCGGTGCACGGTACCGCCCGCCGCGGCCGCGGCGTCGGCGACGGCGGCGCTCAGGCGGGCGGAGAAGGGATGCGCGACCGAGACATGCCCGACCATGCCGTTGTCAAAGAAGGAGCCGACGCGGCGCCCGCGGGTGAAGTCAAAGAGTTGGTCGGGTACGACGATGTGGCGGGGGGACATGGCCTCGCGCAGGCTGCCGCAGGCGCTGACGCTGACGATGTGCCGCGCGCCGAGCTGCTTCAGCGCGTGGATGTTGGCGCGATAGGGCACCTCGCTCGGGTTGAGGCGATGGCCGCGGCCGTGGCGGGGCAGAAAGCCCACCCGTCGGCCGGCCAGCGTGCCGACGATGATGGCATCGGACGGATCGCCGAAGGGCGTCGAGAGGCGAACCTCCTCGACGTTGGACAGGCCCGGCATGGCATACAGGCCGCTGCCGCCGATCACGGCGAAATCCAGGGCGGATTGGGTCTTCAGGGACGTCATCATTCTCCTTTGGCTTGTGGCTGCGCTACTTGAATTCGCTCAGCACCCGGCTGAGGTTGACTGCGCCCGCGATCACCCTCCGTACGCGGCCGCTTTCATCGACGATGTAAGTGGCGGGCAGGCCGAGCACGCCGTAGCTGTCGCCCGTGACGCCGCGCGGATCGAGCGCAATGACGTAGTCGACGTTGCGCGCCTGCACAAAGGCCTGCACGGCCTCAACCTTGTCCTGGGTGGCGATGCCGACAAAGACGACGTCCTTGCCCGCGGCCCGCAGCTGACGGTTGGCCTCGACCAGGTCGGGCGTCTCCGCGACGCACGGCCCGCACCACGAGGCCCAGAAGTTGATCAGCACCGGGCGTCCCTTGAACTGGCTGAGCGACACGGTCTTGCCATCGAGCGTCTCGAGGCTGAACTCGGGGGCCTGATTGCCTTCCCGTACGAGCCGGGACACGGGGGCAACGGTAGATGGTGAATTCCCAGCGTTTGACTGAAGGACGAGGTAGGCCGCGCCAAAACCGAACAGCGCGGCGAAGAAGGCCATCACGGCCAGTTTTATCGGAAAGCCTTTCATGGTTGTGCGGGCGTTGCCTCGCGCTCGGCGCCCCCTGGCGTGATGAAGCCCTCCTGAATGAGCGGGAAGATCAGCCAGGCGACGCTGGTGCCAAACAGCGCCCCGGTCAGCAGGCGCAACCACCATGTGCTCTCGCGGAAAGAAATCAGGTTGAGGGGCGGCTGACTGAACAACTGCGAAAACCCATCCAGGCCGATGGGGACGATGCCGAGCAGGATGAACAGCCACCAGGGCAGGGGTTTGGCGCGGCGGCGGGTCTGCGCAAACAGGATGCCGTTCAAGGCCATCGCAAAGTAGATGGCCACATCGCGCTCGCACAACGCCACCTTGTAGCCGACGGTCTCGTTGCCCAGAAAGTCGCGCGCGGCCAGGGTGCCCTCGACGGTGCCCGGGTTGATGCCGGTTGCGCGCTCGAACACGCCGTCGCCTTCGCCACGCGGGTACTCCACGCGCTCGCCAAAGAGAAAAAAGGAGCGAAACGCGTAGGTGTGGCAGGTGAAGCGGTAGACGGTGTAAATGAGCTGGGCGGGGCCGGGTGCGCCTGCCTTCATTAGAACGGGGGCGAGAAAGGGTAGGCTGCTGTAGAAGAGGAGGCCGCTGACCAGCAGGGCGACCCAGTGTCGGGTCAGCACAATGCCGATGCGCTCGGCGCGACCAGTGGGTGCGTTCACGCGACGATTATACGGGGCCGACCACACTCGCTACAATACCCCGCGTGCCTGTTCTCCCTGCGCTCATCACGTTTGGCGTTGCGTTTGTGCTGTCATGGCTGGGGGCCCGTGCGGCGATTCATCTGGGCCAGCACTGGGGCATCGCCGATGCGCCCGGTGGCCGGCGCCAGCACGCCCGCCTGACGCCGCGCCTTGGCGTTCTGCCGCTTTCGGTAGGGTTTGTCGGTGCGGCGCTGGTGGCGCAGGGGTTTGCGCTGCCGACGCAGGATCCGAATGAAGGGGCGCGCGTGCTGGGCGCGCTGGGCGGCGTGGTCGTTCTGGCGGTGGCGGGGCTCGCGGATGACCGTTGGCAGCTCTCCGCCGGAAAGCAGTTTCTGGCACAGTTGCTCGCGGCAGGCATCGCCATCGCGGCCCTCATCTTCATCGAGCGCTTCACCAATCCGTTCACCGGGCAGGCCCTGATCCTGCCGGGCGTCATCGTTGTGGCGCTCAGCCTGTTCTGGTTCATGGGCATGATGAACACCGTCAACTGGCTGGATGGCGTGGATGGGCTGGCTTCGACCGTTGCGCTTATCGCCGCGGGTGTGACGGCCGCCCACATGATTCGCGAGGGCCAATACAGCGTGGCGCTGCTGCCGATCGGGCTGGCCGGGACGCTGCTCGGCTTTCTCGTCTTCAACCGGCCGCCGGCGCGCATCTTTCTGGGGAGTGGGGCGACAACGTTGGGCTTTCTGCTGGCCTGCGTCGGCATCATCGCCGGCGCCAAGATCGCGCTGTTGATGCTGGTGTTTGGCCTGCCGATCGCGGATGTGGCCTGGCAGATCTTCGACCGCGCGCGCTCGGGCCGCAATCCGACGGCTGGCGACCGTGGCCATCTGCACTTTCGCCTCGTGGACGCGGGATGGCCGGCTGGCCGCATCGTGGCGCTTTACGCGGCGGCCTGCGGCGCCTTTGGCCTGTTTGCGCTGGTGCCCCAGTCACCGGTGGTGAAGCTCGTGACGTTGGGGCTGCTCTTCGGTGCCGTGATCCTGGTGCTGGTGGTGCTCTCCGCACGCACACGGCCTCGCGGTGAGGGCTGACCGACACGCCGGTGTATGATGCGCGCCGAACTATGGCTGCATCGAATCATCGAGACGAACAACGAATTGAAATCATCGCCCGTGGTGTGCTGATCGGACCGCGCGGCGTCCTGCTGTGCCGACCCTCTAGCGGCGGGTACTGCTACCTGCCTGGCGGGCACATCGAGTTCGGCGAGACCGCCCATACGGCACTGGAACGCGAGATCATGGAGGAGCTGGGCATGAAGGCGAAGGCGGATCGCTTTCTCGGCGCGATCGAGTGCGCGTTCTCGCAGCGGCACGGTTCGGGGGAGCGACGCCATCACGAGATCAACCTCGTCTATGCGCTTAGCTCCAGCCTGATCACACGGCGGGCGAACCTCACCTCGGCGGAGCCGGACATCGAGTTCTTCTGGCACAGCGCGCATGCGCTGGCCGAAGTCAACCTGCTGCCCAGGCAGCTGCGTCTGCTCGTGCCGCGCTGGTCGATCGGCAAGGTCGAGCCGTGGGCGAGCGAGTTCCCGACCGCAAAATAGAATCTCCAAGGAGCAACCAAGACCATGGCTTCACCCATCAGTGCCGAATTACTGGCGATCCTGCGCTGTCCGTTCTGCGTTTCGACGGCCACGCGCGTCGCGGGCGATGACCCCGGCCGCCTCGAGCTGTACAAGGATGCGTGGCTGATCGAGCGGGAGCACGGGCGCAAGTACCCGATCCGGGACGGCATTCCCATCATGCTGGTCGAGGAAGGCGAGAAGTGGATCAGCGTCAAGCCCGAGGACCTGCCCGTCCCGCCGCCTGCCGAATAACGCTTGAAAGACAGGCGCGCGCCGTTTCGCAGGCGCGCGCCCACGTCACGCCGTGTGGCTCCGCCCCTTTCGCGCCCTGACCTTGCTTTTGGCTGTGGGGGGCGTTGCTGCCATTGTGGCGGCCTCGCGGGTCGCCCCGCGTGAGGTGACGCGGATCGGCGCGCTTGCGCCATCCATGAACTACGCCTTTGTGCGCCTGCGCGGGGTGATCCTTGATTTCGCCACCGTCGATGCGCAGGAGGGCTATCTCGCCTTCACCGTGCAGGACGAGAGCGGGCAGGTGCGTGTGCAGGCATATCGCCAGGCTGCCGCAACGCTGTTTGCCGAGGGCGTCGTCCCAGCACCCGGTGATCGCGCCCGTGTGGATGGCACGCTGCGCCTGCGCGATGGTGAGGCCAGTCTCACCCTGAATGGTGCCGATGGCCTGCTGCTGGAACGTGCGGTCCCGGAGGAGATCGGCCTCGCGGACCTCAGCCGGGTTCGTTTGGGGGAGCGCATTGCGACGCGTGGCCAGTTGCGGCGCGCCCGCGACCTCGGAGGTCGTTGGCTGTTGACGTTGCGCGATGGGACCGCCGAGGCGGATGTGCTGCTCTCCGACGCGGCGCCGATCCCTGAGGTGGGGAGCTGGGTGCGCGTGATTGGCGGGGTGGGGGAGTATCGCGGCGAACGCCAGGTGCTGGTCGCATCCGGAAATCTCACCCGGATCGGGGCACCGGCTGTTGAGGCGCTTCCCCTGGGTGCAGTCTCCCGCGCGTTGGAGGGCCAGTGGGTGACGACGCGCGGGCGCGTGTCCGCGGTGTCGTCATTTCGAGGGGGCGTTCGGCTGGCGCTGACCGAGGGGGAGAGCGCGCTCACGCTGACCGCCTTCGATGCGGTGTGGGGGCGGGTGCCCTTCTCCACAACGCTGCAGCCCGGCGATGTGTTGTGGGTGTCGGGTCGTCTCGTCGATTACCGGGGCGCGCTGGAGCTCCAGCCTGAGCTGCCGGCCGACTTCGTGCGCGTGCCCTGACCGCCTTGCCTATTCCTGAATGAGCAGGTTGACCCGGTAAATCTGGGTGCTGACGGCGTGGCCCTCCGCGTAGACGCGGATGCGCTGGATGAGTTGTGCATTCCCAAGCTCGCCGGTCAGCAGGTTGACCGACTCGTAGCTCTCGCGGGTGTTGAGGTCGCGCGCGACGTGTCGGTTGCTCGGGTTGTCACGGATCACATCGGGCAGATCGACCGACGGGCTGCCCTCGGCATAGAAGCCCTGGAACCACTCGCGCTGGGCACCGGCGCGGTCGATGTAGGTGATGTTGATCATGAGCGGGCACTCGGATCCGAGCGTGCCGCAAACGGGGAGCTCCTGGTTGAGGATTTTGAATTCCAGGGCCAGGCGGAGCGATTGCCGGCCGGCGACGTTTTCATTGATGATCTGGAACACGCCGGTGCGGCCCCAGTTCAACCCGGTCCCCGGACGGTCGAGCAGCAGCGAGGGCTCGCCCCCCGGCGCGACGAGCGAGGCATGGCCGTCATTGCCGTTGGTCGATCGGATCTCCGTCTCCCACGGGTTGAAGTCGGTTGAGAAGCGTGGGTTGCGAATGAGGTCGCGTTCCGGGGCCAGGACGACGAGTTTGGTTGTGCCGGTTGCGAGCGTCGTGCGTTGTCCAGCCGTGAGCGTCAGGGCCGGTGCGGTGGGCGCGGAAGCGATGAGCGAGCCCTCGCGGGTGAAGGCGCGCGCTTCGCCGGAGGCGATCTCGATCGTGTGCACGCCCGCCCCGAGATCGAAGCTGCCAAAGGGGGTTATCACCGTTGTGCGCGCCGGGCGGGTGCTGCGCGGCCGGATGGTGAATTGCGCGCGCCCCGCGGCCAGGATCAGGACGGTCTCGTCGGGGGCGGCCGAGAGGCCAAAACGTGGCGACTGGGCGCGCCAGACCTGCAGCTGGGTGCGGGCATACGTCAACACGCTGACGGTGGGGTCACTCGCGTCTGACGGGGTGATGGTGACCATACCCTGCGAGGACGCATCGGGATCGACGAGGATGACCGAACCTTCGTCGACTTCGCGCCCCTCGAGGCTGACGACGCGGGCGTCATTCTCCGTGGCAGGTGCAAGGTAGGTCTGAACGCGGCCGGCCTGGAGCCTTACGTAGGTTGTGCTTGCCACGGTCGCGGAGTTGACGACAGCGGAGACCGTGGCCGGCACGCCGACCACCAGGGCAATCAGAATGGCAAAGGCGGCCAGCAGCACCGTCCAGGCCGTGCGTTCCGGGCTTCTGCGCATATCAGCGTCCGCCGCGCGCGGCGGCGTGCGCCGACCACTTCCACGCGCTTCCGCGGGGTTCGTTCGCGCCGCCGATCTGGCTGGCGGCTGCCTGGCCCTGGTGATGCTCCACCAGCGTCGCGACCAGCGCGGCGATGTCGGCGCGCTCCTGGTCGGCGTCTTCGATGGTGAAGCGGTCCTCGACGAAGCGGGTGTCGAATTGGCCGGCCTGGAAGCGCAGCGAACCCACCAGCTGCTGGTGGAACGGGATGTTCGTCTTCACGCCCATGATCAGAAACTCATCCAGCGAGCGGCGCATGCGCAGGATGGCCTCCGGGCGCGAATCGCCCCATGTGATGATCTTGGCGATCATCGAGTCGTAATAGGGTGAGATGGCGAACCCCTCATACACGCCGCTCTCGACGCGCACGCCGGGACCGGTCGGGAACTGGATGCGCGTGATCGTTCCGGTGCTCGGCAGGAAGTTGTTGAAGGGATCCTCGGCATTGACGCGGCACTCGATCGCCCAGCCCGTTTGTGAGATATCCTCCTGGCGATAGCGCAGCCGGCGCCCCCGCGCGATGCGGATCTGCTCCTTGACGATGTCGATGCCTGTGACGCGCTCAGTGACCGGATGCTCCACCTGCAGGCGCGTGTTCATCTCCATGAAATAGAAATTGCCGTGCTTGTCCAGCAGACACTCGATGGTGCCGGCGTTGGTGTAGTGCACGGCCTGCGCGGCGCGCAGCGCCATCTGCCCCATGCGCCAGCGCAAGTCAGTGTCCAGGGCGGGAGAGGGCGACTCCTCAAGCACTTTCTGACGGCGGCGCTGCAGGCTGCACTCGCGCTCGCCGAGGTGGATGATGTTGCCGAACTGGTCGCCCAGCAGCTGAAACTCGATATGGCGCGCGCCCTCGACCAGCTTCTCGAGGTAGACCGCGCCATCGCCAAACGCGCTCTCCGCTTCGCGCCGGGCGCTGCGGAGCAGGGCGGGCATGTCCTCCATGGCGCGCACCTCGCGCTGGCCCTTGCCGCCACCCCCGGCGCTCGCCTTGATCAACAATGGAAAGCCGATGCTTGGTGCGATGGCAAGCAATTCGTCATCGCTCAGGTCCGCCTCGCCCTCGGTGCCGGGTACGACATTGACCCCTGCGGCCTTGACCGTCGCGCGCGCGGTGGCTTTGTCGCCCATCTTGGCGATGGCGGAGGGGGAGGGGCCGACGAAGACGATCCCGTCGTCGGCGCAGGCCTGGGCGAAGTCTTCGCGTTCGGCGAGAAAGCCATAGCCGGGGTGAATGGCGTCGGCACCCGCCTTGCGAGCCGCCTCCAGGATCTTGTCGATGCGCAGGTAGGATTCCCGCGAAGGGGCCGGGCCGATGAGATATGCCTCGTCGGCAAGGCGCACATGCAGGGCGTTGCGGTCGACATCGGAGTACACGGCGACCGTGGCGATGCCCAACTCGTGACAGGCGCGGATGATTCGAACGGCGATTTCCCCGCGATTCGCGATCAAGAGCTTCTTGAACATGCGCGGCTAGAATACCACGCTCAGGGGGGCATCCAAATGGACATTCGTATCGTCAAGCCGACCGGCGCACTGGTTCGGGGCAGTCCGACTGCGGAGGGTGTCAACAACATCGTTGGCGTCGCGCACTACGGCGACCTGCTGCGGGGTGCCACGCTGTCCAAGGGCTGGTGGGCGCTGGCGGGCAGCCGGTTTGTGCTCGCCGCCGAGGCCGTGTCTGCCGGCCCGGGTGCCAACCCGCTTGGCGCGCGTGGGCGGGCTGCGCCGCGCTACCAGCCGCTTTCGCAGCGGGATCCGCGCTGGAAGGACCAGTTGCTCGGCAACACGACGGTGCCGACGGTGACCATCGGCGACTATGGCTGTCTGTTGACCTGCTTCACGATGCTGATCAACTCGGCGCTGGTCAACCCGCTGACACCCGATCAGGTCAACAACCTGCGCAAGGGCAATGGCGGCTACCTGCCGGTGGGTGCCTACGGTGGCTACGCGGCGCGCTTCAATGTCGATGATGAGACGGCGGGGGCGGTCAAGATCGGGTGGTTTTCCGAGCGCTACGAGCAGGTCGCACCGGATGATGTCGTGGCGCGCCTGGTGAGGCATCTCCAGGATGGACAGCCCGCGATTCTGGAGGTTGACTTCTTTCCGTCCGATTCGACGGATCCCGCCTTTCCCCCCCAGCCCGGCCGCCAGATGCACTTCGTGCTGGCCATTCCAGATGGCGCGTCGCCGTCGTCGATCACGGTCATCGACCCGTGGGATGGCCAGACCAGGTCAATCACCCCTCGCTTCGGCAAGACGTTGCCCCTGGCCGTTGTGCGGGCCGTGCTGTATGAGAACTGGGCGGACATCCAGCCGCAGCCGCTGCCACCCGGCCAGCCCGCCCCTCAGCCCGCGCCCGCCCCGCGGCTACCCGCGCCCATCTTGGCTCGGGATATCGGGTTGGGCGTGCATGTGCTGAATGTTGGTCGCAGCGCGCAACAGGCCTATGACCTCGGTTGCCGATGGTTCACCATCATGGACAGCCCCGACGTGGCCGCCGAGCTGGTGCGCAAGGGTGCCACGGTGCTCTATCGGCGTTCGCTGCCCAACTACCTGGTGACGCCCGATCAATACATGGCGGCGATTGGCCCGCTGATCCCGGGTGCCTGGTATCTCGGGGTGAATGAAGGTGATTCGATCGGCGACGGCGTCAACGACATCCGCAAGCGCGCCGCCTTTGACGTGGCCGTCGCGCGCCTGATCCAGGCGCGAAGTGGGGGACGGGCGAAGTACATCGGCGGCGGCTTTGCCACGGGCACGCCCGATATCACCAACCCCGCGATTTGTGCCGCCCTCCGCGATGGCTACTCGGCTGCCTACAACGAGGGGTTGCTCCTGTTCAACCTGCACACCTATGTCGGCGCAAAAGAAGGCGCGCGCAGCCTGTTTGCCGAGGATGGCGTGACGTGGTGGGCGAGGCGTTGGGAGTTCCTGTTCACCCGCTGCGGCTTCGATCCGCGCGTGCGGGGCATCGTGTCCGCCGAATCAGGCCTCGACAATGACGGCGGCTTCATCCACCACAACTACACGCCCTCGGAATTCAGCGCCTTTGCGCGCCGCTGGCGCGAGGTGCAGGCCCGCCCGGTCATGATCGACAACCGCGACACCCTGGTCGCAGCGGGCAGGGTGCCGCGCTCGGACTTTGTCGGGCGCTGGAACTCCCCCTATCTCGGCGGAACGTTCTATCAGCTCACGCCGCAGGGCACGCAGGCCTGGGCGCGCTTCAACCTCACGCCGTATCTGAACGTGCTGCGCGATGAGATCTGGCCGCTCAAGCCCGACCCGGCCGGCACGGTCTGGGCCTGAGTGCCATCGCGCACCTAGCCCCATACAAGATACTTGGACTGTGCTAGGTCTGCATTGACGACCTGGCCCGGCGTCGATACCATGCCGTCACATTGACTGGCTGGAATCGATCTTGCGTGTCACAGGATGCGCAGCAAACGGTCTCGGCCGGCACCTTGTGACTTACATGCCGAACCTGCTGAGTGATCCTACTTCGTTGTTGGTGGCCGCCTCCGCCACCCTGCTGGGCGCATTTCTGCTCGGCCTGCCGTTGATCGGGCTGCTGGCCGGCAAGGCGCGTGTCTGGCGCGCTGAAGCAAAACGGTCTGTTGAAAGTGCGCGACAGGCCAACCAGGAGCTGGAGCGGGCCATGCGCGTTGCGCAGGAGCGAACCCGTGAGCGCGAGGGCTATCGCGCCCAGTGGCAGAGCGCAAAGGGTCTGCTTGAGCAGACCCAGGCAGCCCTGGAGGCCGCGCAGAAGCGGGCCCTGGATCTGGATGCGGCAGCGCAGACCACGATCGCGCACAGCGAGCGGGCGCGCCTGATGACCCAGGATGCCGAACGTGTCGCCGCCGAGCGCCACCTCACCATCCAAAAACTGGCCGCCCAGCTCGGGGACTTGCAGGCCCGCTACGATCAGACCCAGCGCCAGGCCTCGGACGCCCAGCATCATGCCACCCGGCTCAACCTTCAAGTGAAGGATTCAAACAGCCGCTTCGAGCGCGCCCAGCGCCTGGCCGCCGAGCAGCAGGCCGCGATGGCGACGCTCACCCAGCAGCTCAGCCTATCGCAGCAAACGGTCGCGCGCCTGCAGAAGGAAATGGCCGCAGTCGAAACGGCGAGCGCCCTGCGGCCCGCCATCGAGGCCGAACATCGCCAGTCTCTGGAAGTGTGCGAGGTCCGCATCGCCGAGCTGCGCGGGCAACTGGCCGAACGGGACCGCGACGTCGAAGCCGCGCGTCGCGACGCCGTCGAGCGCCTGTCCGCCATTGCCACCCTGACGGCCGAGCTGGTTCAGTCCCGCGAAAGCGCCAACCACGCCCGGCTCTCGCTGTCCGAATATGAGCGACTGCTCGAGCGCGCCGGCCGCGAACTCTCTGCCGCTCAGGCGACGGCGCAGGCGGCGACCGAGCAGGTGGCTGCGCAGGAGAAGCTGCTGCAGCGCCAGGGCGAGCAAATGACGGCCGCCGCCTCGCGCACGGGGCAGGGGCAGATGGCGGCGCAGCTGGCGACCGCACAGCGTGAGCTCCAGCGCGCCGAGCAGGTGGCCGCGCAGCGGCTGGCCGTGGCCGATCAGCGCGCGCGGCAGGCCGCCGATCAGGCCACCCTGGCCGAGCGGCTCAAGGCGCGTCTGGACGAGGCCGAAGCGCGCAGCAACGCCGCCGAGCGCAAGGCCGCCGAGGCGCAGTCCATCATCGAGGCCCTGACGCGCGAGCGCGATGGCCTGGCCGCCGCACAGCGCACGGCGCGAAGCGAGCTGACCGGGCTGCGCACCGCCTTTGCCGCGGATGCCGATGAGGCTGCGCTGCTCGAACGCGCCCAGGCCCAGAGCCAGCGCGATGGTGAGCCGGTGCTGACCGTGCTCACCCGCGAGCTGCGCCGGAGCCAGGCCGCCGCCAATCAGGCCACCGACCAGGCGACCAGCCATGAGGCCGCGGTGGTCAGCCTGCGCCAGCACGTCAACAGCCTGCAGTCGGCGCTGGAGCGCGCGCAGACCGAGGCCACGGATCGGGCCGGTGCCTGCGAGCGGCTGGCCACCCAGGTGAGCATGCTCAACCAGCGCCTGGATGCCGCTCAGCGCGACGCCACCCAGCAGCGCGCCATCGTCGAGCGGCTGCGCAAGGGCGCGAGCGACGAGGACATGCGGCCATCCGCGTCATCCATCCCGTGGCCCACCCGCGAGCCACGGGCACGCACGCGCACGCCGGATCCCGCGCCCGCGCCGGCGCCCATCCCCGCCGCCGCTCAGAGCGACCTGAGCTATCCCACCTTTTTGCGGCAGGGAACAGGACGTGATGCATCGCGCGACAACACCGATCTAGCATTGTCCAATGGCACGGTGCAGGCGAAGTTTCAGGGCCTGACAAGGGACATGGCGGAGAAGCTCATCGCGGCCGGCATCCGCACCGTCGACGATCTCAAACTCGCGTCACCCGAGCGGCTGCGTGACACGATCAAGCCGCCGCTCTTCCGCCGACCGGATTACGCCGGGTGGATCCGCCAGGCCAGACTGATCTCCGAGAGTCGACGCATGGACTAGCCGGAAAGGTGTCTGGCGCATGTCGATATAGAATGCTACAATCTGCCTAGCGCGTTACTAGGAAACACGTCGTATGAGCAAGGGCGCAGCTTCCCCCTTTGACCGGAGTGAATGGCTCACGGTCCGGGAAGCCGCGGATGCAGCAGGCTACAACCAGGAGTACGTTCGGCAACTCGCGCGCGAGGGCGCGATCGAGGCCCAGAAGCTGGGCTCATCGCTGCTGATCAACCGAGGTTCGCTGATGGACTACCGGTCCGGCATGAGCGGGCAGCCTGCGCGTCGCGGCGCGACCGCGCGCGCCCCGGAGCCGCCGCCCCGCCTGCCCGGGCTTGCTTCTGCCCGGCCTGCGCCACCCCCGCCACCCGCCATGCCTGCGCTGCCGGAGATCGACGCGTTGTCCATCGCCGGCACCATCAGCGACGACGACCTGCAGGCGCGCAATGCCGCAGCCATTGCGCTGCTCGAGCGCCTGTCCGCGCCTTCGCCCGAGGACGGCCAGGCACAACGTGAGACGCTCACCTACCTGGTGAAGGCGCTGGATGACGACCGCGCCGATGGTCGCAAGCTCTTTCCGGATGCGACCACGACGGTTCGCCCGGCACCGGCCCGGGGGCGCAAGCCATGAACATCGTCGACACGCGCACGACCCTGTTCATCCTCGATGCGGGCATGCTCAGCCTGCTGACCAACCCGGCCGGCTCCGCCGCGGCGATGGAGTGTCACCGTTGGACGCGTGACCTGCTGCGCCGCGGGGGCCGTTTCGCCATCCCCGAAATCGCGGATTACGAGGTGCGCCGTGAGCTGCTGCGCGAGGACCTGATGCGCGCGCTCAAAGCACTGGATGACCTGCGCGGTGTGATGTTCTACCTGCCCCTCACCACGGCGGCGCTGCAGCGCGCGGCCGAGCTGTGGGCGGCGGCGAAGAAATTTGGGCGGCCCGAGCTGGCCGTCGGGTCGCGCGAAGGCGCGCTCGACATGGACGTCATCCTTGCCGCGCAGGCGCTCGTGGCCGGACGCGCCAGCGGGCTGAACCCCGTCGTCGTGACCACCCATGTCGCGCACCTTGGCATCTTCGCCCAGTCCGACGAGTGGCACAACCTGCGGGTGGATTGACCGGCCATGCCGTTCCTCTACACCGCCGCATCCGACCTGCGACGCGCCTGGCCCAACTTTGAGCTGGACCTGCCGCTCGATTCGCCAGCCGGAGGTGGGCCGAACCCGTTTTACGTCGAGCGCCCGGCCAACCCGATTGCCCGCCTGGAGGAGGAGCTCCTGGCGCCGTATCGGCTGCCGCCCAAGTACTTCTTCTCGGGCAACCGTGGCTGCGGCAAGTCCAACGAGCTGCGCCGGGTGGCGGGAAATGCCGAAATCCGCGCGCGCTACTTCCCTGTCCTGTTCAGCATTCGTGATGAGGCGGATGTCAACAACCTGGACTATCGCGACCTGCTGCTGTCCATCGGCGGGCGCATGTATCGCGAGTTCCGGGCACGGGGTGGGAAGATCCCAGAGGCGCTCGAGCGCGAACTGACGCACTGGCGAGGGCAGGTGAGCGAGGAGATCGTGCGCACGCGCAAGATGCCCTCTGTCGACGTCGATGGCGGGCTGGATGTGTTCTTCGCCCGCCTCGCCACGCGCGTGAAGTTCGAGCCCAGCACGCGCCAGGAGCTGCGCCAGATCATCGAGCGCGGCATGAGCGAGCTGGCCGAGGCCATCGACCACATCGCCGATGTCATTCAGACCCAGACGCGCAAGACGCCGCTGGTGCTGATCGATGACCTCGACAAGGTTGACCCGACCACGGCGCGCGCCATCTTTCAGGGCAGCCGCGAGACCATGCTGCGGCCCAACTTCGCCATCGTTTACACGGTGTCGAGCTCGCTCTTCTACACCGCCGAGTTTGAGGCGATCCGCGACCGGGCGGTCTTCCTGCCCAACGTAAAATTGCGCAAGCGGGGCTCCAGCCGACGCGACCTCGAGGGCTATGAGATCATGCGCGAGACGGTGCGCCGGCGCCTCAACCCCGACCTGATCTCGCCCCGCGCGCTGGATGAGGCCGTCCGTATCAGCGGCGGCGTCTTCCGCGAGCTCATGCGCGTGCTGCGTTTTGCCATCACACGCGCGCATCGCACCGGGCGGATCGAGATCGACCACGTGCTGGGCGCCGAGGCCGAGATTCGCGGCGAGTATCGCCGCATCCTCACCGCCGAGCAGCGCCAGACCCTGCGCGATGTGCGCGCCCGCAACCAGCTCGACGATCCGCAGAAATTGGCGCCGCTGCTTCAGATGCTGGCCGCCATGGAATACGCCGACGCCGAACCGTGGTGCGACGTGCATCCCGCGCTGGTCAGCCTGCTCGAGGAAGGCGCGGCCAGCCCCGCGCCGCCCACGGAGTCTGACCCGGTGCCGGCCGATCCGCCCGCCAACACCCGAGCTACCGCGCCGACCCCGGCGCGGCGCAGCGCGTCCGCCACGCGCGCCCGGGCCCGTACGGCGGCCCGGCCACGCGATGACGACGACGACGATCGCGCCTTCCGCTAGTTTTGGCGCAGGCGCCGCCACCTCGGCAGAAAAAAGCCGCCGCTCAAACTGAGCGGCGGCTTGCATTTCCCGGTAAGGCGTAGGGTCAGGCGACGGGTTGTCCGCTTGCCTCGCGGGCCTGACGGATCCAGTCTGCGTAGTCGGGCTTGCGCCAGCGCGGCGCACGGATGATCGCCTCCAGCTGGTCGACCGTGGTCGCCGACAAATCGGCGGGGGTGTTGATGCCGTTCTTGGTCAGCTTGAGCGCATACATCACCCCGATCCCTTTGATCGCCTGGAGCTTTGAGAACTCGCTGGCCTCCTCGGCGGTGTCCGGGATGGCGCTGCTCGGGATGACGGGCTCGACCAGGGTTGACCCGGTAGCGTCAGCCGGCGCGTCTGCCACCGTTGGCGGGGCCGTGTCGACGGCGGTCAGGGGCAGGGCCGCGCCGAGCGAGGCGATGCGCTGCCCAACGCTTTCTGCCGCGCCACTCAGGTCGCCGCGCAGCGCGCGCGTCGCGTCCTCGTCCAGGCGGGGCGGGGCGGGGTTGGGCGCCGTCGAGTCGGTCGCGTCGGCCAGCCGGCGGCGCAGCGCCGCCATATACGAGCCCAGTGACGATACGCCGCTCTCCAGCTCCGAGGCCGAGAAGTCGACCTCGGCGAGGCGCGCGCGGTAGCGGCTGATCTGTGCGTTGGCGTTGGCCAGCAGCGACTGGCGCTCACTGGCTGTGCTCTGAAGGTCGGCCAACCGCACCTCGAGGTCGCTCATCCGCAGGTTGGCCTTGTTGAGCGTGGACTGTCGTTCGGCGACGAGGGCTTCGAGGTTGACGTTGGCGGCACGCAAGGCCTCAACACTTGCGCGCGCCTCCTTGACCTGCGTGCCAAGGTCCTCGACCTGCTTCTCAGAGGCACGCCAGGCGGCGCGGACCTGATCGAGCTGGCGCTGGATCGAGCGGATCTGATTCTCCAGCAGGCCGATCTCCTGCTTGCGGGTGTCGAGCTCGCCGAGGGCGCGCTCGCGCTCGCTGACGGCCTGCGCGCGGGCGTTGACCGCTGCCTCGTTCGCCAGTCGCAGCTGCTCGGCCTCGGCCTTGCGCGAGCGGGCCAGGCGCATCACGCCAAAGCGGCCGGCCGCGATCCCTCCGGCGAAGAGCACCAGCGCCAGCGCAGCCACGAAGATGGCCAGCGGCACTTCCGGCGCACCCTCCTGAAAAGCGGGCGCAAACGCGGCGGTCAGGGGAAGAAGCATTTGATTGATCATTGGCTGCGGGTGGATGACGCGCTCGGCGGTTCCCCGTCGATGCGCAACCGGACGATGTTTCCCAACACGTTGAACCAGAACGGCGAGCCCATGCTCACCGCGACCACGGTGAAGGCGATGCCGGCCAGCTTGACGAGCCAACCGTCCAGGCTGAGGGGGACGGCGCGCGCATCACCGGCGACCCGGCGATCCGCCTGCCAGCCGACGGGCAGGGTGGTCAGGTCGACGCGCGTGAGCGCCGCGTTGACCGAGACCAGGGTGTCCCAATTCGTGCCCGGCAGCGCGCCGCGCACGGCTTCGGCAGCGGCCGCCGAGACGGCGACGCGCGTGTTGCTGTCGGCATAGAGCGAGTTCGCCACCATCAGCATGTCGGCGTTGGTGACCAGCGCGATGGTCACCGCGATGCCAACGGTGATCTTCTGAGCCAGGCGCTTGTACCAGCCGGCGACGCGCTCCATGGTGTCGTTGAACCACTTCTCGAGGGCCTCGCGGATCTTGCCGACATCGCCCGCGGCCGAGTCGATCAGCGTCACCAGCGAGCGCTTGAGGTCGTCATACTCGGGTGGCAGCGAGATGGCGACGTTGCCCAGCTCGGCCATCAGCTTCTGACGGTCCGGCGAATCCGGGGCCACCGTGTCGACCAGGCTGTCCATCAGCGCCGAGGCGAACACCGAGGCCGGGATGTAGGGCGGGCGGGGCTTGCGCCGCAGCAGGCGGTCGAGGGTCGTTGGCTTTGTCAGTGAGGTCACCAACGGGTGAGCGTATACTTGCCCCGCTAGCCGTTCGCCTGCCGGATCATTCAGCATGCCGCGGATGCCCTGTTCGAGGGTGCGCCCGCGCAGCGAGAAGAATCCCGCAATGGCCTCGTTGAGCATGCTCGTCACAAGACTCAAGGAGAGAAAGAGGAAGACGACGCCTATGACGACATCCAATATTGTTGATCCAAGCATCTTGGGCGTGATTGTATTGCGCTAGGATGGCTTGGCAAGCCCTGCCGTGAAGGACCTATTACGGAACAAGATTTGGCATAGTATCGGGCTAGGCGTCGATCTGCTCTACCCGCCGGCATGCGCTGGATGCGGCGTGATCGGGCGCGGTTGGTGGTGCCCGGCCTGCGATGCCGCCGTCCACCGCGTGTCCGTCGATGACGTTCGTGACCTCGAACTCCCCGGCGGGCGCACCCTGCGCTGTGTGGCCTGGGCGGTCTACGAGCCACCGCTGCGCGACGCCATCCACGCCCTCAAATACGACGGCGTGCCGCACGTCGCCGGGCCCCTCGGTCGGGCCATGGTCGCCGCCTGGCAGGCCAGCCCGCTTGCAGGGTCCATTGACCTGATCGTGCCGACCCCGCTGCACCGCAGCCGGCGGCGCGAGCGCGGCTACAACCAGAGCGCGAAGTTGGCTGCCTCGGTGGCGCAGGGGCTCGGTGTGCGCATGGCGGCCGGTGCGCTCGAGCGGTGGCGCAGCACCGCCCAGCAGGCCCAGCTGGACCGCGACGCGCGCCAGACGAACGTCGCTGGGGCCTTTCGCGCCGGGTCAAAGTCCGTGGCCGGACGAAGCGTCCTTCTCATCGATGACGTCATGACCACTGGCGCGACGCTGCGCGCGTGCGCCGTTGCCCTGCTGGAGGCCGGCGCGCGGGATGTGGCCGCCCTCACCGCCGCCCGGGCCATCTGACTCCACCATCTCACGTGCATTTCTCGCGCGCCTCTAATCTTCAGGGGGCATAATATGAGGGTCCTAACTATTCGACCCCATGTCCAATCCACCCGATATCGAGGCCCTGCGCGCTGCCGCCACCGAGCTCACCATGCTGGTGGCGGTGATTTCGCGCGTGTCCCGTTTGGACCTGGAGCGGAACCTGCCGCCCGAAATCGGGAGCGCGGTTCAATACGGCGTCCTGCGCATGCTGCGCTACGCGCCGTCGACGCTGACCGAACTGAGCGGCATGCTTGCGCTCGAGCCGCCCTCGCTCACGCCCGTGGTGGATGCGCTGGAGCGCCATGGCCTGATCGAGCGTGGGCGGGATCCACATGATCGGCGTCGCACGCCGCTCAGCATCACGCCCAAGGCCGCAGCGTTGCTGGATGGCCTCTCCAGCTTCGACGACAGCTACGGCTTGATCCGTGCCCTTCGCGCCATCGGACCCCGCCGCATGTCGGAGTGCCTGAGCCTGCTGCGCGCGCTGCTGCACGAGATGACCGACGACGCCAACCTCGCGGCGCGCATCGCACGCGGCTTGAAACTGCAGATCTCGGCCGAACCGGCCGAATCGACATCGCACCCGGTCAACACGGGCCGGACCAAGATCACAGGAGACGAATGACCTCACCCCTTTCGCTTCGGCGCGGGCTGCCCCTTGCGGCAGGCCTCGCCCTTCTCGCGCTGTCCGCCTGCAGCAATCCCGGCGCTGCGGTGACCGGTGGAAGCAACACGCGCACCGCCACGCTGGCACGCGGCACGTTGATTGCCAGCGTCACCGCCACCGGAAACATTCAGGCCGAGAGCGAGACGCGCCTGGGCTTCCTCCAGAGCGGCACCGTGTCGACCGTCACCGTCAAGGTGGGTGACGTGGTCAAGAAGGGGGATGTGCTGGCCCGGCTGGACACCACCGACTTCGAGATCGCGCTGGCGCAGTCGCAGGCTTCGCTGGCGCAGGCCCAGGCCGGCCTGATGAACGCCAACGCCGCCTACAGCCGCACGGTCGAGGGCCCGCGCGCCATCGACATCCAGGCGGCCGAAGCGGCCTACGCTGCGGCGCTGGCCAACTACGACAAGGTCGCGAAAGGCCCGCAGCCAAACGACTACGCCGCGGCGCAGGCTGCGCTCGACAACGCCGACGCCGCACTACGCCAGGCCCAGAGCGCGTATGACCGCGCCTTCTCGCGCGACCCCGCCGGCATTGCATCCAGCCCTGCTGCGGTTCAGCTCGAACAGGCCACCAACAACTACCGCTCGGCCAAGGCCCAGCTCGACAAGCTCAAGCAGGGCGCGGACAGCGCGCAGCTCTCGGCGGCCTGGCAGCAGGTGCAGAACGCAAAGGCGTCGCTCGAGAAGGCAAAGGACCCCGCGCGGGCGTTTGACCTCGACACCGCCGAGGCCGGCCGTCGCCAGGCACTGGCGCAGATCGATGCCGCCAATGCGCAGGTGCGACAGGCCCAGCGGCGCATCGAACAGGCCGCGCTGACCGCGCCGGTGGCCGGCGTGATCTCGCTCGTCAACCTGCGGGTGGGGGAGCTGGCCGGCGCCACCCCGACCCTGGCCGTGGTCGACGACTCCGCGCTGCGCATCGATGTCAACGTCGACGAAGTCGATGTCGCGCGCATCAAGGTCGGTCAGGAAGTCAACATCACGCTGGATTCGCTGCCCGGTGTCGAGATCAAGGGCCGCGTCGATCGCATCGCGCCGACCTCGACGCTGGTCAACGGGGTCGTGTCGTACTCCGTGCGCGTGGCCGTGCCGCGCAGCGAGCAGCCGCTCAAGATCGGGATGACGGCCAACGCCGCCATCGTCCTCGACAAGCGCGACAACGCCGTGCTGGCGCCCAACTGGGCCATCCGCCGCGACCGCGCCTCGGGCAAGTCATATCTCACCGTGCGTGAAGGCGACAAGAACCGCGAGATCGAGGTTCAGACCGGGCTGCGCAATGACACGTTCAGCGAGATCGTCTCCGGCGCGAACGCAGGCCTGGTCGTGGTCGCGCCCGTCGCGCCCAACGTGCTGGGGCAATGACCATGACTGCCGCTTCCGCCGCGCCGGTCATCGACGCGCTGGACCTGACCAAGACCTACACGATCGGCGAGAACGTCGTGCGCGCCCTGCAGGGGGCGACGCTGAAGATCTACCCCGGCGACCTGCTCGCGATCATGGGACCGTCCGGCTCGGGCAAGTCGACGCTGATGAACATTCTCGGTTGTCTCGATCAGCCCACCTCCGGCACCTACCGCCTGGATGGCGTCGATGTCAAGGGCCTCAAGGACGATCAGCTGGCCGAGGTGCGCAACCACAAGATCGGCTTTGTCTTTCAGTCCTTCAACCTGCTGCGCCGTACGAATGCGCTCAACAACGTCGAGCAGCCGCTGATCTATGGTGGTGTGAACGCGCGCGAGCGCCGCACGCGCGCGCTGGCGGCGCTCGAGGCTGTGGGGCTGGGCCAGCGCTGGCGGCACGCTGCCAACGAGCTGTCCGGCGGTCAGCAGCAGCGCGTGGCCATCGCGCGCGCGCTGGTCTCCGAGCCGGCCATCATCCTGGCCGACGAGCCGACCGGCAACCTGGACTCGAAGTCTGGTGCAGAGATCATGTGTCTCTTCCAGCGCCTGAACGAGGAGAAGGGCATCACCATCATCTTTGTGACGCATGACCCGCGCATCGCCGGCCACTGCCGCCGCATCATCCGCATCTCGGATGGCAAGATCGTCGCCGACGAAGTCAATCCCAGCCCGCTGCAGGCGTGCAGCGACATTCCCGAAGCCTGAGGGCGCGATGTTTCTCGTCGAGACCCTCCAACTCGCCTTCCAGACCCTGCGCGCCAACAAGATGCGCGCCATCCTGACCCTGCTCGGGATCAGCATCGGGGTGGGGGCCGTCATCGCGCTGATCAGCATCGGCACCGGGGTGCGGCGCTATGTCACCGACCAGTTCACCAGCGCCGGGACCAACCTGATCCTGGTGTCACCCGGGCGCATGCAGCGCGGGATGAGCGGCGGCGTCTTCGCCCAGCCCGCCCAGCTCACGATGTCGGACTGGCAGGCCGTCTCGTCCAACGTTCAAGACACCCTCCTAACCGGGGTGGCCTTCAACCGCTCCACGACGATCCTCTACGCCGGCAAGCAATCGGCCGTCACCGTCAACGGCGTGACGCCGTCCGTGGCGGAGATCAACAACTGGACCGTGAGCGCGGGGCGCTTCCTCGATGAGGCCGACACGTCCAGCCGCGCCCGCGTCATCGTGCTCGGCACCTCTGTCGTCAAGGACCTCTTCGACGACGGCGACGACCCGGTCGGCCAGACCGTACGCATCAACGGCCTGACTTTTCGTGTGATTGGCACGCTCAATTCAAAAGGCTCGTCGTTTCTCGGCGATCAGGATGCCATCGCCTTCACGCCGATCACCACCGCGCAGGAGCGCCTGTTCGGCACGCTCTCAGTGGGCAACAACGGCGAGCGCCTGATCTCGACCATGTATCTGCAGGCCGTGGACGATGCGCACCGCGCCGGCGTCCAGACCCAGGCCATCAACGTGTTGGCGGACAAGCGCAAGATCGCGCCCGGCGAGGCCAATGACTTCACCGTCATCAGCCAGACCGAGTTGGTCAACAGCTTTGGCGTCATCCTGTCGGCGCTGACGATCTTCCTGGGGGCCATCGCGGCCATTTCGCTTCTCGTGGGCGGGGTGGGCATCATGAACATCATGCTCGTCAGCGTCACCGAGCGCACCCGCGAGATCGGCCTGCGCAAGGCCATCGGCGCAAAATCGAACGCCATCCTGAATCAGTTCCTGGTCGAGGCCGTTGTGCTTTCCCTGATCGGTGGCGTGGTCGGCATCGGCATCGGCATCGCCGGCGCGGCGCTCGCCACCCAGCTGGCGGGCATCGCCGCCATCGTCGAACCCGGACCGATCGCGCTGGCGGTCGGTTTCTCAACGCTGGTCGGGTTGTTCTTCGGCCTGTGGCCGGCCCGTCGCGCCAGCCGCCTGAATCCCATCGAAGCCCTGCGCTTCGAATAACGCAAACATGCTGTTCGAGACCCTTCGCGTCGCCCTGCGCGCCATTACCGCCAACAAGCTGCGCTCCGCGCTCACGACGCTTGGCATCGTCATCGGTGTGATGTCGGTGATCTCGCTGGTGGCGATGGGCAGCGGCGTCCAGCAGCTGATCACGCGCCAGTTCGAGGCCCAGGGCACCAACCTGGTCTTTGTCATCCCGATGGCGATCAACACCAAGGGCGGCGAGGCGCGCAGCGGGGCGTTCAACACGCCCGGCAACCGCAACTTCATGACCTCGATCACCGAGAATGATGTCATTGCGTTGCGCGACCGCAACAAGGTGCCGGATGCCCGCCTGGTCGTTCCAACGATCCGCGTCAATTCCAAGGTCTACGCCGGCCTGATCAAGACCCAGACCAGCGTGCGCGGGACGACCTACGACTTTCCCGGCCTGCAGGAGCAGAAGCTCGTCTACGGGGCGTGGTGGGAGCCGACGTCGGATGAGGCCGGCGCGCGGGTGGCCGTGCTCGGCAATGTCGCGTATCGCAAGCTCTTCCCCGGCGGCGGCGACCCGACCGGCGCGGACATCCGCATCGACAGCACCCAGTTCAAGGTCGTCGGCGTCGTCGCGCAGCGCTCCTCCGGGACGGAGGGCAGTGATGACGATGTCATCAGCGTGCCGTTTGCGACGGCCCGCGACCGGCTGCAACCGTTGCGCAATGCGCGCGGCGAGCGCCTGGCCGGCTTTGTGCTGATCGAGGCCGAGACCCCCGAGCGCATCCCGGCCGTGATCGCCCAGGCCACCGAGGTGCTGCGCCAGCGCCACAACATCGAGTTCAACGGCGAGGACGACTTCTCGATTGCCTCGTCGCAGGACATCCAGGGCACGTTCTCGTCCGTGACGGGCATCGTCACCATCTTTCTCGCCGTCGTGGCCGGCATCTCGCTCTTCGTCGGTGGGATCGGCATCATGAACATCATGCTGGTCAGCGTCACCGAGCGCACCCGCGAGATCGGGCTGCGCAAGGCCATCGGGGCCAAGCGCGGCGTGATCCTGGTGCAGTTCCTGTTCGAGGCGGCGCTGATCGGGCTGCTGGGCGGGCTGACCGGTGTCGCGCTGGGGTGGGCGGTGGCGACCCTCGTGGCCGTCGCATCCAACGGCCTGTTCCAATCCATCGTGTCGATCGATTCCGTCCTGATCGCGGTCGGTTTCTCCGCCCTGGTCGGCGTGGTGTTTGGCGTGTATCCCGCCTGGCGCGCGGCCGGGCTCAATCCGATCGACGCCCTGCGCTACGAGTAGGCGCGCCCGAAAATCGGCCGTCGCTATTCGATGCGCGGCAGTGTGATTTCGGTCTGAGCCTGATACTTGCCCTTCTTGTCGCGATAGCTCGCGTCGCACGGGCCGTCTCCGGCGAAGAACAGCAGCTGCGCGATGCCCTCGTTGGCATACACGCGGGCGGGCAGGGGCGTGGTGTTGCTGATCTCCAGCGTGAGATAGCCCTCCCACTCCGGCTCGAGCGGCGTCACGTTGACAATCAACCCGCACCGGGCGTAGGTGCTCTTGCCCACGCACACCACCAGCACATCGCGCGGGATGCGGAAGCGCTCGACGGTCTGGCTCAGCACAAATGAGTTGGGCGGGATGATGCAGACCTCCCCCTTGAAGTCGATGAACGACTGGGGGACGAAGTGCTTCGGATCGACCACCGCCGAATTGACGTTGGTGAAGATCTTGAAGGCGTCGCTGACCCGGATGTCATAGCCATACGATGAGACGCCGTAGCTGATCACACCCTGCCGCACCGAGTGCTCGACGAAGGGCATGATCATGCCGTGTTCGAGGGCCATTCTGCGGATCCAGTTGTCGGGTTTGATTCCCATCTCAGGCTCCTTGTGCTACATGCGTTCGGGGGTGGTCATGCCCATCAGCCGCAGCGCGCGCGCCAGCGATTGCTGGGCCACCCGGCACAGCTTGAGCCGCGGGTGCAGCGTCTCGACCGGGGTTCCCAACACGCGACAGGACTCGTAGAACTTGCTGAAGGCCGTGGCCAGGCCCTGCGCGTAGGTCGTCAGGTGATGGGGTTGCAGCGTTGTGGCAACCAGCTCGACGATCTCGGGCAGCTCGAGCACCTTGCGCACCAGGTCCAGCTCCGCCGGCTCGCCCGGCAGCGGCTGTGTGCTCTCCAGGGCGGCCTCGACATCGATGCCGTGCTCCTCGGCCGCCCGCCGCAGCAGCGACGCGATGCGGGCATGACCATACTGCACGTAGAAGACCGGGTTCTCGTTCTTCTGCTCGGTCAGCAGGCCAATGTCAAACGTGAACTTCGTGTCGATCGAGCGCGAGAGCATGATGTAGCGGAAGGCATCCGCGCCGATCTCCGAAACGACGTCGTCGATCCAGATGGCGTTGCCCTTGCGCTTCCCCATGCGCACCTCGACGCCGCCGCGCATCAGCGTGATGAAGCGGTAGATCAGGATGCGAATCGCGCCGTCGGGCAGGCCCAGCGCGCGCGCCGCGGTCATCACGCGTGACACGTCGGCCTGGTGGTCCTCGCCCCAGACATACACGGCCGGGAAGTAGCCGCGGGTCACGACCTTGTCGTAGGCATACGGGATGTCGCTCGCGAAATAGGTTGGTCGCTCGTCTGGGTTGGCGATGACGGCCGCGGAGCGAATCACCACGGCTTGCAGTGGCAGGGCCTTGGCCTTGCCCTCGCCGGCTTCGGCATCGTCGCCGCTCTCGGCGTACTCGTCGTCGCTCTTGCGCTTGCCCTGGCCGGCCCGGATCGGGCTGCCGTCTTCGCTGAACCACAGCGCCCCGTCGTGCTCGACCAGCAGGCCCTTTTCGCGCAAGATGCCCAGCGCGTGTTCGGACTTGCCGCTGGTGTACAGGCTGCGCTCGCTGAAGAAGCGGTCGTAGCGGATGTCGATGCGCGCCAGCGCGGCGCGGATGCGGGCCATTACCTTGTCGATGCCAAGGGCACCCAGCGCGCGCAGGGCGGCGTCGCGATCCATGTTCAGGTAATGGTCCCCCGCTTCGGCGGCGATCTCGGCGGCGACTTCGAGCGCGTCCTCGCCGGTGTAGGCTTTCTCCGGCAGCGGCGCGGCGACGCCCAACGCGCGGGCGTAGTGGGCGTACAGGCTCGCGCCAAACGTACGGACCTGACTCCCCGCATCGTTGACATACCACTCGCGCTGCACAGCGTAGCCGGCCGCTTCGAGCACATTGGCCAGCGTGTCGCCGACCACCACGTTGCGTCCAGTGCCGATCGTGGCATAGCCGGTCGGGTTGGCGCTGCCGTGCTCGACCTGCGCGGCATGGCCATGACCGAGGTCGATGTTGCCCCAGGCGTCTCCGGCCCGCAGGATGGCATCCGCCTGGGCGTTGAGAAACGCCGGCGTGAGACGAAAGTTGATGTAGCCGGCAACCACTTCGAGCGTGGCGCTGTCGGTCCGGATGCGGTGCGCAATCTTGTTGGCGACCTGGACCGGCGGCATGCGGGTGACCCGGGCCAGCTGCATCGGGACCGAGCAGGCGTAGTCGCCCATCTCGGGACGCGGCCGCGTCAGCGCGATGGCGGGAATCTCAAACGGAGGAAGCTCGCCCGCGGCCTGGCACGCCCGGATGGCGTCGGCGATGCATGCGCACAGCGTGTCTCGAATCATCACAGTGGTTGGTGGTCCTTTTCCAGTCTTGGCGCGGCTGCCCTCGGCGGCCGCCGAAGGATTATAGCGAGCGGGGCTCTGCCGCAGCGGCCCTGCGGATCTCGCTCCGCATGGCCAACAGCCACAGCCCGGTTGCGATGACGGTGGCCGCGACGCCGGACAGCACGCCCAGCGTTTCGCCGCTTGCGCTGGCGACAGCGCCGACCACCACCGTCGAGAGCGAGGTCGTCACCGAGAAAGTCATCCCATCCACGGCCAGCACGCGCCCGCGCAGCTGGTCGGGCGTCTCGCGCTGCACGGCCATGCGGCTGAACGCCCACACACTCCCGCCGCCGAGATGCGCCACGGCGAGGCCCAGCGCGCCCACCCACGCCGAATCGGACACGGCGAAGACGGCATAGCCCAGCGCGCAGAAGAAGAACGCGCCCAGCATCGTGCGGGCGTAGTCGCGCAGGGAGTGCGGCGCGAACAGGCTGGTCGCGATGAGCGGTCCAACGAAGGCACCCAACCCGCGGCCGGCATACAGCCACGACGTGCCGATGTCGCCGGCGTGATAGCGATTGAACGCATACACGCTGTACAGCCCGATCCCGCCCAGCGTCAGCGCCCAGATCGCCTTGGTCAGTGAGAGCAGCAGGACGCGACGGTGGCCCATGAGGAAGCGGAAGCCATCCGTGAGCGCGCGCGCGGCGCCCGTGCTGCTGAGCGCCTGTCGCCCATCGCTCAGGTTGAAGCGCCCGCTGATCTGGCTCAGAAAAAGCGCCGACAGCGCAAAGGACGCCGAGTTGGCGATGAACGAGGCATCGCGCCCGAAAGCCTGTGCCACCACGCCGCCCAGCGCGGCGCCGACAAAGACGCTGCTCGCCCACGTCGACTGCTGCAGGGCGTTGGCGGTCTGCAGCTCGCCCGGCTGGCACAGGTTGGGCAGGGCGGCCGCCGTGGCCGGGTCAAAGAACGCGCCACCCACGCTCAGCATCAGGGTCCCCGCGTAGGCGATCCACAGCCACTCCGGTGTCCGGATCAACAGAAAGCTCAACGCGATCACGGCGCGGGCGAGGTCGGAGATGATCATCACCCTCTTGCGGTCAAAGCGGTCGGCGACGTAGCCGCCCAGGAAGACGCCGGTGAGGGCGGCTGGGAGCATCTGAAAAACGACCGTCAGGCTCGTCGCGAGCGGGTTGCCGCTCAGCGAGACGATCAGGCCGAGCAGGGCGACGCTGTTGAACCAGTCGCCGAGCTGCGAGATGGTCTGCGCCAACCACAGGTTGCGCACGTCGGGGTTGCGCTTCAGGAGTTGGATGTAGCCCGGCATGCCGCGCGGGAGGGTGTTGACGAGATCGGCCACCCGGGCATTCTACGGTCTGCACAGGCCGTCGTACAATCACCGGCGCATGCGCCGTTTCCTACCACTCACCGTTGTCCTCGTCCTCGCCGCCTGCGTCAAGACAGGCGCGGCGGGCGGCATCCTGCCCACCTCGACGCCCGGGCCGACACGCTCGGGCCCATCCGGCCAGCTCGTGGCGCCCGTGCTCCCGGTGCTGGATGGCGCACCACAGCGACCGTTGTACACGCTCAACGTCACGCTCGACTACCGCAACAGCGCCCTGGTCACCCAGCAGCGCATCGAGTTCAAGAATCCGACCGGCGCGGATACCAAGGAGCTGCGCTTTCTCATTCCGCCCGCGCGGCGGGGCGAAATCGACATCAAGGACGTGCGCGTGTTCGGGTCGGCCAACCCCTTGACCTACACCCTGACCCAGTCGAACACGGTGCTGGTCGTCCCGCTGCCGGCCCCGCTCGGTGCGCGGGATGCCATCGCGATGGCCTTTGAGTTCACGGTCAAGATCCCGCTCCAGGAGCAGGCCGCCGGGATCGGCGGCGACGACAGTTCGCGCGGTCCCTCCTCACTCACGGCCGGGCATTGGTATCTCATGCTGGCACCCTGGCGCAGCGAGGGCGGCTGGGACACGCCCGCCTACGCGCCGATTGGCGATCCGTATACCGGCGAGTTGGCCGACTACATCGCGAACATCCTCGCGCCCGAGGGCGTCATCGTGGCCGGGGCCGGCGACGAGACCCGCGAGGGCCGCCAGTGGCGCTACCGCCTCAACAACGCGCGCGTCTTCGCCTTTGCCGCCAGCGACACCTTCAAGATCGACCAGTCCAACGTCGACGGGGTCAACTTCGTGATGTATTCGTATCCCCAGCATCAGAAGTTCGCCGAGGACGTGCTGATCACCGCCGAGCGCTCGGTCAAGCTGTATTCCGAGCTGTACGGGCCGTATCCCTTCAAGACGCTGCGCATCGTCGAGACCGGCCGCGCGCAAGGGCAGGAGTATAGTGCCTTCGTTGGGCTCGGCCAGGCGCTGTTCACGGGCTATTCCGGCAGTGGCGCGCGGCATGACATCATCGCCACCACCGCCCATGAGGTCGCGCATCAGTGGTGGTTCCAGGCGGTGGGCAACGACCAGATCCGCCAGCCGTGGATGGACGAGTCATTCGCGCGCATGTCCGAGTACCGCTACTACCAGCGCTACTACCCGGCCGATGCCGACTGGTGGATGAAGTACTTCATCACCTACAGCGAGGCGAAGGGTGCCATCGACCAGTCGCTCTACGAATACAAGGATGCCCGTTCCTACATCGACGCGGTTTACCGGCGCGGCTTTCAGTTCCTCAACGACGTCCGCGCAAAGGTGGGTGATGCCGCCTATGACAGCGCGGTCAAGGCCTATTTCAATCAGGCGCAGAATGCCACAGCGTCGCGGGATGCCTTCTTCGACGCGCTCGCCGCGCGCGCAACGGTCGATCTCACGCCGCTGACGCGCAGCTACTTCGCGGTCCCGCCCGCGTTGCCCTGCAAGCTCAGCAACAACGCGGCGGGCTGCCGACGCTAGGTCGGCTAGACGATCACGGCGTCGACGACTGGCCGGCGGCGCGTCTCCTGCGAGATGGCGCGCTGGGTGAGCTCGACAGCGCGCTCGCGCAGCTTCTGCGTCGAGGCCGCGCCCATGCCGTTCAGGCCTTCGCCGATGGTCGTGGCGATGCGGTCGATCAGCTCGCGCGAGTCGTTGGCGAACACCCAGCCGCGCGTGAGGAGCTCCGGCTTGCCGGAGACCAGCCCCTGTTCGTTA
The DNA here is from genome assembly GCA_019694215.1 of Thermoflexales bacterium. GTDB lineage: Bacteria > Chloroflexota > Anaerolineae > J036 > Brachytrichaceae > Brachythrix. The sequence continues at coordinate 41,794 of JAIBCK010000008.1, forward strand.
CGCCGCGCGACGAGGATGACATAGCCATCCCGTGCGAGTGAGGCGCGCTCGGCGATGACCTGCGGCCCGATCTCGCCCACGCTGTTGCCATCGACGTACACGTAGCCGCCGGGCACGCGCTCGCCGAGCTGGGCCTCGCCATTCGAGAAATCGATGGTTGTGCCGTTCTCCACCACGAAGACGTTCTCCGGGGCGATCCCGACCTCGAGGGCCAGCCGCTTGTGGGCGTGGAGCATGCGCAGCTCACCATGCACTGGGATGAAGTACTTCGGTTTGACCAGGCTCAGCAGCAGCTTCTGCTCCTCCTGGCAGGCGTGACCGGAGACGTGCACCTTGCTGTGCGCGGTGGTGACGACGTTGGCGCCCTTCTGGAAGAGCCGGTTGATGATGCGATGAACATATTCGTCGTTGCCCGGGATGGGGTGGGCGGAGAGGACGAAGGTGTCGCCCGGCTGGGCGGTGATCGACGGGTGCTTGCCCGTCGCGATCCGCCCGAGCACGGCGCTGGGCTCGCCCTGCGTGCCCGTCGCCATGAAGGCGACATCCTGCGGCGGCATCTTGAGCGCGTCATCGAGCTTGACGATCAGGCCGTCCGGCACGGTGAGATAGCCCATCTTCTGGGCCAGCCGCACGTTCTCGGACATGCTGGCGCCGGCGACGGCGAGCTTGCGGCCGTAGATCTCGCACACGTTGACGACCTGCTGCACGCGCGAGATGAGCGAGGCGAAGGTGGCGACGAAGATGCGGCCGGGCGCGTCACGGAAGACGTGCTCCAGGGCCGGCTCGATCTCGCGCTCGCTCGGCGTGATGCCGGGCACCTCGGCGTTGGTGCTGTCCGAGAACAGCGCCAGCACGCCGCGAGCGCTGAACTCTGCCAGTTTGGCAAAGTCGCTGGTCTCGCCGTCGACGGGCGAATGGTCGAACTTGAAGTCGCCGCTGTGCACGACCAGCCCGGCCGGCGTCGTCACGGCCACGCCGACGTTGTCCGGGATGCTGTGGCACATGCGGAAGAGCTCGACCTTGAAGGGGCCGACCTGGAACGTCGCATCCACGCCCACGCTGTTCACCGTGGCGCGGTCCATGAGCTTGGCTTCGCGCAGCTTGGCCTCGATCAGGCCCTTCGTCAGCGGCGTGGCGTAGAGCGGCACCCCGGGGAAGTCCTTGACCACGAACTCGACGGCGCCGATGTGGTCCTCGTGGCCGTGCGTGATGACGATGCCGCGGACCTGGTCGCGCCGGTCGCGCAGAAAGCCGTAGTCGGGCAGGACCGAGTCGATGCCGTGCATGTCGGACTCGGGGAACATGATGCCCGCGTCGATGATCAGAATGTTGTTGCCGTAGGTGAGGGCCATCATGTTCTTGCCCACTTCACCCAGCCCACCGATGGGCGTCCACGTTAGGGTTTGCGATGTCATAAAGTTATTCTTGCGTTACTCCGAAAAAAGGTTCAATCCTGGCTGACGTTGCAAGGCGCGAGGATTCGGGGGGACAAAAACGTGCCTCCCGCGGGGGAAAGGTTTGCTCTCCGAGCGGCCGAGCCGCAATCAACGACGCAACGAAAATCCAAATTGCGTCGGCATTCTACCATCCGCCGTCGCTCTCACAGAAGAACGAAGGGACGCAGGTCATCGAAGAAGAACGGGGGTGGGCGAGTTACCGCCGTCGGCTCAAGCCTGCTTCGGTCCTCCGTCCTCCGTCTTCCGTCGACGGCCGTCCGCCGTCCCTATCAACAGAAGAACGAAGGGACGAAGGTCAACGAAGACGAACGGGGGTGGGCGAGTTACCGCCGTCGGCTCAAGCCTGCTTCGGTCCTCCGTCATCCGTCTTCCGTCGACGGCCGACGGCCGACGGCCGACCGCCGTCCGCCGACCAACACCAATGCCCCCGCCATCGACGCGGCGAAACCGCCGCCAAACAGGAGGGGGCCGGCCGCGTCACTCGGCAAGGGTTGGCCGCACAGCGCGTACCACAGGATCTCAGGCGTGCGCGCGAGCGCTTGCAGGTCGCGCGCATACAGCGCGCCAAACAGGACGAAGGTGAGGCCGAAGCTGAGCAGCAGGACGCCGATCAGCGTGATCGTGAAGCCGCGCTGCGAGGTGGCGGGGCCCGGGGTGGGGTCGGGGGCGCTCATGGTCGTCCGATGGGGCGACGCGCGCCGCCCCATCGGCCAGGGGTTCAGCGACCTATTTCTGGGCCAGGTCCTTCTCCAGGTAGGCGAGCAGGTCGGCCATCTGCTGTGCGCTCAGCGCCTGCGCGAACGTGCTCGGCATGATGTTCTGCGTGTAGCCGTCGACGACGAAGGCGTTGGGCTTGGTGATGCTCTCATAGAGATACGACTTCGCATCCACGCCCTTCTCGCGCGTGGCGGCCGTGTTCCAGATGCCATACAGGCTTGGCCCAACAAGCTTGACGTCCTTGGCGATCGCGTGGCAGCTCGAGCAACCGTTCGAGGCGAACAGCATCTTGCCATTTGCGGCATTGCCAGCAGGGAGCGCCGCGGCCCCGGTGGGCAGCTTGCCGGGCTCGGCCACCGCCGCCGGCACCGCCGTTGGCTTGGGCTTCACGGCAAGGCTGTCCGGCTGATACAGGCGCAGGATGGCTGGCAGGCTGACGTGGCGACCTTCCGGCGCAAAGGACATGGGGATCAGGATCAGGGCGATGGAGGTCGCCACGAACCCGAAGAACGCCAGCTGATCCTTCGGGTTGGCGAGCGGTGGCGGCCGGATGGCCGTCGTCGGCGCGTCGGCACCGTCCGTAAACGTCTTGAGCGTCGCCGCATCCCATGCGGCGAGTTGGGCGGCCTTCGTGTTGTTCCGGGCCAGGAAGCGGGTCAACGCATTGATCACGACGCTGCCGACATAGCCCATCCCAATCGTGGTGAAGAAGAGCAGGGCACCCGCGGCGATCACCGCCAGCAACAGGATAAGGGGATTGTCAATCATGGTGTTGTTCTCTTGCGTTAGGGTACCGGCACGCCGCTGGGCAGCCAGCGCAGGATCTGGAAGCCCTCGGTGACGCTCAGCGCCTCAGCGATGACGGGCAGCCAGGCGATCAGGGTCAGGGCGACGAGAATGCCCACCCACACGCCCCAGCGGTTGAGGATGGCGGGCACGCGCTCGGGCGCGCGCGTATCAATGGTCGGCGCGTCCGTCACCGGCCTGGGCGCGCCGATCAGGGTCGCCCCCAGGTTGATCAGCAGCAGGATCACCGAGATCAGCAGGATGACGCCGGCGACCGCCGCACCGTTCAGCCAGAACTTGGCGGCCTCGTTCAGGAAGGGCGAGATGCCGGTCAGCGACCGCCGCGGCACACCGTTCAAACCCGACTCCGCCATGGTGTGGCCAAACAGCATCATGCCGAGCCCCCAGGTGTAGACCTGGGCCAGCGCCATCTTCTTGCTGAACAGCGCCCGTCCGCGGATCATCGGGACAAGCCAGTACGCGATGCCGATATACGTCAGCGCGACGATGCCGCCCACGGTCTGATGGAAGTGGCCGGGCACCCACGAGGTGTTGTGCACGGTGATGTTCAACTGCGCCGAGGCCTGGATCAGCCCGGAGAAGCCGCCCATCATGAACAGGATGAGCCCGATCAGTTGTGCGGCGACCACCGGATCGTTCCACTGCAGGGTCGCCATCCAGCCAAACAAACCGCGCCCGCCGCGCGCGCGGCCCGCCGCTTCGAGCGTCGCGCCGATGTTGAACGCGGTCATGAAGCTTGGGATGGCCACCAGCAGCGTGAAGAAGGTGTGGATGGCCTTGTTGACCTCGCTTACGCCGGGGTCCGCAAACAGGTGATGCACCCCGGTCGGCAGGGCGAAGATCATCAGCATGAGGAAGGCCACACGGGCCAGCGGGTCCGAGAAGAGTTTGACGCCGGTCTGGTTGGGCAGAAGCGTGTAAATGCTGATGTAGGCCGGGACGAGCCAGTAATACACCAGCGGATGCCCGAAGAACCAGAACAGCACGCGCGACAGCTGCGGGTCGGTGCGGGTGATCAGGCCGAGCGAGGCCGGCAGGAGCAACGCAACGACTTCAACCGCGACCCCGACACTCGAGACGATGAACATCCAGTGGTTGGCCACGGCGGCGAAGACGGCCAGCGGCAGCGCTTCGCCCTTGTGTTCCTTGCGCCACAGGTTGGCAGTGACGATGACGTTGGCTGCCGTGATCCAACAACCCAGCACGAGCAGCACCAGCCCAATGTAGAAGAGCGGTGGCGCGATCAGCGGCGGGTAGAACGTGTAGAGCACCGCCGAGCGCTGTGGATCGGTCAGCAGCACGTAGAGCATCGCCAGCAGGCCCAAAAGCATGCTGACAAATCCCACCCACGCCAGTGGCAGGCTCCACAGCTTGCGCTGCAACGAGCGCCCGGTCATGAAGTAGGAAAAACCGGAGATGAAGATGAAGGTGAAAAACAGCGCGTTCAGCGTGCCGTGCGCGGTGAGCGCCTGGTAGTAGTAGCTGAAGACCGGGATGGCCGCGTCCGGGAAGGCCTCGACAAAGCCCGGCGCGCGGTGAAATGCCTGGAAAGGCCCGAGCAGGGCACCAATCGCCAGCGCCGAAAACGCGGTGATCATGTGCGCGCCGACCAGCGCGCGCTCGTCCTTCACCAGGGCGAGCTTCGGAAACGCGATTGCGGGCGCGTTGCCCGCCTTCTCAAGGGTTGCTTGCATGGTGGCCTCGCTACTCCACGATGACGGTGCCATACATCACCTGGTGACCGGCGCCGCAGTAGTGGTTGCAAATGATCTTGTATTCGCCCGGCTGCATAAACGTGACCGTCGCGCGGGCGATCTGCCCGGGCACGACCTCCAGGTTGATGCTGTGGTCCTCGATGTAGAAACCGTGGTTGACATCCAGGCTGGTGACGTAGAAGGTCACTTCGGAGCGCGCCGGGATGCGGATCTGCGGCGGAACGCCCAGCGGCCCGGCCTCGCGGCCCGCGTCAAACTGCCACATCTTGGCGGTGGCATACAGCTCGTAGCGCGCGCCGCCCAGCGACTTGAGACCCGGTTTGGCGAACGGCGTGTTGGCCAGGTTGTTCGGATCCACCCGGGCGACGGGTGAGGGCAGGCGGATGCCAAACGCCAACAGGCCGACCAGCATCGCGGCGGCAAACACCCCCAGCGTGACGGCGACGGCAGTGAGCCAGGCGCGTTCGTATCGATTGATGTGCATGATGACCTCCCCCTAGCCGGCAATGCCGCGCTCGATGACCGTGACATACCAGAGGTAGGCCCAGTACAAGATATAGCCAGCCAGCATCAGAAAGAGAAAAGCCGCCGCCCCGCGCGGGGTTTGCGGCTCCTTGTGGCGCCGCTCAGCGGTGGGCGTGGTTTCGGGTTCCGACATAAATGACTCCTTGTGCAATGTGGTGCGACAGACTTGCAATGGTTCAGCCTATTGCGGGACCGTGTCCCCGTCCCTCTCCGTCCGGGTGCTGTCTCCTGCCCGACTGGCCAGACCTGATGCGAATGGCCAACCGTCGAGTCACCATTTGGCTGGTTGGCGGGCGACACGGCGCTCCCCGCAACGTATCGTCGGGGACAGCAGGAGCAACTATCCATGGTCAACTACCAAGTACTGGACTGGATGACGCCCAATCCAATCACGATCACGCCAAAGACCACGCTGCCCGAGGCGCACCGCCTGATGAAGGAACGCAAGGTGCGGCGTCTGCCGGTGCTGGAGAACGGCAAGCTGGTCGGGATCGTCACCCTGGGCGATATCCGCGAGGCCGAACCGTCCGCGGCCACCACCCTCAGCGTGTGGGAGCTGAACTATCTGCTCGATACGCTGACCGTCGACAAGATCATGCGACGCAACATCGTCTCGGTCACGCCGCGCACGAGCATCCGCGAGGCCGCCTCGCTCATGCTCGCCCACAAGGTCAGTGGCATGCCGGTCGTCGACAATGATCGTTTGGTCGGCGTCATCACCGAGTCGGACATCTTCCGCATGCTGGTCCGCGAAATGCTGCCCGAGCCGCCAAAAGCCGGCTGAGCCGGCCTCCCTTTCTTATCCAGACCTTTCACGGCTGGCGCATGACCTGTCACGGTTGTGCGCCAGCTTTGTTTTTTCCGCTCGACTCCGGAAGCTCGAGCCACGATGTGCGGAAATGGCTTGAAAAGGCGGCTGCGGCGATGGGAAAAACGAAACACCGCTCGCGAACTCATCTCAGGGGGAGGGGAAGAGAGATGAACCCGCAAGTGGCGTTGAGATGACCTTACGCGGGTTGGCGGCGCGCGAGCATGAGAGACGAATGAGACGGCTCTCATGATTCCGAGCAAATCGCGTGACGTCGCGCGCGCATCCAGCCTGGCTGGCCGGAGGGGCGGGAGTCGCGGGGCGCAGCGCAAGGCGCGGAGCGGCAACCCGGGCCAAATCGATCCGGAAAAACGAGGCAGCGGACGGTTTCCCGTCCGCTGCCCAGAAGACTATTCGGTTGTGCGGCGGATTGTTACTTTCCTGCCGAAGGAGCCGGGACCGCCTTGGCGGGGGCATCCTCACCGCGCCAGGGCACGCCCAGCCAGCGGAGGAGGAAGAAGTCCGCGCCGATGTAGCCAGCGACCTTCCAGGCCAGGATGACCAGGCCGCCGACGGCCATCATCCACGGGTTGGTGCTCGCCGTGCCGGCCATCATGAAGTTCCAGTTCATGAACGTGCCGAAGAAGGCGGCGATGCCCGTGAAGGCACCGACGATCAGGCCGATGCCGACGAAGAGCTCACCGTAGGCGACCAGCGGCCCGAACCAGGTCCAGGACTGCGACGCATACAGGCTCTTGATGAAGTCGCGATACCAGTCGATCGAGATGGCGGGCTTGGCCGTGCCAACGGGATCGGCGATCATGCGCTCCCACGTGGCCTTCAGCGATGTGCCGGTGAGCCAGCCCTGCTCGGTCACCTTGTGCGACGCGGCGTTGACCCAGTCGATGCCGAGCAGAACGCGCACGACCAGCCAGATTACCGACGAGCGCGTGTCGGAGAACAGGAACTTTGCGAACTTGGGCTCATCGACGATGCGCCCGCGACCAATCGGATTCTTGAGAGTTGCCATTTGATTAATACCTCGCTGCTGCAAGAATATGCAGCAATCCCAATCATGGCTCAGACTTTCGGGCAATAACTGACTGGTCAACTGGCCAGTCGCTCAAACGCCGGTCGGCTACAACCCTGCCACGTTGCCCGTGGTCGCGCGCGGTCCGCGCCGGTGGCCGTTTGGAGCTGGGATCGGGCCGAGCGCCAGGCGGCGCAGCGTGGCCAGCACGTGATCAGGTGGATCGGTCTTGCTGACGAAAAGGTCCGCGCCCGCCGCAATCGCGGCCCGGGCCGCCAGTACATAGCCGCTCATCGCCACGATTTGCGGCCCGTGACCATCCCGCCGAAGGGCGGCCACGCCCTGACGTGGATCAAAACCGGGCAGTTCCCAGTCCACCAGGACGATGTCGGGGTGCCGCATGGCGACGGCGTCCATCAGCTCGCCGCTCGTCCGCGCGCTGCCCAGCGGGGTGAAGTCGGGTTGGACGCTCAGCAGGGCCGTGAGCGCCCGGACGACATCGGGATGGTCGTCGGCGATCAGCACACCGGCCTTGCCTGCGCTTTCCATAGGCGGGACGGTAGGCATACGCCCGGGTGTGGATAACCCCCAGGCCGCCGGTCCGCACCTGGTCACCTGGCCAGTTTGCGCTGACCGAATCGCCAGCCCGCCACCGGGTCAATGCGATAATGCGGGTGTCTCATTTCGTATGACGATCTCAGCCAATGTCGCGCACCTGCTCGTGCAGGTCGTGGATGCCACCAGCGACGCCGTCCTGATCATCGACGGGGGGCAGAACATCATCTATGCCAACCACGGGGTGACGATCGTGTTTGGCCATGACGCCGCTTCGCTGATCGGCCAACCGCTTGACCTGCTTCTGCCGGCGCGCTACCAATCCCGACACGCCGCCCTGGTGCGTGGCTTTGGCGAGGCGCCCGAGCAGGCCCGCCGCATGGGCGAACGCCGCGACATCGTCGGCGTTCGCCAAAATGGTGAGGAGTTCCCCGCCGAGGCAGGCATCACGCGCATCACGGAGGGTGGGGAGACGTACTACTCCGTCATCCTGCGCGACATCAGTGACCGCCGTCGCCGCGATGAGGAACTGCGCCTCAAGTCCAATCAGCTGGCCGTGATGTCCGAGCGCACCCGGCTTGCGCGCGATCTGCATGATGCCGTCACCCAATCGCTTTTCTCGGCGAGCATCATGGCCGAACTGCTGCCCCAGACCTGGGAGCGCGACCTCGAGGCCGGCCGGCGCCAGCTCGAGGACATCCGCCGCCTAAACCGCAGTGCGCTGGCCGAGATGCGTTCGCTGCTCATCGAACTGCGCCCCTCCGCGCTCACCGAGAGCAGACTCTCGGACCTGATCCGTCAGCTCGCCAACGCATCCTCGTCGCGGCTCGGCATCCAGATCGACGTCCAGGCCGATGAGCAGACCCGCCTGCCCGGCGATGTGCAGGTGGCTTTCTACCGTATTGCGCAGGAATCGCTTCACAACGTCGCAAAGCACAGCCGGGCCACCGAGGCGAGCATCCAGATCAACACCCGCCAGAGCGGGGCGATGATGCTGATCCATGATAATGGGACAGGCTTCAACCTGAATGCCGTGGCCGGGACCAACTTCGGGCTGCGCATCATGCGCGAGCGGGCGGCGGAGATCGGTGCCGCGCTCGACATCGACAGCGCAGTCGGCACCGGGACCGACATCCTGTTGACTTGGGAGTGGCAAGAGAAATGATTCGAGTGCTCGTGGTGGATGATCACGTCATGGTCCGCAAGGGCCTGGTCGCGCTGCTGGAGGCCTATGAGGACCTGGCGCTGGCCGGCGAGGCCCCGGATGGCGAACAAGCGGTGCTGTTATATGAGCACACCCAGCCCGATGTCGTCCTCATGGACATGCTCATGCCGCGCATGGATGGCATCGAAGCCACCGCGGCGATCCGGGCGCGTTTCCCGGCGGCGCGCATCATTGCCTTGACCAGCTTTGACACCGACGACCTGGTGCAGCGCTCGCTGCAGGCCGGCGCGACGGGCTACCTGCTCAAGACCGCCTCGGCCGACGATCTGGCCAAGGCCATCCGGGCCGCCCACCAGGGCAAGCGCACGCTTGGGCCTGAGGCCGCAGACGCCCTCATCCGCACGATGAACCGTCCGCCCGAACCGGGCAGTGACCTTACCGAACGCGAGCGCGAGATCCTTGGCCACATGGTTGAGGGCCTCAACAATACGGACATCTCCGCCCGCATGCACCTCAGTGCCTCCACGGTCAAGTTTCACGTCAGCGCCATCCTGTCCAAGCTCGGGGTGGGCAACCGGGTCGAGGCTGTCGCCTTTGCCATCCGCCGCAACATCGGCGTGCGCCCGGACACGACGGCCTGAATGGCCATCTGTCGGCGCGAAACTGACCATTCGGACAGGCCAGGTTCGGACCCTTGCCTGACGATCCAATGACGCAGACGCGGTAGGGTCAGGGTGGAGGTGCCCCATGTTCACCAAGATTCTGGTGCCCTTGGATGGTTCCGTTATGGCTGAAGCCGCGCTGCGCCCGGCTGCCGAGTTCGCTCGCTGCATGGGTGCCGAATTGATTCTGGCAACCGTGCATGAAGATCTTCCCCTGCGCTACTACCCGACCGATGCGGGGGTGATCCAGGCCGCGCTCGATGACGCGCGCGCCGACGCCACGCACTATGTGCATGCCCAGGCCGAGTTGCTACGCGAGCGCGAGTACAACGCCCACGCCGTCGCCATCGAGGGGACGAACGTGGCGGCCGCGATCCTGGACTACTCGGAGAAACATGGCATCGACCTGATCGCCATGTCCACGCACGGCCGGAGCGGGTTGACCCGCTTCCTGATGGGCAGTGTCGCGGATCGCATCACGCACTCGGCCAAGGTGCCGGTGCTGCTCGTTCGCCCGGACCTGAGCTAGCGTCCGCACCCACGGGAGGCTGCCGTGTATCAGCGCATTCTCGTTCCGTTGGACGGATCCGAGTTCGCCGAGCTCGCCCTCGATGCCGCGCGCGCTGTCGCGCTGCCGTGTCCCGCCGAGATCATCCTGATGCGCGTGGCCGGACATCCGGTCACACATTTCTACGTCGAGGCCACCGACATCATCGCGCTCCCGACCGATGACTCGGTCGAGCATTGCGCCGCCTATCTGGCCGAGAAAGTGCGCGCGCTCGCTGCAGAGGGCATCACGGCGCGCTTCCAGGTTGGGCAGGGGATGGCCGCAGACGAAATCCTGCGTCAGGCAGAGTTGAACTCCGTCAATCTCATTGTCATCGCCACCCATGGGCGGAGCGGGTTTGGCCGTTGGCGTCTTGGCAGCGTCGCGGACCGGGTCACCCAGGGTTCACGGGTGCCCGTCCTGCTCGTGCGGCGGGGCGATCCACCGGCGGCCTGAAGGCGCCCAACGATCATGTATCACCGCATTCTGATTCCGCTCGATGGCAGCCCGCTGGGCGAGTCTGCGCTCGATGTGGCCGTTCCGCTCGCGCGCTGCATGGATGCCGCGCTGGTGCTGCTCAGCGTGCCCGACCACCCGATGCTCGAGTACTACGTCGACCAGCCCATCGTACTGGCGGACCTGCGCGTGCGGGATGCCGAGCGCGCAAGCGCCTATCTGGAGGCCGTAGCGACGCGCCTGCGCGCCACCGTGACGCGGGTCGAGACGCGCATCGCCGAGGGCGCGGTCGCGGATGCCATCCTCATGACGGCCCGCAGCGAAGACGCCGATCTCATCGTGATGGCCACGCACGGACGCTCCGGGATGGGGCGTTTTCTGCTCGGCAGCGTGGCCGATCATGTCACTCGACGGGTTTCGATCCCCGTCATGTTGATACGACCTGGGCCGAACAAGCCCGGCTAGCCCGGGCAGTTGCCCGACAACTGCGGCGATCATCGCCTGCGGAGGAGTACTCACGTCATGTTCTCAAAGATCCTGGTTCCATTGGACGGCTCCGAGTTCGCCGAGCAGGCGCTCGTGCATGCCGGGGCGCTGGCGCGTTGTTTTGGCGCGACGGTGGCGCTGACCGAGGTCGTTGACCGGATCGATCAAACGGTCTTTGTTTCCCCGCCGGTCGAATATGACGGCGCACACTTCAACCCTACCTGGTCGGCCGAACAGCGCACGGCCGTGCTTACCAACCCGCTGGCCGCGCGAGCCGAGGAATATCTGGCCGCGGTCGCGCGACGGCTGCGTGAGACCGGCCTGAACGTCGAGCACGAGGTGCTGGAGGGTCCAACGGCGGAAACGTTGCTGCGGCATCTCGAGGTGATCGGAGCCGGCATCGTGGTGATGTCCACCCATGGCCGGGGCGGCCTGGCCCGCGCCCTGATCGGCAGCGTCGCCGATCGCGTCAGCCGGCACGCCCACGTCCCCGTCCTGCTCGTTCGTCCGCCGGAATAGTTGCGGGCGTTCGTCGTTCGAACGCATCTTCGGGGCGGCTAGAATCAGGCTTGAGACAGCCTCATGTTTGATGCCAGCAAGGTCCGACAGGACTTCCCCCTCCTCACGCGCGGCGACACCGTCTTTTTGGATTCGGCGGCCTCCTCTCAAAAACCGGAGGCGGTCCTCCGCGCGATGGACGATGTCTATCGCCGGGGCTACGCCAATGTTCATCGCGGTGTGTATGCCTGGAGCGAGGCGGCCACCGCGGCCTATGATGCCGCCCGCGCCGAGGTCGCCGACTTCCTGGGGGCACCCTCGCCGGAAGAAATCGTCTTCACCCGCAACGCAACGGAATCACTCAACCTGCTAGCCTACAGCTATGGCCGCACCTTTCTGAAGGCGGGCGACGAGATCATCCTGAGCGAGCTCGAGCACCACGCCAACTTCGTGCCCTGGCTGGTGCTGGCCAGGGAGCGCGGGGTGGTGCTGCGCTTCTGGCCCGTCGGCGTGGATGGCACGCTGTCGCTCGCAGCGCTCGACGCCCTCATCACGCCGCGCACGCGCCTGATCACGTTTGCGCAAGTCTCGAATGTGCTGGGCACCATCACCGACCCGCGCCCGGTCGTGGCGCGCGCCCGCGCAGTGGGGGCGCGGGTGATTGTGGATGGGGCGCAGTCGGCCCCACACATGCCCGTGAACGTGGCCGACCTCGGCGTCGACTTCTTCGTGTGTTCCGGTCACAAGATGCTCGGCCCCACCGGCATCGGCGTGCTGTATGGGCGGCGCGAGCTGCTGGAGGCCATGCCCCCGTTTCTGACCGGCGGGGACATGATCTCGCGGGTCTCATTTGAGGGCGCGACGTGGAATGAGGTCCCGCTCAAGTTCGAAGCGGGCACGCCGGCGTTTGTCGAAGCGATCGGGCTGGGGGCCGCGGTGCGCTATCTCAGCGCGCTGGGCATGGCCAACGTGCGCGCGCATGAAATCGAGATCACCGACTACGCGCTGGAGCGGCTGTCCGAGGTGCCGGGGTTGCGAATTCTCGGCCCGGACACGGCTGACCGGCACGGCGGCGCGATTGCCTTTACGCTGCCGCGCGTCCACCCGCACGACCTGGCGTCGCTGCTCGACCAGCGCGGCATCGCGGTACGGGCCGGGCATCATTGCGCCCAGCCTCTGCACGAACGCCTCGGGATCACCGCGTCCACGCGGGCGAGTTTCTACGTCTATTCGATGCCACAGGATGTCGATGCGCTGATCGAAGGAATCGAAAGCGCCCGGAAAACCCTGCGCGCCTAGCCAACCGGCGAAACGAAAACTGACCACCTGGCTATCGAAAAACGGCCGGACCCTGTGATAAGACGGTGTCTTGTGTCGCGCTGGCCCGCGAGTCCGGCGCAACGTTCTCAGGTAGAAGGCATAGAGAGGAAACCCTAAAAATGGCAAGCACGAAGATTCCCAACCGACGAGATTTCATCAAGATGGCAGGCCTGGCCGGCGTTGGCCTTGGCACGGCCGCCTGCGCGACCCCTGCGAATGTGGCGACGCGCAATGCCCCGGTCGCGGCGACGGCCGCCGCCAGCGATGCGCACGCGAGCGAACAGGCCACGGCTGCCGCCAAGGCTGCTGCGCCCGCCCAGCAGGACCACGACATGGATGGCGACCATGAGAAGGCGGTCAAGGCATTTCTGGCCAATGCTGGCAAGGACGAGAAGTTCTGGAAGAACAAGGTGACGCCGAAGATGGACGGCAACGTCAAGGTCTTCGAGATCACGGCCTCGGAAGTGACCTGGGAGGTCATGGCCGGGCAGAAGGTCACCGGCATGGGCTACAACGGTGCCGTGCCTGGCCCCGAGATCCGCGTCACCGAGGGTGACACCGTCCGTGTGGTGCTGACCAACAAGCTCAAGGAGAGCACGGCCATCCACTTCCACGGCTGTCTGCTTCCGAACAAGGTCGATGGCGTGCCGTTCGTCACGCAGCCGGTTGTCAAGCCGGGCGAGACCTTCGCGTATGAGTTCGTGGCCAAGAACCCCGGTTCGCACATGTATCACTCGCACCACAATGCCGCGGCGCAGGTCACCGCCGGCCTGATGGCGCCGTTCATCATCGAACCGAAGGACAAGTCCAAGGACCCGAAGTACGATTCCGACTACACCATCATCCTGAACGACACGATTGGTGGTTTCACGCTGAACGGGAAGGGCTTCCCGAACACGCAGCCGATCGTGGCCAAGAAGGGCGAGCGCATCCGCGTGCGCTACATGAATGAGGGCCTGATGATCCACCCGATGCACCTGCACGGCATCGAGCAGCTCGTCTTCAGCAAGGACGGCTGGAACCTTCCGCAGCCCTTCTACTGCGACACGTTGAACGTGGCTCCGGGCGAGCGCTGGGACGTCATCATCGAAGCGCACACCGAGGGCGTGTGGGCGTATCACTGCCACATTCTGACCCACGCCGAGTCGCCTGCCGGCATGTTCGGCATGGTCACTGTGCTGATCGTGCAGTAGGCCTGTTCGATTCAGCTCTGAAATGCGCGCCGACGGCAAGCCCGTCGGCGCGCTTCTATTTTCGTTGTGCGGCCAGGATCAGGGCGGCGGCGGCTGACGGCCCCGGGCGACGGGCAGGTTGGTTGGCCAGGTCGGGTTGACCGTGCGAATGCGTGGCCACAGCAGCGCGATGAAGAGCGCGAGCGCGGCAAGTTCGAGCAACGTCGCCAGCGCAGCAAGGAGGCCGGCCTGCGCGCCGACAAACGGTGCGAGCGTACCCAGGATCACGCCGATGTTGATCAGCCCGGCCGCGACCCAGACCAGCTTCGCCCAGCGGCCCGCCGAACCATCCGGCAGGCGAGGGAAGATCGAAAACCCAACGCCGACGGCAAACTGAATGAGCCAACCCACCAGCAGCGTGTGCAGGTGGCTTTCGCGCAGCAGCAGCAGCGAGCTGCTTCCGCCGCCGCCTTTTGCCCACAGCGCCAGCGCGGCGAGGGTGAAGCCGAGGCCAAGGTGCAGTGTGGCCGCCCGGGTCAGGAAGACGGAGGGGATGGACCTCATGACGCGGCGGGTGGGCGCGGCCGGGGTGGGCGCAGGCGCGGCCACAGCAGCGCGACAAACAGCCATGCGGCGATCGCCTGCGCGAGCGCGCTGAGCATCAGGGCCAGGCCCGCCCAGGCGGACCCGCCGAAAGCCGGCCCCACTTCGCCCAGCAGCCTGAGCACCAGCCCGCCATTGAGCAGGCCCATCCCGATCCAGCCCGAGGGCGTCGCCCAGACCGCGCCGCTCTGCGGCGGCAGGGGAAAGAGCCAGATCGCGACCCCGACGATGAGCTGGGTGAGCCAGCCCACGGTCAGGAAGTGCATGGCCGGATAACGCAATGCCGCCAGCCGCGCGTCCAGCCCCAGCGGCTCCGCGGCGGCCGCCAGAAGGAAGGCGCTCAACCCGAGCAGCAGGTTGACAAAGGCCAGCCGGATGAACGCGCGGGTCTGGAGTTTCATGCGCCCGGACTTTACCGCAGCGCAGCCGGGTGGCCGGCGTTTTCCGCCCGCCTGGCTGGTGCATCGGCGGTGTCAGTGGATAATCTGAAGCGCGAGCCGGCCGACAGGTGTGGCCCGCCAGGAGAAACGATGAACGCGAACCAAGTCAAGTTGCTGAAAGAGACCTTCAAGACGATCGAGCCGATGGCTGACGAGACGGGTGAGTTGCTGTACACCAAGCTCTTCGAGATCGATCCGTCGCTGCGCCCCCTCTTCAAAGGCGATATCAAGGCGCAGGGTCGCATGGTGTTCACCGCCATCGGTCTGGCCATCGCGGGCCTCGACAAGCCTGAGGCGATGAACGATCAGGTGCGCTCGCTCGGGTCACGCCATGTGAACTACGGCGTACAGCCGCGCGACGTCAACACCTTTGGGGCGGCCTTCCTGTGGGCGCTCGAACAGACCCTCGGCCCGGCCTTCACCCCCGAAGTCAAGGATGCGTGGATCTCCGCCTACGGCGTGCTGTCCGTGGCCATGCGGCGGGCGACGGCCTGAGCGCGCCGCAAAACGAACGCAGTCAATAGAAACGCGAGGGCGGAACAGCCGCCCCCGCGTTTGCGTTTTTCGGCCAACGTGCGCTACAGCGTCTGGTCGGCGTCGGCGGCCGGATCGCCCTGCGGTTCGAGGTGGGTGAAGACGTGCGTGCCGCGGACCGCCTGGCGCAGCTCCTCCTCGATCTTTTCGAGCAGAGCATGCCCGCGCGAGACCGACCACTCCGGCGGGACCAGGACGTGCAGGGAGATGAAATTGCGCTCGCCCGACTGACGCGTGCGCAACGCATGGAATTGAATCCCCTGGGCGCGATGGACATCCAGGATGGCCTGCACCCTGGCGAGGTCGGCGGGGGCGATGGCGGTGTCGAGCAGGCCGAGCGCCGAACGCCGAATGAGCTGCACGCCCGTCCAGATGATGTTGGCCCCCATCACCAACGCGATGATCGGATCCAGGATCAGCCAGCCCGTGATCGAGACGATGATCACGCCAACCAGCACCGCGCCTGAAGTCCAGACATCGGTCATAAGGTGGTGGGCATCGGCTTCCAGCGCGATCGAGTGATGCTCGCGGCTGGCGCGCAGCAGGATGCGGGCCACGACCAGGTTGATCACCGATGCAGCAGCCGAGAGCAGCACGCCGAGGTCCATGGATTCCAGCGCGACGGGCTTGAGCAGGCGGGGCAGGGCGCTGGTGATGATCGAAACGGCCGCCAGGATGATCAGTGCGCCCTCCGCGCCGCTGGCGAAATACTCAGCCTTGGTGTGACCGTAGCTGTGCTCCTCGTCCGGCGGGCGGGCGGCATAACGCAGCAGGATCAGCGTCAGCGTGGCGGCCGCCAGGTTGACCAGCGACTCGAGCGCGTCGGAGAGCAGTCCGACCGAGCCGGTCAGCAGATAGGCCAGCCCCTTGAGCAGGATGGTGGCCAGGGCGGCGGCGATGGAGAGAAGCGCATAGCGGGAAATATCGACCCGCTTCGGCTG
>JAIBCK010000184.1 GCA_019694215.1 Thermoflexales bacterium
CGGCCTGCCAGAACGCGGCGTGGCCGCCGGCCTGACCGACGCACTCGACCAGGCGCGCATCGGCGGATGCCGCGGGCTCGTGCATCGAGAGCGGCAGGTGATGCCACTGCCAGGCGACCTCGGGATGTTGGTCGATCCAGCGTTTGAGCACGGCGAAGTACGCACGGCAGAACGGGCATTCGAGGTCGGCGTACTCGACCACCGTGAAACGCGCATCCACGCGGCCGTAGCGCCAAGGTGGCCCTGCGGGCGCTGATGAATCAGGATCGACTTGAGCCGCAGCGGTGACAGGAAACGTCACGCCAGGATGATGCACTCCAGATGCCGCGGCATGCGGACGCAGGAAAGCCCACACAGCCGCAGTGAGCAGCAGCGCGGTCGCCAGCAGTCCAGCGAGGAAGAAGCGGGAACGGACAAAACGAGGCAAAGTCATCGCCCCCTCCTTCACGCCAGCGCATCGAGCGCGAGCGACTCGATGCCGCGGGCGCGGTCGATCTTCTCGGCCACCTTGAAGGCGGCATCCAGCTCACCGATGCCGTACTGCTGCATAAGCTGATAGCGCTCGGCCTTCTCTTCCGGCTCGGTCTGGGCCAGCGCCAGATAGAGGCTGGGGGGCACCGCGCGGAACAGCACTTCCATCGACTTCGAGAGGATCACGCCTTCGGTGAACTTGCCGGCCTCCTTGCGGGCGGACAGCATCAGCGCCTTCTGCGCCGGGTTCAACTCGCGGAAGCGCGCGATCTTCTCTACCTCATCAGGCGGCATGGAGAGGCAGATCCACCATTCGATCATGTTGAGCATCGGTTCTGCCGCCTTGGGCAGGTCGTCGATGTTCTGGGTCGCCAGCCAATACCAGGCGCCGAGCTTGCGCCACATCTTGGTGATCTTGACCACGTAGGGTGCGAGTAGCGGGTTCTTGGTGATGATGTGGCCTTCGTCGGTGACGTTGATGATCGGCCGGCCGAGGAACTGGTCGCGCTCGGCGATGTTGTTCACGGTGTTGATGAGGCTGATGTAGGCGATCGAGAGCTGGGCGTTGTAGCCCTCGCGGGCGAAGGTCGCCAGATCGACGATCGTGATGTCCGCCTCGGGCCAGGGCGTGCCGGGCCGGTCGAACATCTCGCCATCGACGCCCTGGCAGAACATGTCCATGGCGTCAGCCATCTCCAGCAACCGGGTGCGCCGCGTCTCCGGGAGTGTGGCGTCGCCAGCGCGCTCGCGCAGCGCATGGCGCACGTCGCGCGTGAGCACCGTGCGCTTCTCGGCCACGCAACGTCGGGCCGCATCGAGGATGCACTGACGGATCAGGCTGCGGTCGGCGCGCGTCATGCGCGCTTCCTCTTTGTCCTCGCCGCCGGTGATCATCAGCCGCGCGGTGATCTCCAGTTCGCCCAGCACGTCGCGTTGCTCGTCCGCATCCGACACCTGCGCAGCCTGGTCGCGGTCCTCGTCCAGATCGTCAGCGTCCAGGGTCTGCACCTGGCTGGGCGTTTCCACCAGGCGGTGCGCGTCGGCAAAGGGCGCGAGGCTCACCCCCGCACCAGGCGCGAGCTTGACGCGATGCACCGTCAGCCCGAGCCGCGCGGCGAAGTCCCCGAACAAGCCGAAGCTGTTGCCCGCCTCGACGATGAAGAGGCGCGGTCGGTAGATCGCCGTCACCTGGTTCAGGATGTTGTTGAGCGTGGCGCTCTTTCCCGAACCCGTGGGGCCGAACAGGAACAGATGCGCATTCATCTGCCGGTCGAGCCGGTTCAAGGGATCGAAGGTGATCGGACCACCGCCGCGGTTGAAGAAGGTGATGCCCGGATGCCCGGTCCCCTGACTACGGCCCCACACCGGCGCGAGGTTGGCAGCGTGCTGCGCGAACATCAGCTGGGTGTACCACTGTCGCTTGTCGAAAGCCGGGTCGAACACGCACGGCAGCCAGCGCACGTAGCTGTTGAGCGGCGCCACCTCGTCTTCTTCACGCACCGGCTGCAGGCCGGCGTTGAGCATGACGTTGACCAGCTGCAGCCCGCGCGCATCGAGCTGGGCCAGATCGTGGCCGCGCAGATAGAAGGCCAGCGCGCCGCGATAGAGCTTGTGCGCGCTGCCGATCAGGCCTCGCGCCTGCTGCACGTCCTGCCGGGTCTGCTCCGAGGCGAGCGTCTCGCCGACCGACTTCCTGCTCAGATGGTTCAGGTGCGCTTCGAGCACGTCCTGCGGTGTGGCGACCAGCGTCAGGCACATTACCGTGTCTTCCGGCATCTGGTCGAATAGCGCGTTGACCGCGTCGCCGCCCTTGCGCGTCTCGCCGGTGATATGGCCCGTCGACGGCGTCATGCGCAGACGGTCCATGACGATGACCCGATGCGGCAGGCCGTCGAACAGCCAGGTGCCGTTGTCCACGTCCGAACGTGGTTGGCCGAAGAACAGCCGCTGCGCGAAGTCGCCGCTGGCCAGTTCGATTTCACCGTCCTCCGCCTCATCGGGATAGCGGGTCAGCGCGTAGAAGCGTTCCCGGTCCTCGGCGGTCGGCCCCAGCAGCGTGGGGTGCGGATTGAACCAACGCAGCAGCCAATCGTGGATGTCGGCAGCCGTCA
>JAIBCK010000085.1 GCA_019694215.1 Thermoflexales bacterium
GCCTGGCCCTGCAGGGCGGCGCGAACCGCTTCGTCCTCTTCCGCGATCAGTTCACCGGGCTGGAGTATCTGCACCCCTCCGATGAACTCATCGAGGACGGCATGCACTTCGAGCTCGGGCCGTACGAGTGCCACGTCTTCACCGGCATCCGCGAGATCGTCGATCCCGACGGGCGGTATGCCGCGCTCGCCGCCTCGCTGCATGGCGCGGGCGTGCCCGACATCGAGGAGGCGCTGCGCATGGCCTACCTGCAACCGCTGCACAGCGCGTATCGCGCCCTGGTCAACGCGCACACTTTCGAGGCCCTTCTGGCGGAGGCGCCGGAGCCGAGGCGCGAGACGATGAACATGATCGAGGCGCGCTGTCGCGCGCTCTTCGAGGAGGCGTCCGAGCTGGCGCAGGCGGGGCTGTCCGAGGCGGCCATCGAGGGCATGGCCGGCGAGACCCGGCTCGAGGTCGAGCGCGCGCTGGCGACGCAGCCGGTGATCGATACGCCGGAGAAGTGGAGCTTTGTCTTCCCGTGGCTGTTCACCCACATGCTCGGCCGCGTCGTCGCGGCCGGGGACCGCTCGGACCCCGGCGCGCTCGGGCGCGCCCGCATGGCCGAGTGGCGGTTGAACGGCATCATCGAAGCCGCGCTGCGCGACTACGGCCGCAGCAGCGAGGAAGCCTGGCGCGCCACGGCGCTGACGCGCGCGCTGGTCGTCCATCAGGACTGGCACCGCAAGACCGCGAGCGAGGCCCCGGCCATCATCCGGGCCCTGGCCGCGGACGTCGACGTGCGCGACCACTGGCGCGTCAACGAGTGGCAGGGCGTGACCTACTACAACCGCGAGGGTTTCGATGAACTTCTCGCGCGCATGCTGTTGATCGGCGCGATCGACATCGCCCCGGAGCCGGGCCAGAAGGATGCCAAGCTGAAGCGCTTCTTCAGCGCCTACGATGCGCTCAAGGCCGCCGAGCCGGGCTCCGACTACGACCTGAATAAACTTGTGCGCGAGGTGTCTGCGTGAAGAAACCCCTGATTGGCATCACCATGCATGCGGATCGTGACCCGATCCGCGCCGAACTGGATACGTTGGTCGAAGGCATCGTCACCGGGCTCGAGCGGGCCGGCGGTCTGCCCGTCCTCATCCCCCACGGGCTGAGCGACGAGACGGCCCGGGCGGTCTTCGAGCGCCTGGATGGCATCCTGTTCACAGGCGGCGGTGATGTCGAACCGGCGCTGTATCACGCGGCCCGCGAGGCCGAGACGGCCGGCGTGGACGCTGACCGCGACCGGGTCGAGATGGCTTTGGCCCGTTGGGCGGCCGATGAGGGCACGCCCTTCTTTGGCATCTGCCGCGGCTCCCAGGTGGTCAACGTGGCGCTGGGTGGGACGCTGTATCAGGAGGTGTCCCGCGCGCCCAACGCAATGAAGCACACCTACGGCGGGAGCGACTACCCGGACAGCTATCTCGCGCACCCCGTGCAGGTCGCCGAGGACTCGCACCTTGCACGCCTGCTGGGCAAGCCGGTGCTCAGCGTCAACAGCATGCACCACCAGATGGTCGCCCGACCTTCGCCACGGGTGCGCCCGACGGCGCTCTCTCCGGACGGCCACGTCGAAGCCATCGAAGTGGCCGATCATCCGTTTGGCGTTGCGGTGCAGTGGCACCCGGAGGCGCTGCTCCACATCCCGGAGATGCAGGCCCTGTTCGATGGCCTGGTCGACGCCTGCCGACGCTAAGCCTACTGTTTGACCGTTGCGCGCCACACGCGGCCGGCCATGTTGACGGCCAGCGCGGCGGCCTGCTGGGCGGCGGCGGCCAGATCGCAGCGCCGCACCAACGCCATGCCCGAGTCGCCGTCCATGCGCACGGTCCACATCACGCCCGCCCGCGCCATCCAAACCAGCGAGAGGCCCTGGGCGCCGGTCGCGTAGCCGGTCAGCGCGCCGCGCGTCTCGGTCGAGCGGCAGGCCTCGAACAGCTCCGCGGCATCGGCGGCGGACATGCCGGCCCCCATCAAACCGGTCGGGTCGTCACCGGCGTCGCCCTCGGCGGCGCGCTCGGTGACGGCAGTGATGAGCGACAGGGGCAGCATCCACGAGCGGGGGCGCGCCCCACCCGGCTGTGCGTCGACCATCGCCTGCGTCATGACGATCTCGGTGGCCAGCTGGGCCAGCGCCCCCGACTCGGCAATCGGGATGAAGTCGTGCAGCGCGGCATCGGCATCCGGGCGATACGCCACCCCGCCCTCGCGGTCGAGCGCGATGAAGGTCTGGGCCGGGCCCTTCGCGTCGGTGCTGGCGCGCATCAACCAAATGGCCGCCTGCGGGCGCACGCTGCGCACCAGGACATGGCGCAGCCCGGGCGCGACGACGGTCTTGCCGTATTCATCCGGCCGCAAGAGCCCGCGCGCCAGCAGGCGGGCGCGACCGTCGACGAGGAAGGCGCTCAACTCGGTGTCGGGCACCTGGGCGAGCGAGCTGGTCGCCCCGAGCATGCCGCTGCCGAGGTTCATTTCATTCAGGGCGACGAAGAGCTCGCCCGTGGTCAGACGAAGGGTTGCGATTTGAGTGGTCATGGCCGTGTCTCCGGGTGGTTAGATATCTAGGTTGTGCATTCAGGGAAAGAGGACCGGCCGGACGTGGCGGAGATACAGGTCATCCAGACCGTTGACGATGGCATCCCCCCACAGCGCATCGATGGCGGATGTCGTCACCGTCGCCGCGATCACGGCGGCCGGCACGCTCCCGGCGGCGCCCGCGGCGGCACCGGCGGCAGTGCCCGCGCCCGGGACGACCGATCCGGCTGCCGCGCCACCGGCGATGCCCGTGGTCGCGAAGAGCCCCTCGTAGAAGGCCGTCAGGGGCGCCTTCATCGCCATCAACCCGGCGTCCTTGACATTGGCGATGATGAAGCGGCTCCAGTCAAACGATCCATCGATGTCACCGTGCGAGTATTTGATCGCATTCATCCCGACGCCGATCACCGGGCCGGCGTTCTTCGCGATGGCCTGAAGTCCCTTGATGCCGCTGTTCTCCATGAACTTCTGTGCGCCCGCGATGCCGAGCTTGACCAGCGGGTTGACCGCCGTCAACGGGCCATGCTCAAAGCCCTGACGGCCCTCGTCGAAGTAGGGCGGCGCGCCGTCGTCAAACGGTCGCTCATACGGCGCGGGCACGGGCATCACGTCGCGGTAGTCGGGGTTCTCCAGGTCGGGCAGCCGGATTTGCGGCAGCGGGATCTCGGGCTCGCTGGACGGCGGCGCCTGCGGCATCGGCATGGGCGGCACATTCTCGAAATCGCGCGGGCCATACTCCGGCAGCGGGTCGATCGGGCCCGGGTGAATCACGCGCCCGGATTCGTGCCCGTAGCGGTTGAGCACGGCGGCGGCATCCGCCTCGGCCTGCTGCACGATGCCGCTGATCTGACGGGCCGCGGCCGCCGCGCGGTCGAGGCCAGCCACCAGGCGCGTCAGCGAGGGCAGCACCTGGCCGTCCATCTCGGCGTAGAAGGCGCGCGCGCCAACCCCGATCCAGTCGCCGCCCTGCAGGACTTCCTTGTCATGGCGCAGGCCTTGCAGCATCCTGCGGTTTTCCTCGGCCGCCTGCGCAAAGCGCGCGGCGATCTCCTTCATCTGTTCGTAGTCGGTGCGTACGATTGGCGCTTCCATCATGATCCTCCTGGTGACGATTTGTCTTACGCAGGGAGTGTATGAGGAAGGACCTCAAATGAAGCTGACGCCTCACTGACAACGAACGCGATCGGGGGTCCGGGCGCGATCAGGCCGGCTTGAGCGCGACGAGGCTCGCGCTCATCGGTCGGGCCGGATGGGCGTCGTGACAGGCCACGATGCGCCAGCCGGCAAAGGCGCGGGCCAACTCGCCGGGCTGGAGGAAATAGGCCGGGTTGGCATCGGGCATGTCGGCGCGCTTGGCGACGCCGAACGACTCGATCATCAGCACGCCGCCGGGCCGCAGCCAGCGCGCGAAACGCGGCCAGAGCGAGCGCTGGGTGTAGCGGAAGTTGACGATGACGTCGAGCGCGTTGTCAGGCAGGTCAAAGGCCTCGCAATCCGCCACCACCGCGGCCAGGCCGGGCCAGCGCGCGCGGGCCGCGCGCAACGCGACCTCGGACACATCCACGCCCAGCACGCGCAGCCCGCGCTCGAGCAGAAAGCCGGCGCTGCCGCCCAGCCCCATCGCCACATCCAGCGCGAGCCCATGCGCCGGCAACAGGCCGGCGTGCTCAACGAGCAAGGGCGCGGGCTCGTGATAGCCCTTGGCCTTCGGATCACGGTAGCGCGCATCCCAACGCACTGCGTCCGGATGGGTGCGCGCCAGGCGCTTCTCGTAGCACAGGCTGACGGGGTCGTCCCAGTACGGTGGGAAGGGTGGGATGCGGTGGAAGCCGGTCCGCTCATACAGCCGGATGGCGGCGTGTTGATGGATGCCGGTCTCCAGACGCAAAACGCTCAGACCTTCTGCGCGGGCCGCATCGGCGAGGGCATCGAGCAGGCGCTCGCCCAGCCGCAGGCCGCGCCGGTCAGGGCGAACATACATGCGTTTGACTTCGGCAAAGGCGCCCGGCACGATCTTGATCCCCGCGCAGCCGGCCGGGACGCCATCGACCGTGGCGACGAAGAAGCGCACGCCCTCGGCCAGCAGTTTGGCGACGCTGTAGCCGTGGCGGCTTTCGGCGGGGTAGGTCGAGCCCAGCTCGGCATCCAGGGCCGCGATGAGGGCGACCGCCGCCGGATCATCGGCGGGGGTCTCGCGGATGTGAAGGCCCTGTGCGGTCATCGCTCAGGCGCGCACATCGACGTTGCGCATCATGCCCTGGGACTCGTGTTCGAGGTTGTGACAGTGGAAGAGAAAACGCCCGGCCTCGTTGAACTGCATCAGCAGCTTGACGCTCTCGCCCGGCATCACCAGCACGGTGTCGTGCAGGCCCGTGTCCACCAGGCCGTCGCGCGTGCCGTCCTGCAGCTTCTGCAGCTCGGGCAGCGTGCTCCGGCCAAGCACGGTGAACTGGGTGCCATGGATGTGGATGGGATGCGGCATGCCGTTCGCCTCCATCATGTGGCCGGGGTTAAGCGCGTTGACAAACTCCCACACCTCGGTCGCGCCGCGCGTCACGACCTCATCGGCCGCGACCTTGTCCATCTCAAAGCTGCGCCCGTTGATCAGCCACTGCATCCCGTTCAGCGTCAGCGTGAAGCGGCGCGGCGCGGCGGCGTTTGTGGCCTGCTCGATGCGCGGCGCGTCGAGCGCCGGGAAGCTGGCCGGCAATGTCAGAGGGCTGCTCGCATTGCCCGAAACGCGCACCGTCATCACGCGCATCGGCGCCCCGAGCTCGGGCGCGCTGGAAGCCATCATCCCGGCGGCCTCGCCGGTCTCAAACGCCCCGCTCTCGAGCGTCACAGGCTGGCCGGATGCCCAGCGTTTGAAGTCCACCCAAATTTCGATGCGCTGAGCGGGTGCGAGCATGAGATACGGGCGGGTCACCGGTCGGTCGAGCAGGCCGCCGTCGGTTCCGATCACATTAAAGGGCTCGCCATTGCTCCAGGCGAGCTTGTAGATGCGCGCGTTCGACGCGTTGAAGAAGCGCAGGCGATACGGGCGCGGGCCGACCTCGAGGCTGGCGTCCTTCTGGCCATTCACCAGAACCGTGTCGCCGAGCGCGCCCATCATCCCGGCCATCATGGACTGCATGTTCATGCCACCCATGCCACCGTGGTTCATCCCACCCTGCTGACCGGTCTCGGTCTGCGCGGGATACAGCAGTTGATTGGCCGCGTCGAAGAGACGATCCTGGATCACGATTGGCAGGTCAAATTCGCCCGTTGGCAAGGTTGCAGCCGTGGCCGCGTCGTCCTCGACCTGCAGCAGGCCGGCCAGCCCGCGGTAGACCTGTTGACCCGTCAGCACGTGGGGATGCGGATGAAACCAGTACAGGCCGGGCCGGTTCTTCACCTCGAACTCGTAGACAAAGGTCTGCCCCGGGTCGATGACATGCCGCGGATGGCCGTCCATGCTGTCCGGCACGAGCAGGCCATGCCAGTGCACGTTCGTCACCTGGCCGGCGGGCAGGCCATTGCTGAAGCGCACGCGCACCTTCTGACCCCGTTTCACCCGCAGGTGCGGGCCGAGAAAGCGGTTCGGGTGGATGGTCAGTGCGCTGGCCTCACCGCGCTGGAGCTGCGCCTGATACGACCAGGTGTTGGTGGTGGCCCCGGGGAGGATCTGGGCCGTGCCGGGCAGCGCCTTCAGCGACAGCTCAATATCCGGGGTGAAGCGCTCGCTGGCGACACCAACGCCGGGAGGCAACCCATGCTGCGTGTTGGCGCAGGCGCTCACGGCACTGGCGCCCAGGGTGAGCGCACCGAGTTTCAGAAGGGTGCGTCGGTTGAGCGTGGTCATATGTTGGTCGATGAGGTTTGTCAGGGGGCGTCGATGATGTGGCGTGGCTTGATGCGGGCGGTGGCAAAGCGCCAGGCGATCTTCGGCGTGGTCAGCCAGGCGATCCGGCCGCCGTTGCGGTTGCTGGCCAGCACCTGATCGGCCAGCCAGGGGGCGACGGTGTCGACTTTGTCGGCAAGGGTGTTGATCGCGCGTTTTGCGCGCTCCCAGGCCGCCGGGTCGCCGGCGTAGTCACGGCGCAACAGCTCCGTGTCCACCATGCCCGGGCTGAGCGCGCGCACCTGGATCGGCGTCCCCTTGACTTCGACCGCAAGGCTTTTTGTCAGATAGGTCACCGCCGCCTTGGAGCTTCCGTAGGCGGCCATGCCCGCCATCACCATGCCGTTGCTGCCATAGCCCTCCATGTTGAAGAGCCGGCCAAAGCCCTGGGCGCGCATCCCGCGCAGGGCGGCGCGTGCGCCATTGAGCGTGCCGGTCAGGTTGATGTCGAGCACCTCGCCGGCCTCCTCATCCGTCTGCTCCCAGACCGGCTTGCGCTGCGCGGCGATCCCGGCGTTGTTGATCCAGATGTCGACGCGCCCAAAGCGCGCCACGGCCGCCTGCCACAACGCCTCGCACTGCGCCGCCCGGGTGACATCGCAGGCGACGCCCAGCGCCTGCGGGCCGAGCGCCGCGGCCACGCGCTCGGCATCGGACTGCCGCCGCCCACTCACCACGACCGAACAGCCGCGCGCGATGAAGGCGGCCGCCAGACCGCGGCCCAGGCCGCGTGTGCTGCCGGTGACGACGACGACGGGGGAAGATGGCTTGCTGGTGTCCAACGCTTCTCCTTAAGCAGCACTCGATGGGCCGGGCTTGCGGACCGGGACTTCCTTGAGCACCCACGCGCTGGCCAGCTCAGGGACCTCACGGCGGGCGGGTGACGGGATGACCACCGCCTGGTGGCGCGAATAGTCCGACTTGATGAGGTGCATGTCGATGCTCCAGCCGCGGTCGATGTACTTCTGCCGCAACCGTCGGTAGGCGATCTGAAGCGCGTCGCTCTTGACGTGCAGCTCGGCACCCAGGTCATATGGCAACAGCTCTGGACGTTGTGCTTCGACGACCGGCTTGTCCTGTTCGAAGATGCGCAGAACCCGCCTGCGGGCGTCGGCGTCCGCCCAGTCGCCCTTCAGGAAGGGCCGGAAACTCGTCCACTTGGTCACCGTGCGATGGTCGTCGATGGGGAGGTGAATGTTCCAGACCACGAGCTTGCCAATCGGCAGGTTGACTTCGAGCAGGGTCAGACACGGAAAGAAGAAGCCCGCCCGGGTCACCACGCCATTCTGATTGGCGGCCGCGGGGTTGAGCATCTTCCACAGCCCGGCCAGATTGGTCCTGGGCGGCTTGAGCGTGACGCTCGCCTCGGCACCCAGATCGCCGTGTTGCACAACGGTGAAATCCTCCACCTCCGGGGCGTCCGGGTTGCCGAAAGTGCCGGCATGTACAAAGGGCGCGTGGGCGATGTCGAGGCTGTTCTCCATCACACGGTCGTAGTGCGCGTCCCAGTGGAAGTCGCCGCGGATGATCTTGAAGTTCGGGTTGTCAAAGTGATCGAGCACGGGGAGGGAGGGCCGCTCCGCTTCGGGAAGATCGCCCAGAAACGCCCACACCATGCCGTATTTCTCCTGCGTGGGATACGCGTCGACGCGCGCCTTGCGCGGCACAGGGACGCCCTGCAGGTTGGCGGGGATGCGCGAGCAGGCGCCATCCGCCTCGTATTCCCAGCCGTGATACGGGCAAACGATGCAATCGCCGCGCATCCAGCCATCCGACAGCGCGCCGCCGCGGTGGACGCACAGATCACTCATGACCTGTGCCTTGCCATCCGTGGTCCGAAACGCAACCAGCTCCTGCCCCAGGGCGGTGATGCGGGAGGGTCTTGAAGTGACCTTAGAACTGAACTCGAGCGGCCACCAGAAGTTTTTGAGCATGGCGTGGATTTCCACAACCCGGCAGAGGCTGCGCCGGGCAAAAGGATTCTATCGCGCTGCGGTGGCGCTGGCCTGGAATGCCGCGCCATTCACGCGCCGACGCCCTTCGCCGTTCCCGGCGCGGCCGAGTCATTTTTCTACGGTGGTAATAGCGGCAAAATGAGCCGGGTTCCCAGTGAAGACCGGTATCCGTATGGATCGCGACGAAACGGCCTGTACTAGCCACTGCTTCACCTGACTCCTCGATATCCTCTGGGCTATTCGCCAGAATGCATGCCCGTCGAGTCGTTATGGAATGACTGGCACAAGAAGACAACCCACAATCACGACCGCTCGCAAATCGAACAGCTTGAGCAGGACACCAACTGCTACTTCAAGCGCCGAAACCGAAATCGATAAGGCGTATTGAAGACGCTCGGAAGTCCATTTCGATTTCGCACGCAGTAGTTTGGTTTGACTTAGGTTTTGTCGCAGGGAGGGATCGGGGCATCTGCGGCGCTCCAGACTTCTAGGCCAGCCGCAGAGACAACATTATCCGTTGCACTCGGCATTTCTGCCATGGTAATACCGCGAGCTATTGCAACCACGCTCAGAACACTAGTGGTGTCAAGAACGCCAACTTTTGCGCGGTGCACCAGGCTTGATAGCGCGTTTTGGAAGTCCTGATTCCCGCTGTCTGTGGTCACCTGGAACTTGGCAACCGCATACTCCAATAGGTAGTGAAGCTCCGCATACGAGAGTGTAGCACTCGGTCTGGTGTTCGTTCGCCGCAATATCCTCGCCACCGTAGGCTCAACGGGAAGCCACGGATCCAAGTCCATGGGCCTAAGCAATTGGCCAATTGGCTTTTTGAGGTCAATCGTGCCGAAACCGGAATGTCCACATCTTCCGGAAAGCAAACGAACTAGTGCCTCGTCGGTCTTCGTCTGTGCGTCAACCCACTCTATTGCTTCCTTGGTTCCACTCGACTCCTGCCAAAACTGAAGCAAAGCGGGAAGTCGAGTCCGATTCACAAGCGTCGCCGCTTCCGCGTCTTTTCGTATCCACGAAAGCGCACTGTTGACCAACTTGTCAAGGACATCCTTTGGAATCATCTGGTCCCTGGTCGGTCCTCTGCCTGTCGATGTATAGAGACCGTGTTCTTGACCCAACTCAATTACCAGCCAAGTCGCACAGGATACGGATTTAGGTCGACCATCCACAAGCACTTTGCTAAGCATGGTGGATCGCTCGCCAACGTCAATCTGGCCCAATAATCGTTTTGCAAAATCTAGAATTCGACGTAGGTTCGGATAGCTTTCTGCGCCGACGATACCTGGGGCATCCCGAACAAGATCGTCACCTGCGCTGAAGATGGCCGTAAGAACTTCCCGTATCTTTGCCATACCTGTGATATTCCCACCGGCAGCGTAGTCTAGAAGCGCATCCAAGACCTGCTCACTTGGCCGGTCGCCAGAAATCGCTTTCATGCCCAACGATTCCCGAATAACCGCCTCGAATGTCGCAGCATTGTCGGCCGACCTAAGCAGTCGACGTAGCCAATGGCCACTAGGCCCGGAAGGCAATGCATACTGGAAATAGGTCCTAAAGTTCAATCCGGAACAGACTCGCAACTCAAGGTCCAGCAAGTTGTCGGTTCCAGAGTTCTTGGTCAAAGCCGGAAACAGAAATTGCAGAATGTCGGAAAGATGCTGATACCGAGAATCGGAGGTGGCGCCAGCCAACCATTCGAGTGTCTGGTTGGGATTGGCGATCTTCCCGTACATGGGCGCGCCGCTTGGACTTTTCTTTGCGGTCAGGGCGGCCTCACTACTGGCAAGACGCCGATAGACATCGGGCGCAAAAACGCGAATGACCTCGACTCCTGCGAAATCAATCGGATTTACGGCCTCAGACACAGGTGGAAACGTAACCGCGACCGAGTTGCAGTAGCGTCGAATGTTGCGCGGCGTCTGCATGAAGTGCTTCATCCCTGAGTGCCACAAAGTTGAGAGACGATCCTTGTCGTAGAGATCCGAAACGGCCATTGGAAGGATCTTTTCAAGCTGCTCTTCGAGCAATGTGAACAGTCTGATTTCATCAGGTGCGGGCAATTCGAAACTCGCTTGGACTATCTTCGCCATATACGCATTGCCTTCGCCTTCATGAAGGGCGCTGAGCGCGTTGGCAACAATATTGCGATCAAATGCCAAGAGGTAGACAAAGTACGGGAGATCACCGAGCGCCTTAATGACTTGGAACAGTTCACGGATTTCACTACTGGTTAGTCTGTCAACATCATCGATCACGACCAGCACCCTGGGTTTCTGCTGGTTGAGTGTATTCGTCAAGCCTTCCTTGAGCTCCCTAATGCCTCTAGCCGGCATTGTGAATACCCTCTTCAACACTTCAATTGGCACTCGCGCGAATTTGGCTTCGCCCATGGGAATCGCGGCCGCTATGCCTTCGGCGTAACCTAGGATCTCAACGGCAGCCGCACCGTACTTTTTTTTCACATTTCCATCGGACAGCTTAAGGTCCTTTCCAATCTGGCTCATCATCGAGACAGCCAAATCCTCGCGCCCCGCAAGCCACCAGGGGTTGTACCGAACAATGGTCGGGGGCGATGAGCTTGAATGCGTTAACACTTTCACAATGTAGTTCAGGACCGTGGACTTTCCAGACCCCCAGGCGCCGTGTAGCGCGATGACTGTACCATCAGGCTTTTGCATAGCCTCGATGGCTCTTGCGACGGCAGTGGCGAACTCTGAATAGCCCAACCTGTCCTGGTCACAGCTTTCGAGAGGTCTATCGGGATCTAGCGACAGTTTCTGGATTTCGGCCATGTCAATCTTTGTCTCGCTTCTAGCCCTTCAATTGGAGGGCAGCTCCAATGGAGGGCAGCTCCAATCTCGCCAACAGAAGTTTCATGATACTCAAGTGCCAGATACGCGTGTTGTCTGGGTGCATCTGGCACTTGTGATGAGTGCGACGCCCTCTGCGCGCGAGAACAGGATGAAAGTTGCCGGACAGGCTGTCGCGCCCGACGCCGTCCGATGACTCCATGTGTCAGGTGAACTAGTGGCTAGTACACCCAGAATGCGGCTGCGGTGGCACTCTTGAGTTCTGTCACCAGATGCACTCAGCTGGGCAAGCGATCTATTCCGGTTTTGCAAGAAACATGACGGGGCGCAACGGCATCAAGCTTTTGTCCAGATCCGTCATCTTGTCGTAGAACTGCTGCCAAAGCTCGATGAAACGAGCCAAATCGACGGTCTCGACGTGAATGTGTGATGTCCGGGCTGTAACTCGCGCATCTGGAGTGAAGCCACCTGTGGACACGAAGATTCCCACAGCGCCATCCTTCTGCAATAGGCCCATCAGCTGGCGCACTTCTTGCGCTGAAGCGGTCGATTCGCGATGTTTGATCTGGACCTGCAGTCGCGGAGACTGCGTGCCAAGTGGGTCACGATAGGCGCGGATGTCCACGCCGCCATCCTTTCCGCGTGGAGCAACAAATGGCGTGTGGTATCCCATTCCGCGCAGCAGGGCTGCTACAAGTTCCTGAAACTCGTACGGATTCTTGGCGTTGACGTGCTGCTCGAAACCGGAGAACGCAATCTCCTCGATCTTCTCGTAGGGGATTTCATCATTTG
The DNA here is from genome assembly GCA_019694215.1 of Thermoflexales bacterium. Classification (GTDB taxonomy): domain Bacteria; phylum Chloroflexota; class Anaerolineae; order J036; family Brachytrichaceae; genus Brachythrix. Next base: position 12,018 of record JAIBCK010000085.1, read on the forward strand.
GGATCGTCTCGGTGGCTTCGTCCGGTGGTCCTGGCTCGGCTGTAGGTTGTGATGCTTTCCAAGCCCGATACGCCGATGTTGCCTTCTCTAGCAGCCTCTCTGGGCCGTGCTTCAGAGCTTCCTCGCCCTCTGGGGTGATGTACCAGGTTCCTCGCTTCTTGACGAGATATCCGGCCTTGATGCAGTCGATGCTGTAAAAGTGGAGCACTCTTTCCCATCGCAAGTAGCCTGACTTTTCATAGTGCTCCTTGGCCCAATCGTCTAGATCGACCACCTTCTCGACACGGTCGAGAAGCTCACGCATCGGCATTTCCTTGCCATTGTCACGAAGAATCGTCATCGCAGCATAGATGAGCTTCGCGGCCAGTGGCCGAGTCCGCGAACGTTGCTTTTGGGTGGTCATATTCTCTGTTTCACCTGCATCTCGGAGTTGTCTGTAGTACCTGGCAACCAACGGTAGAGGTTATTGTAGACCACCGTTGCGTCATTGACATAGGCGCCACGCGCGTTGGCCCTATGGGAAGTCCCAAACTGCTGGGAGCCAACACGGTCGATCCGGGGCACGCAAACAGCGTCTTCACACATAGGCTGCGCCGCCATTTACACCACGATTTAGACGTCAGTGCGGCGGCAGACCGACGACGGGCGACGGAGGACCGAAGCAGGTACGAGCCAGTGGGGGCCGAACAGCCAACGTCTCCCCTTCGTTCGCCTTCGTTCCTTCGTTCTTCTGTTGATAGGGACGGCGGACGGCCGCAGACCGACGACGGGCGACGGAAGACCGAAGCAGGTACGAGCCGGTCGGGACCGCACAGCCAACATCCCCCTTCGTTCCCCTTCGTTCCTTCGTTCTTCTGTTGATACGGACCGCGGACGGCGGACCGCCGACGGCCGTTGACCGACGACGGGCGACGGAAGACCGACGACTAACCAACCTGTTTCCTTCGTTCTTCTGTTGATAGGGACGGCGGAGGCCGCGCCAGGCAAAGGGAATCCATCGCGTTGCGGCGGCGCGGGCCTAGAATGCCGCGCCATGACATCGCCGCGCATCCTCACCGTCCCGCTCGGAGCCGAGCCGTTCTGCGTCTA
>JAIBCK010000086.1 GCA_019694215.1 Thermoflexales bacterium
CTGGCCGGCCGGCGGTAGACATCGTCGGGTGTGCCAACCTGGGCAATCGCCCCCGCCCGCATGACGACGATGCGGTCGGCCAGCGCAAAGGCCTCCTGCTGGTCGTGCGTCACGTAGAGCGTGGTCGTCGCGCCGCGCGCACGGGCGAGCAGCTCGCCCAGCTCCTCCAGCAGGCGGTCATGCAGCTCGCGGTCGAGCGCGCTGAGCGGCTCGTCGAGCATGAGCAGGCGCGGTCCGGGCGCGAGCGTGCGGGCCAGTGCCACGCGCTGTCGCTCACCGCCGGAAAGGGTGAAGGTCTTGCGTTGCTCAAATCCGGCCAGGCCGACCTGCGCCAGCAGCGCCCGCGCCCGCGGCAGCGCCTCGCCGGCGGGCGCGCCGCGCATGCGCAGGCCGAAGGCGATGTTGTCGATCACGCTCAGGTGCGGGAAGAGCGCGCCATCCTGAAACATCAGCCCAAAATTGCGCGCGTGCGCGGGCTGCCCGTCCAGCCGCTTTCCGTCAAACCAAACCTCGCCCGCCTCCTGCTGCTCGATCCCGGCGATGATGCGCAACAGGGTGGACTTGCCGCAGCCGCTCGGGCCGAGCAGACAGACGACCTCGCCGGCCTGCACATCGAGCGTCAGGCCGCGCAGCAGCGGCGCGCCGTCGTAGGCCTTGGTGATCGCCTTCAGGCGCAGGATGGGCTCGTTCATCGTTGACGTTCGGGTTGCCAGCGCTCGATGGCGAACACGCTCAACGCGGTGATCGTCATGAGCAGCGTGCTCATGGCCATGGCCTGGCCGTAGTTCAGGGCGCCGGGCTGCGCCAGCGCCCGCGCGATCAGCAGCGGCAGCGTCGGATTTTCCGGCCGCGCGATCAGCAGCGAGGCGCCGAATTCTCCCAGCGATGTTGTGAAGCTGAAGGTCAGCGCCGCCAGCATCGGCTGCGCCAACAGTGGCAGGTCGATGGCGAGCCGCGCTCGCGCCGGCGATGCGCCGAGGGTGCGCGCCGCCTCGCGCAGCTTCGGGTCCAGCGCGCGCAGCGCGGGCGTGAGCGCGCGCGTGACAAAGGGCAGGGCGATCAGCGTGTGCGCGAGCGGGATGAGCAGCGGCGACCCAATCCAGTCCAGAGGCGGGCGGCTGAAGGCGATGATGTAGCCCAGCCCGAGCGTGACCGCCGAGGCGCCCAACGGGAGCAACAGCAGCGCCTCGAGCGCCATCGACGCGAGGGTCGCGCCCCTGCGCGCCCCCCCGCGCGCGCGCGCCAACACCACTGCCATGGGCAGCCCCATCGCCAGCGCCAGCACCGCCGTCGCCGCGCCGACCAGCAGCGAGCGGCGGATGGCCGTGATTGGCGGCACAAAAAAGGCGGACAGGCGCGCGTTGCTTTCGAGGGAGGCGTAGTAGCGCAGCACCCTTTCGGGATCGAGGCCCGCAGACAAGTCCAGGCTGCTCACGGCCAGCGCGGCCAGCGGCAGCGCGCACAGCCCCAGCGCGACGAGCACCGTCAATGCCACCAGCGCCCTCGCCGCCGGCCCGCGCGGGGGCACGGCAATGTCCTCGGCCGGCCGCATCGCCAGTGGCGCGCTGGCGCGGTCCGAGAGCCGGGCGCTGACCGCGCCGGTGAGCGCGGTGACGATCATCTGAATCACGGCCAGCGCCGCAACCACGTCCAGTCTGAGCGACCACGTCGTCTGACGGTAGATTTCCACCTCCAACGTCGCCCACTGCGGATTGCCGAGCAGCAGCACCACGCCAAACGATCCGAAGGTGAAGAGGAAGATCAGCGCCGCGGCCGAGCCGATGGCGGGCAGGGCGAGCGGGAGCGTGACCGCCGTCAGCGTCCGCCAGCGGTTGGCCCCCAGCGTCGCGGCCGCGCTCTCCAGACGCGGGTCGATGGCGCTCCAGAACCCGCCCACCACGCGGATGACGACGCTGACGTTGTAGAAGGCGTGGGCGATGAGGATCATCGGCAGCGTGCCCAGCAGCTGCAGCGGCGCGTCGGTGCGGCCCGTGACGGCCTGCGCGATGGCGTTCAGCGCGCCGCGCGGCCCGAGCAGCGCCGTGAAGGCCGCCGCAACGACCACGGCCGGCATGACGAAAGGGGCGCTGGCGAGCGCGCGCAGCGCCCGCCGCAGCGGGAAGCGGTAACGCGCAAAGGCATAGGCCGCCGGCAGCCCGATCAGCAGCGTCAGCGCGGTCGAGAGCGTGGCCTGGGCCAGCGTGCGCGCCAGTGTCTCGCCCCACACCGTTGGGCGCAGCAGCGTCGCGATCAGCTCCCCCCGGCCGTACGGGCCGGCCGTCGCGCCCAGGCCCAGTATGGCGGCCAGGGGGAGGATCAGAAACAGCCCGAGGTAGGCGAGGGTGGGCAGTGCGATCAGCCCATCCGCGCCCGCCAGGCGGCGCAACGCGCGCGCCAGGGTTCCCCGCGCCGACGCCAGCATGGCTACTTGAGGACGATGCGCGTCCAGGCCTCCACCCACGTCTCACGGTTTTTGTCGATCTGCTCGGGCGGCAGCGAGACGACGTTGCGCGGTTGCGGGGCGAACTTGTCGAACTCGGCCGGCAGCGTCATGCCCGGGATCACCGGGTAGACGACCATCTGGCCGGGCACATCCTTCTGCGCGGCGTCGCTGAGCAGGAAGTCGATGAAGGCCTCGGCGTTGGCGCGGTTCTTCGCCCCACTCAGGATGCCGGCGAATTCGATCTGCTCAAAGGCGACCGCGTCGAGGTTGCCGGTCGGCGGCTCGCTCAGCTTGCCGTCGGAGAACATCACCTCGGCGGCCGGGCTGGTCTGATAGCTCACCACCAGCGGGCGCGCGCCCTTGCCGCTGCTGCCGCTGAACTCGGTGTAGTAAGCGGCCTCCCAACCCTCGGTGACCTTGACGTCGTTCCTGCGCAGGTCAGCCCAGAACGTTTGCCAGGGATACGCGCTGCCCTCGGGGAAGGCGGCGACCGTGGCCAGCAGAAAGGCCAGCCCCGGCGACGAGGTGGCCGGGTTCTCGACGACCAGCAGGCCCTTGTATTTCGGATCGGCGAGGTCCTTCAGCGCGGCGGGCAGGGCGAGTTTCTTGCCCTCGAACCAGGCCTTGTCGTAGTTGATGGCGATGTGGCCGTAGTCGACGGGGACAAGCCGGTTCTGCGCGTCGAGCTTGAAGCGGGCCGGGACGCGCCCCAGTGCCGGGGCGGCATACGGCTCGAAGATGCCCGCGGCCAGCGCGCGGGTGAGCAGGGTGTTGTCCACCCCAAAGAACACATCCGCGAGCGGCGCGCTCTTGGTCAGGATGGCCTTGTTCAGGCTCGCCCCGGCGTCACCGGATTTCAGCACCGAGACCTTGATCCCGCTCGCCTTCTCGAAGGCGGCCAGGGTGTCCTTGCCCAGGCTGAAGCTGTCGTGCGTCATGACGACGACGGTGCCGCCGCGGACGGCGGGCGTGGCGGTCGGCGGCGAGGGCGGGACCGCGATGGGCGTCGCCGGCGCGCAGGCCGCAAGAAGCACCGCCAGCGCGGCGATGACAGGCATTGATTTCATGTTCACTTTCTCCTTACGCGTTCGACCCGGCTTCCCGGATCTGAACGCACAGCAGCGCGCCCTGTTCGACGCGCACGGACGCGCGCGGGCCGAGCATGACATTGCTCACGCCGCGCGCCGGTCCCAGCCCGAGGCGCTCCTCGCGCAACGGATATTCCAAACCTTCGGTCGTGATCCCCGTGGCCTCGCCAATTGGCAGCAGCGAGATCAGGTCACCGGCCGCGCCCTCGAGCGCCAGGGTGCCCGGACCGCGCAGCAGCATCACCGTCTCCGGCCCGGCCGCGAGGCGGGCGCGCACCCGCGCCAGCGCGGGCAGCCCGAGCAGCAACGCATTGGCCAGGGCATGGTCGAAGCGCCCGCCCAGCGCGCCCAGGATGACGATGTCCTCCGCGCCCTCGCGCGCCGCGCGCAGGACGGCCAGTTCGAGGTCGGTCTCGTCCTTGTGCGTGGGATGCCGCTCGATCACCGCCCCGCGCGCGCGCAGCGCCTCGAGCGCGGCCGCGTCGAGCGAGTCGAAGTCACCGATGACGAGCGTCGGGCGCAGGCCGAGCGCGAGCGCGGCCCGGCCGCCCCCATCGGCGCAGTACAGGCGATCGCCCGGCCGCAACCAGGCGGAGATGTCGGCGGCCGTGGGGGGCGCGCCATTGGCAAGGATGACCGTTCGCATGGCTGATCCACGCAACAAAAAACCCCTCGCCGGATCCGGCGTGGGGGTTTTGCGTGGGCGAAGCAGCCCGCCCGTGACGGCGCGCCTTGCGGCCCACCATCCATCCCTACGCTGGCATGATCCAGATCAGGTGCAGCCGGCCTGTGTGGCCGGCCAGGGTCGGTGCCGGTATGGGCACCCTCTCAGCCCGCGTCCGCGGACTCCCCGTCTCAGTTGCTGCGCGCGATTATACGCGTCACGCCCAGGCGATGGCGAGGATGTCGACGAAGATGTCGGACTTGCGCGGCGCAAGCCGGATCTCCTGGATGTCATTGATCGCCTGCATCCAGCGCGTGTTCAATCCGTCCAACGCAGTGCGGTATTCTGCTAGCACGGCGTCGGCCTGGGTCTTGAGCTCGGCCACGGCCTGCTGGCTTTCGCGCACGTCGATCTCGACCTGGCGCGTCTGACGATGCTTCGTTGCGCCGTAGGTCAGCCCGCGTCCGGTCCCGCGCCGTCGGCCGACCACGAAATTGAAGATCGACTCGATGTTGGTCAGCGTTTCCTCGCGCTTGCGGGCGTCGAGCTCGGCGCGGTCGCCGCTCAGCTCGCGCTGCTCGCGCGCGATGCGCGCCTGGAGCTGCGCATAGCGGCGCTCGTAGCGCTCGCGGATCTTGAAGGCGTCGTCGTCGCGGCGGTCGCGCGCCGCGGCCTCGCAGCGCGCGCGAAAGTCGCCCATGGTCTCGTCCAGCTGGCCATACAGCTTGAGCGTGGCGTTGCGATACACCGGGCGGGTCAGGCTGCGGTAGACGTGCTCGATGAAGAGGCGCTCGGATTGCTTCAGCCAGCGCGCGGTGATACCGGCGGGAAGCACATCGTAGTTTGCGTTGGGCGGCGGCTCGGGCAGCGCGTCCGCCGGCTCGAAGCTGGTCAGCCCGCGGGCGTGGTTGAAGTCGGGCAGGGTCAGCGTCTTCTCGAAGGACAGCAGATACGTCGCCCGCTCGTCGGCGACGATGCCGCTGGCGCGGTCGTTCAGGCGCACGCGCGCGCTGGCCAGGAGATAGGGCTTGAGCGCGCTGCGCTCGTCGCGATACGCCGCCGTCGACCAGTCGCGCAGCCGCAGAAAGACCTCGCGGGCCTCCGGGGGCAGCGAGGCGCGCGGGGCCGGTTCGGGTACCCGCGCTGGGACCACGGCGGGGACGGAAACGGCCGGCAGCACCAGCGTCGGCGTGTCGGGCAGGTGCGGGTCGCGCGGCGCGCTCTCGGCCGGCGTCGGCATGCCGACGTAGACGTTGTCGGGTTGCAGGATCGCGACCTCGTCGCGGGTGAGCGGCCCACGCAGGAAACTCATCGCCCAGCGCGTGCGGACGAAGACGGGCTCGCTGGTCGCGCTCTGCACCAGAAAGACGCGCGGGGGCAGCACGCTCAGGGCGTTCTCGTACTGGGCGCGGTCAAAGCCCGCCCCGGCACCCTCCAGGCCCTCCAGCGCGCGGTCGCGGTCGCGCCCGGTTCGCAGCCGCCCGATGAACCAGGAGCCGATGTTCGAAAGGCCCTTGTAGTCGAGATCGGCGGGGTTCTGCGTGGCGAGAAAGAGCCCCAGCCCTGCGGCGCGGCCCTGCTTGACCAGCGCCATGAGCGGCGGCTTGGTTGGCGGGTTGCGCGGGAACGGTGGGCAGTAGCCGTGCGTCTCATCGAAATACACCAGCAGCCGCAGCTGCGAGGTGCCGGTCTGAGCGCGCATCCACGACACCAGTTGCGCGAGCAGCAGCGTCACGAAGAACTGACGCTCCTCGTCGCCGAGATGGGCAACGTAGAAGATGTTGGCGGGGACGCGCCCGGCCGGGTTGCTCCCGCCGCTGCCGCGGATCGGCTTGATCAACTCGGCGATGTCGAGCGACTGGCCCATGCTCCACGTGCCGAACGATGGCGAGGCGATCAGGTTGTTTACCGCCATGGCCAGCGCAAAACGCTCGGTCTTGGGGTAGAACACGTCCATGTCGAAGGCGCCCACCCGCGGCACCGGTGGATCCTGGATCATCCTGATCAGCACGGGCAGGTCGACGGGCTGGCCGGCCCGCCAGGCCGCCTCGAAGATGGTTGAGAGCAGGATGTGCTCGCGCCCCTGCAGCGGGTCGGACTCGATCCCGATCAACTGGAGCAGCGCCGAACACATCTGCGCGATGCGCTCGCGCAGGGCCTCGGCGTTGCGCGCCCAGCTCAGCCCGGAGGCCTGGCTGGGCGGGTTGAGACTTTGCAGGATGTTGACCGGGATGCCGGCGTCGCTGCCCGGCGTATACAGCCGAAAGGCGACCCGGTCCTTGAGCTGGCGCAGGCGCTCGGGCGCGATGTCCGAGGCGGCCAGGCCCTCCTTCCACTCGGCCGCGGTGCGCGCCGCCAGCGCGTCCAACGTAAGACGTTGACGCGCGGCATCCTCGTCGTGCAGCCAGGGTTTGAAGTCGGCCGGCGCGAGGTCGGGGAAATTCAGCGCCAGGTTGGTGATGTCACCCTTGGGGTCGATGACGATCAGCGGGATGCCCTGCAACAGGGCTTCCTCGAGCGCCACCACGCCCAGTCCGGTCTTGCCGGTGCCGGTCATGCCGAGACAGATGGCATGCGTGGTGAGCGCGCGCGCGCTGAAGAAGTAGGAGGCCCCGGGCGCCGCGTTGGCGGACGCGTCGGGCAGGGTCTCGCGACCCAGGTAGAGCTTGTTGGGCTGATCGATCATGCTGGAACTTGGTCCTCGGCCGCGGCCCGACGAAGGGTCTGCGGCTGATGCAACCGATGATTGTATGCCCAACCCCGCCTAGCCGTATTCGCCATACGATACGGCGCGCGGGCCGGTCGCGGTGTCCAGCAGGAGCGCGCCATCGTCGCGCACGCCGCGCAGCACGCCGGCCACGTCCTCGCCGCCCACGCGCAGGCAGGCGGGCGCGCCGAGCCCGTCCAGACAGCGGGTGTATTCGCCGACCGGGTTTGGCGCGTCTGCAGCGAGGCCGGTCAGCCAGCGCGTCAGGGCGCCGAGCAGTGCGTCCTCGCAGCGCGACAGATCGAGGGGCGATCCGCACAACGCTTGCAAGCTGGTGGCACGCGCCTGCACCTCGGCGGGCGCAGATGCGAAATCGAGCGCAACATTCAGCCCGACCCCGACCAGGACGTGGTCGAAGGCGTCCTCGCGCAGCGCGCCCTCGATCAGCACGCCGGCCACCTTGCGGCCCGCGGCGAGCAGGTCGTTGGGCCACTTCAGCGTGAGTGCGCCCGCGTCGCCGCCGGCGCGGGTGACGATCTCGCGCGCGGCCTCGTGCACGCCCAGCGCGGCGCGCATGGAGAGTTCCCCGGCCCGCTGCGGCGCGAGGCGCGGACGCAGCACGACCGTGGCATATAACGCGCCGTTGTGCGACTCGGGCGACCACCAGCTTCGGCCGCGACGACCGCGGCCCGCGGTCTGCCGCCGGGCGATCACCCAGCTGCCTTCCGCCGCGCCGGCGACGGCCAGCGCACGGGCTTCATCCATCGTCGAGCCAACCGCCTCGAAGCGGTGCACCCCGGCGATCACTGATGCGTGGCTTCGATGAAGGCCTTGATCAGCGCGCCGTCCCACTCGACGGGCACGCCGTTCTGATCGGGCAGCCCGCGCTTGACAAAGCCGGCGTAGATCAGGAAATGATCGGCGCGGTTGGCGAAGAACTTCAGGTTGCTGAAGGACATCCCACCGCCGAGGATGAGCGGCACGCCCAGGCGCATCGGGCGAACGTCATCGATCATGCGGATGCTTTGCTCGCTGGTCTTGCCGGAGAGGATCAGCGCGTCGGCGCGGCCAAAATCGACCGCCTGGCGGCAGGCCTCGGTGAGGGGCAGGGGGGAGAGCGGCTCACCCAGCCGGTCATACACATCGGCGAAGATGCGGATCCGCTCGCCGCCGATCGTGGCGCGGTGGTGAATCGCCTCGTGCGCGCAGCCCTGCAGCAGGCCCTCGGCCTTGACCATCGCCCCGACATACACCTTGATGCGGACGAACTGCGCCTCGACGGCCTTCGCGATGTCCAGCACCTCGCGCGCGCCGTGTTCGACCAGGGTGACGCCCAGCACCAGGTCGGGCAGCGCCTTGCGGATGGCACGGCCCGCGTCGATCATCAGCGCCACCATCTCCGGCGTCGCGCGTGGCCCGATCGGCAGATCATTGGTGTTCTGCAGACACACCGCCCGCGCGCCGGCCTCGTAGGCGATCCGGGCATGTACGAGCGCATGGTCGATGACGCGCTGACGCGGCGCGGCATCCGGGCGGCGGCTGTATTCGGAGGGCAGCATGTGCAGCGCGGCAATGATGCGCGGAAGGGTCGGCTCGGAGCTTGACATATCGACCATTTTACGCCCCGTAGAATCCGGGCCCATGGACGCTGCCAATCCGTTTACCGCACAATTCCTGATCGACCCGCGCGTGACCTTTCTCAACCATGGTTCGTTTGGCGCCACGCCCCGCCCCGTTCATGAGCGCTATCAGGCCTGGCAGCGCGAGCTCGAACGCCAGCCCGTGCTCTTTCTCGGGCGGCGGCAGACCGCCTTGCTGCGTGAGGCGCGCGGGGCCCTGGCCGGCTTTCTCGGCGCCGCGCCGGAGGAGCTGGCCTACATCGTCAACGCCACGACTGGCGTCAACATCGTCTCGCGCAGCCTGCCACTTGGCCCCGGTGACGAAGTGCTGATGACCAACCACGAATACGGCGCCTGCGAGCGGGCCTGGCAGTTCGCCGCCTCGCGCCGTGGCTTCGTCGCCCGCACCGTGACGCTGCCCGATCCGCTGGTCGACCCCGCCGCCGTCGTCGAGGCGCTGTGGACGGCCGTCACGCCGCGCACGCGGGTGCTCTTCCTCAGCCACCTGACTTCGCCGACCGCGGTCATCCTGCCGGCGGAGGCGATCTGCGCGCGCGCCCGGGCCGAGGGCATCCTCACGGTGATCGATGGCGCGCACGCGCCGGGCCAGCTCGCATTGAACCTAAATGCGTTGGGCGTCGACTTCTACACCGGCAACCTGCACAAGTGGCTGTGCGCGCCCAAGGGCAGCGCTTTTCTGTATGCCCGCCATGATCGCCAGCACCTGCTCGAACCGCTCGTCGTGAGCTGGGGCTTCGCCGCAGACGGGCCGGGCGAGTCGCGGCTGGTCGACCACCACGAGATGTGGGGGACGCGCGACCTGGCCGCCTTTCTGGCCACCCCCGAGGCGATTGCCTTCCACCGCGACCCGGCCTGGACGCAGGCGCGGGCCGGCTGCCACGCCCTCGCGGCCGAGGCCGGTCGGCGCATCCTGGCGCTGACTGGACAACCGCCTCACTTCATCGGCGAGCGGTGGTTTGGCCAGCTCGTCGGCGTGCCGCTGCCGCCGCAGACCGACGTTGCCGCGCTGAAGACGGCGCTGTATGACCGCTATCTGATCGAGGTGCCCGTCCTGCGCTGGTCGGGCCGGCCGTTCATCCGCGTCTCGGTGCAGGGCTACAACACCGCGGCCGAGATCGACCTGCTGCTGACGGCGCTGGAGGATTTGCTGCGTTAGTCTGTGCGCGGCTGTGGCCGCCTACGGCTTCGGCCCGAAGGTCGCCTTCAGCGCGTCATACACCGGCAGCGGGGTGAAGTCGGGTTCGAGCAGGCGGAAGTAATACACGGCCTGCTTCTTCTCCGCATCGCTGGCGGGCTTGAGATACCACACCGCGACGACGCCCACCCACGGCCACTCCGCTTCTGCGCGCGAGTACAGCCGGGGCAGGTAACGCGCCTGCTCGGCCTGCGAGACGATGCCGAAGTTGCCATACCCCGCGATCCCGTCGTTGACGGCGGGCAGGGCGTTCCAGTTGGCCTCGGCCAGCCAGACGGGTTTCTGTGCGTCACCGTTGGACACCATGATGTCGCGCATCAGCGTGTGGCGTGCCACGTTGGTGCTGAGCGGCGACATGCGGCGATCGTCCGGCCCGGAGAAGAGGCCGTAGCCCTGCGCTGCGGCGACGTCAAAGCACTTGCCCGCGCCAGCGTTGTACATCCGCTGCAGGAAGATCAGGTCGCTCAGGTCGCGGCCGCTTTGCGCCACGGTCGGGGCGAGCGCCGCCGCGAGCACGAGCGCCTGGCCGTCGACCGCGCGCACCCGCGCCGCGGCCAGACACAGCATGCGCGCGTAGTCCTCCGGGTTGACGCCCTGTTCGCCCCACTCGGGGTAGATGTTCGGCTCGTTCCACAGTTGATAGGCCGCGATGCGGCCGCGGTAGCGCGTCACCACCGCGGCGACGAAGTCGGCGTAGTCGGCGAAGTCGGCCGGCGGGCCGAGTGTGCCGAGGTCCTTGTAGCCGCGGTGCGCCCACTCCGGCGGTGCCTCCAGCCGCGCGATGATGCGCATCCCGGCCTGCTCCGCCAGTGCGACGATGTTGTCGTACTTCGCCCAGGCATCCTGGGCCGGGCCGTTGCGGCGGTCGGTGAAGTCGCCCTTGCCGTGCACCTCGAGGTCGTACCACGGGAAGGGCTGGCGGATCCAGGTGAACCCGGCGGCGCGGGCCATCTCGAGCTGCCTCGCGCGCTTGGCGGGCTCGACCTCCTGGTGCAGGAAGGTGTTGATCGCGCGCACCTCGGCGACCCTGGGCGCGATGGCGGCGTTGGCCGCCAGGTTGAGCGGCGGGCGGGTCAGGTCCAACGTACGATTCCACATCGCGCGGACCTGCGCGCCCAGCTGCTGCTCGCCGGTCTGCCCCTCCAGCCACGCCCGGCCGGCGGGTTGGGTGGCGGCGACGCCGAGGCCGGCGGCGACAACGGCCAGGGCGAGCAGGACGAGCAGGGTGCGTCGCATCACGGCATTATAGGTTTTCAACCCGCGCGCTCGCCGCTATGATCGTGGTGTTCAGGGGGACAACATGACTCACACTATTGCGCGACTGGTCGCGGCGGTGCTTCTGCTGCTGGCCCCGGCCCGCGTCGCGCCGGCCGGCCCGCTCGCGGATCCCGTCGGCGTGCTGGCGCTTGACACCGCGACCGGGGCGACGTGCTTCATCCCGGCCGGCACGCCAAAGACCTACATGGGCGAGCCCATCGTCTTGGCCAACGCAGGAACCCCACAGGTGCTGACCGGCGCGCAAGTGCATTTCGTCTCGACGACGGGCGTGGCCTGGCAGGAGGTGCGCATCCGCATGCAGTTCTGGGACTTCCTGAATGGCGGCTTCGACCCGCTCTTCATCGACCCGGTTGGTGAGCCGCAGGTGACCTCGCTCGGCGCGCGGCAGTTCATCACCAACTTCTACTACACCGCCACGCTTGCGTTTGCCACGCCAATCGTCTTCACCACCACCGGGCCGCATGGCTTCACGATCAACTTCCAGGGCCAGCGCAACGGCGTCCTCGCCGACACCGAGGAGCTCAACCCGTGCGTGCGTGTCACGACGCCGTTTGCGGTTGGGTCGATCTTCCTCGAGGCGCCGTCATATGGCTACTACCGCAACGCGAGCGGCCTGACGGACTTCAACTTCCTGCAGTCCGACTGGCGCAGCACGACCAACGACTATTCGGCGTTGATGATCCGCTTGTATGCGCGTGGGCCGCTCACCCCCACGGCCTGGTTGCCCAACGTGCAGCGTTAGTTCGCAGGCTAGGGATACATCCGGTTGATCAGGCGCGGGAAGGGCGAGGCCTCGCGGATGTGCTCGGTGCCGCAGATCCAAGTCACCGTGCGCTCCACCCCGAGCCCGAAGCCGCTGTGCGGGACGCTGCCGTATTTGCGCAGGTCGACATACCAGCGATACGGATCGAGTGGCAGGCCGTGCTCGTGCAGCCGCGCTTCGAGCTTGGCCGGGTCACTGATGCGCTCGCTGCCGCCGATGATTTCGCCATAGCCCTCGGGGGCCAGCAGGTCGGCGCTCTTGCACACCTCGGGCCGGCCGGGGACGGGCTCCATGTAGAAGGCCTTGACCGCGGTGGGAAAGCCGGTGATGAAGACGGGCTTCTCGTACAGCTGCGTCAGCGCCGTCTCGTGCGGGGAGCCGAAGTCCATCCCCCAGGTGATGTCGAGCAGGGCCGGGTCGTCGATGCCCTGCAGCGGCGCGCCGTCGTAGCGCAGCACGGGCTTGCCCGCGCGCAGGTCAGCCTGCATGGCCTGCAGCTTGACCACGGCGTCGTCATAGCTCAGGCGGGGGAAGGGCGGCACGATGCAGGTCAGACGGCTCAGGTCGCGGCCCAACGCTTTGAGTTCCTGCGCGTTGCTCTCCAGCACGGTCTTGACCAGATGGCTGACAAAGCGCTCCTCGATCTCGAGCAGCTGGTCGAGGTCGCAGAACGCGATCTCGGGTTCGACCATCCAGAATTCGGTCAGGTGTCGGCGCGTCTTGCTTTTCTCGGCGCGGAAGGTCGGGCCAAAGCAATACACCTTCCCGAAGGCATAGATGTTTGCTTCGTTGTACAGCTGGCCGGTCTGCGCGAGATAGGCCTTGTCCTCGAAATACGCGACTTCAAACAGGTTGCTCGTCCCTTCGGCCGCCGAGGGGGTCAGGATCGGCGTGCTCATCTCGACAAAGCCTTCGCCATCCAGCCACTGTCGGATCGCGCGCATCACCGTCGCTCGCACGCGCAGCAGCGCCCACTGGCGCGCCGAACGGATCCACAGGTGGCGGTTGTCCATCAGGAACTCGATCCCGTGCTCCTTGGGCGTGATCGGGTAGTCCTCGGCGCGCTGGCCGAGCTCGACAGCGCGGACGCCCAGCTCGAAGCCGCCGGGCACGCCGGGTGCGCGCGGGTCGGCCTTGACCACGCCGGTGACCGTCAGCGCGGACTCCTGGGGCAGCGATTTGAGGGCCTCGAACACGGCCTCGTCGAAGTCGCCCTTGAACAGCACGCACTGGCA
>JAIBCK010000087.1 GCA_019694215.1 Thermoflexales bacterium
GCAGGTCGGCGAGGGCGAGCATGCGCTCCGGCGTCGGCGGCGTCGCCGCACCGACCTCGCCCACCACCCAGGCCTTGCGCCCGCGCAGGAAGCGCTCGGCCTCGTCAACCAGCGCGATCATGCGCTCGTACGACTGGCGGGCCGTTTCGCCAAACGTAAAGAGCCCATGTGACATCAGCACCATGCCCTCGGTCCGGGCGCCGGCCTGGGCGGGCCAGGCCGCGGCCACCGCGCGGGCCAGCGCAAAGCCCGGCATGACGTAGGGGATGACGACGACACGGTCGCCAAAGACTTCACGCACCAGCGCGTCACCGGCCGGTGTATTGGTCAGCGCCACGATGGCGTTGGCGTGGGTGTGATCGACCCACGGAAACGGCAGCAGGGCGTGCAGGATGGCCTCGACCGAGGGGGCCGGCGCGGCGGCGTCGGTCATGTTGTTGCGCAGCTCGGCGGCCATGTCGGCGTCGGAAAGGGTGTCGAGCTTCGACAGGGCGAGCAGGTGGCCGATGCGGCACGGCGAGAAGCCGGCCGGCTGGATGGTCTCGAGGTCCCAGCCACTGCCCTTGACATACAACAGGTCCTCCTCGACGCCGACGCGGTTCGTCGCGCGCAGCTTGACGGAGGTGTTGCCCCCGCCATGAAGTACGAGGGACTTGTCCTGCCCGAGCAGGCGCGAGGTGTAGGCGCGCAGGGCGAGCGGGTTCGGGCAGGCGGCGGCTTCGGCATCGTTCCAACGTGAAATCATGGGGCCCGATTGTAGGGGGATAATGCGGCTCGCCCAGCCATGACCCGAACGGAACTTCCCCTCCGGCTCCTGCCGCGTCTCGCGCGACGCTGGCCGGTCTTTGCCCTGCGCGCGGCCCTGGCCTTGGCCTGCGCGGCCTTCTTCGCGCTCAACCCCGCGCCGACCTTTTACAGCGCGCAGCTCGTCTTCGGCGGCTATGCATTGCTGGACGGCGCGCTCAGCCTGTTCATCGAGTCGAACCCCGATCGCACGCGGTACCGCTGGGCGCTGCTGATCGAGGGGCTGGGCGGATTCCTGCTGGCCTTCATCACGCTGGTGGCCGCCGGGCTCAGCCCACGCGGGCTTGTCCAGTTCATCGCCCTGTGGCTGGTGCTGCGCGGCCTGACCGAGGCCGTGGCCGGCCTGCGCCTGCGCGCGGAGCGGCCGGCGATGTTTGGGTTGTTGGCCGCGGGCGGCGCCGCGCTGCTCGGCGGCGTCCTGCTTTTCGCGCTGTCCAACCAGGGCATCCTGCCGCTGCAACCGCTGGTCGCGCTGGCGCTGGCGGCGTCGGCGGCGCTGCTGCTGCTGACCACCCGCCAGCTGCGCGCAGCCGCGGCCAAGCTCGAAGTCTGAGGGTTGCTTCAGAACAACCGGCGTTGACAGCCCCGGTGGGCGACGCGCCGTAGACTACCCGCCCATGGTCGAGTCCCCCACCCGCCCCCGCCGCAGCACCCTTCGCACCGGCGCGTCGCTGCTCCTCGCGCTGGCCCTGTGTGCCGCCGGCGCGATCCCGGCCCAGGCCCAGGCAGGCAAGCGCCCCTTCGGGCTGCCCTTCAGATCGCCCGCCGGCCCGTCGACCTGGCTGCTCGGCCAGGGATATGGAAACACAACGGGCGCTTTCAACCGGCGGCTGGAGTGGTACGGCGCGGGCCAGGGCATTCACTTCGGCATCGACTTCTCGGCGCGCTGTGGCACCGAGGTCGTCTCGATCGGCGATGGCGAGGTGCTGTATGTCGATGCGCTGTGGAATGGCTCGGCGCCGCACAACCTGCTCATCAAGCATGACAACGGCTACGTCGTGCTCTACGGGCACCTGCTCGAAACGCCAAAGCTGAAGGTGGGACAAAACGTCAAACGGGGGGAGCCCATCGCCTTGACCGGTGACCCGGACCTGACCTGCACCTCGCGCCCGCACCTCCATCTGGAGATTCGGGATGCAGTTTCGAGCCGGGCCTTCAACCCGCACAACCTGATCGAGGCGGACTGGGATGCGCTTGCACTCACCGGTGCCTTCGGGCGGGGCTATCAGCGCAACCTGGACAACCCGCGCCAGTGGCAGTCGTTGTATGACCAGCCCGACATCACGTTCGGCGGCGCGCTGATCAACGAGTTCGCACGGACGTATCCCCAGCCCTGGCGCTAGACCATGAACACCGCCCTTCCCCCTCGCCTCACTGCGCTCACCCTCGCCCTCGCGTTGTGCGCCTGCGCGCAGACCCCGACCCCAACGCCGACGGCACCACCGGCGCCACCGACCGCCACCACGACAACCGCGCCAACAGCCACGCCCGCACCGACGGCCACGGCGCTTCCGACCGCGACCCCGACGCCCACGCCCGCGCCGCGCTTCGAGCAGATGACGACGGGCACGTGCTGCGTCCAGCCCTTCTACGCGCCGGACAGCAAGCGCATTCTGTTCCTGGACAAGCCAACGGCCAATGCCGAGACAGGGCTGTATGCCGTGCCCGTCGATCAGCCCCTCGCGACGCCAACGCTCGCCTACAAGCAACTCGGCCCGTTCAGCCCGGACATGAGCATGGTGATCGGGCTGGAGGGCGGGCAGACGCGCGTCGAGCGCCTTGCCGACGGGGTGAAGTTCACCATCCCCAGCGGCGGGCGCCGCGTGACGGTCTCGCCAGACGGCAGGAAGGTGGCCTGGGCGGTCTCGGAGGACTTCGGCAACTTCGATGTGCGGCGCAGCGACCTGTGGATCGCCGACATCAACGGCGCAAACGCGCGCCTGGTTGCGACACTCTACGGCGGCGGTCTGCAAGCATGGCTGCCAGACTCGGCGCGGCTGCTGGTCGGCGGCAAGGCCAATCGGGCTGACAAACTGTCAAAGCTCAGCATCATCGCCATCGCGGATGGCAAGCGCACCGAGATCCTGGAGACCGAGCGTTCGCGCGGGCTGACGCTCTCCCCCGACGGGCGCTTCGGCATCCTGCTTCAGGCCCAGGCCGAGAATGCGGCGCAGAATGGGCTGTTCCTGGTCGATCTGCGCGGCGGGATGACGACGCCCAAAGCGCTGCCGTTCTTTGGCGCGTTCAAGTGGTGCGATGCGACGCGGCTGGTCTACGTGCCGCTCGAACCCGGCGCGCCGTCCAACGCCTTGTGGCAACTCAACGTCGAGACGCTCGCGACGCGGCAGATCCTGGCGTCGGTCGAGGGCGGGCCATTCCGCATCAGCAACGGCGATTGGGACATGGCCGCCGACGGCCGACACATCGCATTTGTCAGCGCGCGGGACCGCAACATCTGGCAGCTTACCCTGCCCGCGGCCTGCGGTCTAACGCCCTGACGCGACCAGCGCCTGGTTGATGCGCGCCCTGATGGCGGCCTGGACGGCCTCTCGCGATTGCGCCGCGTCGATGCGCGCCCAGCGCGCCGGGTCACCCGCCATCAGCGCGCGGTAGCCGGCCTCGACGCGACGATAGAAGGCCTCGCTCTCGGCATCCATGCGGTTCCACTCCCCGCCCCCTGCCCGCCGCTGCAGCGAGGTTGCGGCGTCGATGTCGAAGAACAGGGTCAGGTCGGGCCAGCGGCCGCGCGTCGCGAAATCCAGGAGCTGGCGCAGAAAGCCGATCTCCAGCCCGCGCCCGTAGCCCTGATACGCCAGGGTCGAATCCGCAAAACGGTCGCAGATCACGACGCCGCCACTGGCCAGGTGCGGCAGGATGCGGGCGGCGACGAGCTGCGCGCGCGACGCGCAATACAGCAGCAGTTCGGCGCGCGCATCCATGTCGGCGTGTTTGTGGTCGTGCAGCACCTCGCGCACGCGCTCGCCGATCTCCGTACCGCCGGGCTCGCGCAGGGCCAGCACATCGCGGCCATGCCCACGCAGCCACTCGACCAGCAGCGTGAACTGCGTGGTCTTGCCGCTGCCATCCAGGCCTTCGAGGGTGATGAACATGGGGCGCCTGCCTAGTCGCGGAAGACGCGCACGCGTCGCGTCGGCTCGCGGCCATACGAGTGCGAAACGAGATTCGACGCCCGAATCCGCTCGTGCTGCTTGCGACGAATGAACGAGTTCTGCGGGTTGAGGTCGATCAGCCGGTCGCCCGTCAGCACACGCTGGATGGCCGCGTCGGTCTCGGCCATGGCTGCGTCGATCGAGCTGTAGTTGCCGTTCTCGGTGACGTTGAACAGCTCGACCAGACAGGCCTGCATCTGCAACTGCGAGTTCGAGCGCAGGACGTAGATCGGCACGTTGCGGTCCTCGGCGTCGGAGACGATCTTGGCGCGCTGGCGGTAGTACGCCTTCGAGGTGACCAGCACATCGGCGTCATCGATCGAGTCCACGACCTCACCCGGGACCCCCATCTGCCGCACGGCCTGGCTCAGCCGGTTACGGGCCACGCCAAAGGCGAACAGGCGCAGCCGACCATCGCCCTCCGCGTCGCGAACAGGGCGTTGGCGCGGCGCGTCCTCGGGCTCGTCACCGTTGACCAGCGTGGCGATCTGGCGGCGCTCTGCGGCGCGCAAGTCGGTGCGCGGCTCGGGTGCCGGCGCGACCGGGGCCAGCCAGGCCGGTGGCGGGAAGGCCTGCTCGGAGGCGGGCTGATTGCGGCCGGTGGGCCGCTGGCGCGCCCCAAACTCGTCACTGCGGGCCGCCACCGGCCGGGTGCGCTCGATCTGCACCTCACCGGATGCATCCACCGTACGAAGCTCGGTTGCGGGCACGCGCCCGCGCAGGATGGTGTCAACGGCCTCGGCGATGGACGGATGCACCGTCAGGTGATTGCGATCGTGAATCTCGACCAGCACGTCAAAGGTTGGCGGCGCGCGACGCTCCAGCACCGTCTTCTGCGTGCCACGCCGGCGGGCCTCCTCGTCCGAGAGCGTCACACTTTCGATCCCGCCGATCAGGTCGCTCAGGGTCGGGTTGGACATCAGGTTCTCGAGCGTCTGCCCGTGCGCGGTGCCGATCAGCTGCACACCGCGCTCGGCGATGGTGCGGGCAGCCTCGGCCTCCTGCTCGCGCCCGATCTCGTCAATGACGATGACCTGCGGGTTGTGGTTCTCGACCGCCTCGATCATCACCTCGTGCTGCAGGGAGGGCTGCGCGACCTGCATGCGGCGGGCACGCCCAACGGCCGGATGTGGGATGTCGCCGTCGCCGCCGATTTCGTTCGAGGTGTCCACGATGACGACGCGCTTGGTCTGCGACAGGATGCGCGCGGCCTCGCGCAGCATGGTGGTCTTGCCGATGCCCGGCCGGCCAAGCAACAGGATGTTGGCCCCGCTCGCGATGAAGTCCTCGATGATCTTGAGCGTGCCGAAGACCGCCCGCCCCACGCGGCAGGTCAACCCAACCACGGCGCCACGGCGGTTCTTGATGCCGGAGATGCGGTGAAGCGTGCGGGTGATGCCGGCTCGGTTGTCGTCGTCAAAGTCTCCAATGCGCTCGAGCACATACGCGATATCAGCGGCGGTCACTTCCTCCTGGCGCAGGATCTGTTCGCCCTCGTCGGGGTTGCCCTCGCTGACGAAACGCGCCTCCGGCCGACGGCCAAGGTCGAGCACGACCTCGATCAGTTCATCGGGCCGGCCCAGCTCGCGCAGGACGCGGGCGATGGAATCGGGCAGGACGTTGAGGAGCACGTCCATGTCGTCGGTGATGCGGTTATTGGACATGAGGTGTATCGGATTCAGGGTTGCAGCCCTGGATGAGCAGATTGCGTGAGGCCACTGTCCGGGCCCGGTTCAGCGCCGCCGACCAGACCGGCTGGCGCGCGGAGGCGACGTTGCTGCGAAGCATCAGTGCGTGCGACGTGACGTGGCCGAAGCCATGGCCATCAAAGAGCGGAAGCTGCCAGCTCGCGAAGCCAGGGATGATGGCATACAGCGGGCGCTGCAGGCGCGGCCGGAGGCGTGCCAGGGCGTGGCTGAGCGCGGCCTGTGCGAGCGCTTCATGGTCCGGGCGGAAGAGCATGCGCAGCGCAGTTGCGCGTCGCCCAACGTAGCAAGCCACCCAGCCCTGCGCCTCGCCGGCCTCCGTCGCCAGCCAGGTCGTGGTCGGGCGATGCGCGAGCCGGTTGACGTCGAGCCCGACATCCGCGCGTTGAAGTGGTTTTGGCGTCAGGCGTTGGGTGAGCAGGCGGATCGTGAGCTCATCGGCGTCGCCGGAGGCCTCGCGCAGCAATGGGGACTCGCCCACGGGTGCGCGTAGATGGCCGGCCACCTTGACGATGTCCTGATGCACCCACGGCACAAACCCGGCCAAACGCAGCGCGTCGGCCTCGCCGCTGTCCTCGGCGACCTCGGCCAGGGTGTGGCCGGCACCGCAGTCACCGGCGACCTGACACTGGCCCGCCGCCAGCTCGGCCCAGGCCTCGACCCGCTCATGGCTGTCCGCGGCTGGCGCGATCAGGCCGATCACGGCCACGCGGGGGCGATGTTCGCCCGTCACGGGAGCGTGAAAGACGCGCATGAGTGAGACAGCGGCCGGCGTGCCGTGGCCGTCGTCGGGCGTCCAAACCAGCGCCGATGACAACTCGTGAGGCGGGGACATATACGCGCGGGCCAGCTCGCGCAACGGCGAGAAGCCCTCAACGGCGGCCAGTTCGAAGGCCAACACGCGCCCCGACGCGCACAGCCTCTGCACGACGCCGAGTTCCCGGATATCAAAAGGTCTGATCAAGCCTGCTCGGATTGTACCGATCCTGCCGGGAGCCACACGCTCATGCGCGTGCCGGCGCCCAGCGTGCTGGTGACCGAGACACGGCCCTGGTGGGCCTCGACGATCTGCTTGACGATCGATAGGCCCAGGCCGACGCTGCCGGGCGCGGTTTGCGCGCGCGCCTTGTCCACCTGATAGAAGCGCTCGAACAGACGCGGCAGGTCTTCGGGTGGAATGCCCCGCCCGGTGTCGACCACGGCGATCTCGACGCCCGGCCGATTACCGCGCGGGTCCCGCCGCGCAGCCGTCTCGACACGCACCTCATGCCGCGCTGGCGTGTGCTTGAGCGCGTTGTCGAGCAGGTTGTTCATGATCTGGGCCAGGCGGTCGCCGTCCGCAAGGATGGCCGGCACTTCGCCATAGCTGGCCCTGAGCGAAACACCGGCGTCGGCGGCCCGTCGCTCAAAGGCTGGAAGCAAGCCGGCGATCACCGTATTGACATTGAGCGGTGTGCGGCGCAGCGCCGAGCCGCCGGCATCCAGCCGTGAGCTGTCGAGCAGTCCCGTGACCAGCCGCTTGAGCCGGTCGGCCTCGGTGAAGATCACCCGCGCGGCCTCGCGGGTCTGGGTCGGCTCGCTCACCGCGCCATCGGTGATGGCCTGCGCGAAGCCCTGGATCGAGGTGAGCGGCGTCTTCAGCTCGTGCGAGACGTTCGCGACGAAGTCGCGCTCGCGCTGTTGTGCGGCCTGCACCCGCGCCGCCATGTCGTTGAAATCGCTGGCCAGCTCAGCCACCTCTCGCGGCCCGGCCACCGCGACGCGGCGGCCGTAGTCGCCCTGGGCGATGGCATCCGCGCCGAGCGCGACCTGCTGGATGGGCCGCGCAATCGAGCGCGCAACGAGCGCGGCCAATACGCCGGCCAGGACCAGGGCCGCGAGCCCGGCCAGGACGATGCGCTGGAGCAGGCGCTCCTCGATGAGGTCGAACACCGTGCCCTGGGTCGGGTTGGCGAGGCGGGCGAAGGCCATCAGGTCGGTGCGGAAGACATCCGGTCGGACCCGCACAACAACATATTCCCACTCCCTGTCGAGCGTGTCCCGGAAGGAGCCGGCCGCCACCGCGTCCGCATCCTGGACCGAGCCAGTGGCGCGGGTGAGGTCGACGCGGGCCAGCCCGAGGCTCTCGCGCTGCAGGGGCTGGCTGTCAGCCAGGATGCTGCCATCGTCGTCGAGCCACAGCACACGCAGGTTGCGTTGGGCGGCCTGGCGCGCGACGCGCTCGAAAAGGCGGACGGGGGTCTCGGCTGGCGCGGGCACGGCCGTGCGGCGAACGGCGGTCACCACCTCGGCCGCCACGGTGCCAACGCGGGCGCGGGTCAGCCGGTTCTCGAAGTCGGACAGGACGAGGAAGAGCGCGAGCCCCAGGATGCCCAGGCTGACAGCGATGACGATGGAGTGCGAGAAGAACAGCCGCGTCCGCAACGACATGAACGGCCTCCGTCAGGCGCGCAACTTGTAGCCCACGCCGAAGACCGTCTCGATCTCGACGCCACTCCCGGCGATGCGCTTGCGGACCTGGCCCACGTGCACGTCGACGGTGCGAGTCTCGCCGGCGAAATCAAACCCCCAGACATCCTCGAGCAGCTTTTCGCGCGTGAGCACGATGCCGCGGTTCTCGAGCAACATGACCAGCAGGTCGAATTCCTTGGCCCGCAGGTGCACTTCCTGGCCGGCGACGCGCACTTCGTGACGCGCGATGTCGACCGTGAGCGTGCCGGCCGAGAGCGCCGGCCGGGCCCGGTGCGAGGGCGGCGCTGCGACGGCTTCGCGCCGACGCAGGATGGCCTTGACGCGCGCCAGCAGCTCACGCGGATTAAAGGGCTTGGTGACGTAGTCGTCGGCGCCCAGCTCCAGCCCAACGATCTTGTCGACATCGTCGTCGCGGGCCGTGAGCATGATGATGGGCAGGTCCGAGTCCGCCCGCACGCGACGGCACACCTCCCAGCCATCGAGGCCGGGCAGCATCAGGTCGAGGATCATCAGCGCCGGCGACTCAGAGCGCGCCAGCGCAAGGCCAGCCAGCCCGTCGTGCGCGCGCGTCACGGTGAAGCCCTGCTGTCGGGCGTAGATCTCGATCAGATCGACGATGTTCTTCTCGTCGTCGACGACAAGCAGCGATCCGGCCATGTCAGGGTCTCAGTTCTTGCCCGCCAGGGCGCTGTCAAGCACCTGTTTGAAGACGGTGTAGGGTTGCGCGCCGACCAGTGCCTGGCCGTTGACAAAGAACGTTGGTGTGCCGCGCACACCCAGGCGGCTGCCCTCCTGACGATCGGCATTGATGCGGGCGACGATCTTGTCGTCGCGCAGGCAGTTCTCGAATTTCTCCTTGTCCAGGCTCATGCCCGTGGCGTAGCCCGAGAGGCCGGCCGCGCTGTAGTCGACGCTTTGCGCGCCGAAGCGCGCGAACAGCACGTCGTGATAGGCCCAGAACTTGCCCTGGTCGGCTGCGCACTCGGCGGCCACCGCCGCCTGCATGGCCTGCGGATGCAGCTCGGGGATGGGGAAGTTCTTGAAGACGATTTTGACCTTGCCCGTGTTGACATACTCCGCAATGAGCTTGGCCTGCGTGTCGGTGTAGTGGCGCAGGCAGTACGGGCACTGGAAGTCGCTGTATTCCACCAGCGTGACTGGCGCGTCGGCCTTGCCCAACGTATTGGCTTCCCGCGCGGCGATGACGGCCGGCGCTGAAGTGGCGGTCACCGCCGGTGCGCCAGCGGATGGCGCCTGCGGGCCGAGGGGCGCGCCGGCAACGGCGGCACCATCCAACGCCGACTTGGCCCCGTCGCGCGCAGCCGCCTTGATGGCCTCAAGATCGACGGCGGGCGCGCGGCCCACCCCGAGCACCGTCATGGCGCCCGCCATCAGCGCAGCGCCGACCAGGGCACCGAGCAGGAAGGTGGCTGCCCCGCCACGGCCGGGGGCGCGGGCGGGGGACTCGCGATCAAACTCATTCATGGTGATGGACCTCTGCGCGTCGAGTGTATCCGCAATTGGCCGGCCGGGTGTCCCTGCGGCAGCGTCGTCAGCGTGGGCTCAGCTTTTGCGCGGGCGGGCCGCCATCAGGCGCTGGTAGAGGACGGTGAAATCGGCGACCGTGCGTGGCGTGCTGTAAAGCGCCTCAACCTCGGCGCGCGGGCGGGTGTAGCGGGCACGGTTTCCGATCACGCGCAGAATCGCGGCCGCCAGCGCGGCGCTGTCGCCAATCGGGGTGACCTCGCCCATCCCGGTCTGCTGCACCGACACCCGCACACCGGGGAGGTCGCTGCAAATCGATGGGGTGCCGCACAGCATGGCCTCGACCTGCACCATGCCGAAGGACTCGGTCGAGTTCAGGCTCGGGAGCACATGCGTGTCGAGCGAGGCGAAGAAGGCGGCCAGTGCGCGGCCCTTGAGCAGGCCGGTGAACGTCCAAGCCTTGCCGAGCGCGTCGAAGCGTGGCTGAAGGCGTCGGGCGTAGTCGCCTTCGCCCAGCACGTTCTGATACGGGCCGGCAAAGAGCACCCGCGCCGTCGGGTGTGTCTGACGGACGATCTCAAGGGCATCGACCAGCACCTCGACGCCTTTTTCGGTGGCCAGGCGTGCGCACATGCCGATGACGGGGCCACCCTCCAGACCGTAGCGCGCAGCGAAGGCGGCCTTGTCCTCGGCGTTGGCGACTTCGATCTCGACCGGAGGCGGGATAACCTCCAGCTTCTTCAGGTAGCGCGACAGGAAGGGCGAGTGCTCGGCGTAGTCGCGGGTATAGGCCACCAGGGTGTCGGTGTTCCAGGCCGCCAGGTCATTGGCGCCGTGCACAACGGGCTGTGCCAGGGCGTTGAGCAGATTGGGCGGGAGCAGCACGTCACAGTGGTAGGTCAGCGTGACAGGCAGGCCGCGCGCGCGGGCGTGCAGGGCCAGGCCGGCGCCATCGAATTGTGGCAGGTGCAGGTGCACGACATCATGGGTGGCCATCAGCTTGCGCGCCAGGTGACCGATGGACGGCATGATCACGCCCTTGCTGAAGCGCGCAACGACGGGCGCGCGCACGATGCGAACGCCATCGACAACCTCCTCGCGCGGGAGGGCGGGATCAAACTGCGAGGTGAGCACGGTGGCGGTGTGACCCTCGCGCGCCAGCCCGCGCGCCAACCGCTCGACATAGATCGTCAGACCGCTGGTGTGCGGGGTGAAGTAGGTGATGACGTGAAGGATGCGCATGACGGCGGGATCAGGAAGGGGTCGCGCGGCCGGCGTTGGCCGCGTCACGGAGCGAGAGCCCGACGCGGGCGAGGCTGAAAAAGCCAAGCGCAATCAGGGCGAGTTGTTGACCGATGGACTGCGCGAAGATGAAAGCAACGGCCTGTGCCTCGTCCACGCCGAAGGGGCCAACCAGCGCGAGCTTCGCCGCGCCCTGCACCAGCCCGAGGCCGCCCGGCGCGCTGGGCGCGGCGCCGCCGAGGTTGCCGGCCACGATGACCAGCCCGGCCTGCGCCACGCTCGGCGTCATGAACGCGCCCTGCACAAACGTCGCCAGCAGGATGGCGAAGCCCCACATCAGCACCGTGTCCAGCGCCATGCGGAGCACGCGCCCGCGCCCGCCGACGATGCGGAAGGCATCCCGAAGGTCGTGGAAGCGCTGTATCCAGCGCTCGGCGTGCAGGGTGTTCTGGCGAGAGAGCAACGCCCGCAGCCAACCCTCCACGCGCGGCGCCTGCCACAGCGCCAGCCCTGCAAGGATCAGCAGGACGAGCAGCACGGCAGCGCCCGACCAGGCCGCTCGGGCAAGCTCGGCGGGCATCGGCACAAAGAAGGCGAACAGGGCAAACAGACCCAGCACGGTGGCGAGGTCGAGAATTCGATCGACGACGATCGAGCTCAACGCGCGTGTCATCGTCACCCCACCCCGCTGGCTGATCACCCAGGCCTTGGCCACTTCGCCCAGGCGCAGCGGCAGGGTCATGTTCAACATGTAGCCAATCAGCATGGCGTGCCAGGTGATGGGGATGGGCGTGTCTCCCATCAGCATCGACCAGCGGTGAGCGCGGAAGTACAGCCCGATCAGAAAGGCGACGATGGCGGGCGGGATCCAGCTCAGGTTGGCGTGGGCAAAGGCGACCTGAACCTGCGCCAGGTCCACGGTGCGGAGCGTGAGGTAGAGGGCAAGCACGCTCAGCGCAGCACCGACCCACAGACGCCAGTTCTTGATCACGAGGCGCGATTTTACCCGGCGGAGCGGTCGCGGTTGGCGCGCCGCCACGCGATGCGCGCGTCCAACGCTTCGATGCACCCAGCTGGCAGGGCGATCTCGCCGAATTCGTGCACGGCCTCGGGCGTGAGCCCGTGATAGTCGCTGCCTCCGGTCACGATCAGCCCGTGCGCCGCGGCGATAGATGCGTAGTGCGTACGTTGTGCGGCGTCATGGTCGGGGTAATACACCTCGATGCCATCCAGCCCATGCGCGATCATCTCGGCCAGCAGGACATCGACATTGCCGCGCATCAGGCCGGGATGGGCGAGCACGGCCACGCCGCGCGCGCGGTGGATGAGATCGATGGCCTGGGCGGGATCGAGCGCGTCGTTGGCCACGAAGGCGGGTTTGCCCTCGCCGAGGAAAACATCAAACGCCTCCTGGATCGAGGTGACGGCCTGAACCTCCATCATGGCGCGCGCGATGTGCGGACGGCCGATCATGCCGTCGCCGGCGAGCTTCTGGACGCGCGCGAAGTCGATGCCAATGCCGGATTGCGCCAGGCGGGCCAGGATCTTGCGGGCGCGTGAGACGCGCGTCTCGCGCAGGCCGAGCAGCGTATTGCGCGTCGCTTCGTCGGTCGGCTCGACGCCGTAGCCCAGGACGTGCGTCTCGCCCTGCCCCCCCAGCGCGCTGCACTCGATGCCCGGGATGACGCGCACGCCGTGCTCTCGTCCGGCGGCCTGCGCTTCGGCGTGCCCGGCGATGGTGTCGTGGTCGGTCAGTGCGATGACGTCGATCGCGCGGCGTCTGGCGAGGGCGACGAGCTGGCGCGGGCTGTGGATGCCGTCGGAGGCGGTGCTATGGCAGTGCAGGTCGGTGCGCATGGGGGGAGTATCGCACCGGGCTGGGCGACGACGGAAGGCCGTTTCAAACGACGGCCGACCGCCGGCGTTGTCCGCGCTGGCCTGCTTCCGTCCTCGGTCGGCGGTCCGCGATCGGCGGTCGGGCAATGGGCCGCAGCCGACCGTTACCAATACACGCCCAGGAAGCAACGCAAATGACTCAACTCGATCAGCCCACGCCCGATGCACCGGATGGCACGCCCGTTCCCGACGAGCAGATGATGCGGCTCGTTGCGGCCGAAGTCTCGTACCGGG
>JAIBCK010000088.1 GCA_019694215.1 Thermoflexales bacterium
GCAAGCGCCGGGCTCGCGGCGTCCATCACCTCAAACGCGGATGGAAGCCACGCCGCCCACCCAGGCTGGGCACCTGACAGCCTCAAACCGCGGACGGCGCAACGCGATAGCGAATGGCCGAACCCTCGCCGATGCGCTGGATGCGTTGCAGGGTCATGAGCTTTTGCAGGGCCTGATTGACCGTTGGGCGGCGGATGCCGGTGCCCTGCACGATTTGTCTGGGCGACGCCGTGTCAACGCCGTTCAGGTAACGCCAGACCGCAAGTTGTTTTGGGGACAACACGCGCTCGATGTCGTCGCTGGCAAGCAATGTGATGGCGTGCGTCGCCTGCTGCAAGACGAGCGGAACAAAGAACTCAAGCCACGCCACGATGCTCTCCCGCCGGGTCTTGAAGGTCTTCTGGCTATTGCGCAACGCAACGTAGTAGGCGCCCTTGCGGTCTTCCACAAGCTTCTCGTGCGACACGTAGGGGGCGAAGTGATAGCCCTGTTTGAGCAGCAGCAAGTTGGTCAGGAGGCGGGACAGCCTGCCATTGCCATCCTCAAACGGATGAATCGCCAGAAACTCCACCACGAAGTTGGCGATGATCAGAAGCGGGTGATGGGTTTTCTGCGTAAACGCCCGGCGCACCCACTCGATCAGTTCGGCCATTTCCGCGGGCGTCAGGAAGGCGGGCGCTGTGTCAAAGACCACGCCGAGGTCAGTACTCTTCGGGTCCACCAAGCGGACCTGATTTTCCGTATGCTTGTAGTCGCCGCGATGGTGAACGTCCTTCTCGACATACTTCAGGAGCTCGCGGTGCAGGTGTTTGACCGACCCCTCGGTGAACGGAATGCGATCCCACGCCTCGAAGACATTCTGCAGCAGCTCAAAATAGCCGCGCACCTCCTGCTCGTCGCGATTGGCCAGCGTTTGCACGGCGAGGCCCTGAATGAGTTTGGCGACCTGGGCGTCCGTGAGCGTTGATCCCTCGATGCGCGTCGACGCCCCCGTCGAGATGACAAGCACCGAGCGCTTCAGCCGGTGCAGGAGCTGGGGGCTGAGGGTGGACTCGGCGATCCATCGCCCTTTGTGCTGGTCGATCTCACCCAGCGCGGCCACGATCTTTGCCGGCACCGACGCAAGCCGGGCATCGAGCCGTGCGGTCAAGGGGGCTATGGCGGGCATGTATTAGATTGTATAAGGTTGTATAAGGCGACGCAAGCCCACCCGGGCCACCCCCCTCACCCCTGCTTCGCCACATCCCAGGGATTCGCCGGGCGCAGGCCCTGCAGCACCTGGCTCGTGACGTCCTTGCCGCCGCGGAAGTTGGTGATGAACGCGCCAACCGTGTAGATCGGCCCCCACGGCACGCCCCACCACCCGGCCAGCATGGAGATCAGGGAGAAGGGCAGCCCCTTCACCACGGCGCTCTCACCCGGCTGGATCAGATACACGTCACTCCCGCGCTTGAACGTCATGACGATGACGGAAACGCAGTACTCAAACACCACCAGCTTCGCGCCGTCCTGCACCGCCTGCTCGAGCTGCTGCACGCTCATCCCCTCGGCTCCGATAAGTTTCATGATGCTGCCTCCAAGG
This sequence comes from Thermoflexales bacterium, assembly GCA_019694215.1. Classification (GTDB taxonomy): domain Bacteria; phylum Chloroflexota; class Anaerolineae; order J036; family Brachytrichaceae; genus Brachythrix. The sequence continues at coordinate 1,583 of JAIBCK010000088.1, forward strand.
TCGCCCGTGTCGTCGGCCCCGCCGCACAACGCTTGCGCGCGAGGGTCAACGAGGGCGTCATCGTTGTGCGACCGCGGCACTAACGCACGCGGTGCGCGTAGAACATGGCCAGGTCCTGGCCGTTGCCATAGTTGTCGGCAAACCCGGCGTAGCGAAAGCCGCGGCTCTGCGCCAGCCGAGTGGCCGGGTAGTTCTTGGTCGACACGTCCAGCGTCACCGTGCGCAGCCCCAGCTCGCGCGCCTGCGCGATGGCATAGCTCAGCAGCTGCGTCGCCACGCCGCGCCGGCGCTGATCGGGCCGCACGCACACCACCGGCACCCAGCCCGTGTTCTGCCAGGGCGACACCGCCATGCCCAGATAGCCATACAGATCGCCCGAGTCCTCGCCCTGCCGCACCCAGGCGTAGTCGCAGCGGTTGAGGATGCGCCGCAACCCGCGCGCATCAAACGAGGCCGGCACCTTGAGCTGACGCGGCAGCGCCGACAACCGGAAGACGCTCGCATACTCGGTCAGCCGGCCGCGCGCCGCATCTCGGGGCGCTTCGTTGGCCGCCATCTGCCAGACGTGGTCGGTCAGATAGCTGTGGTCGAGGTTGACCAGCACTTCGATGTCGGCGAGGTTGGCGGGGCGGATCATAGGGCGATGGTGATGGGCAGGACGCACACCGCGGCGGCCTCCCCCGAAGCTTTGAAGACAACCAGGCGCAGTGGCAGCGTGCCCGCCGGAATCTGCCCGGCGCTGAAGTTGTAGGCCGGCATGAGCGGCCCCGCCCGCACCGTCACCCCGGGGTCGGCGGCGTGCAGCAGCGACCACTGCGCGGCCCCCGGCAGGAGCAGCTCGAGCTTGTAGTAGCCGCCGGACTCGACCACAGCGGTGCCGGCCACGATGTAGGTGCCCTTGATGCGTTCGTTGGGCGTCGGGGCGGTGATCTTTGCGATCTCGCTGCCGCAATCGGTGGCGACCGGCACCCCGCCCGGCGTCACCACCGGCGAGAACGCGGAGCGGGTCGCCGTCGCCGCAACCGTCGGCGTGAGGGTGGGCCGCGCCCCCACGGCCGTGGGGGCCGGGCGCGGGGTAATCGTGGCCGTTGGGCGGGCGCGGGCCGTGGCCGTCAGCGATGGCCCCAGCGTGGCCTGGGCCTGGGTCGAGATTTGCGTGCCGACGTAGATCACCGTCGGCGTGAACTCACCGATCCGGCTCATGACCGCCGTCGGGGCCGAGGTCGGCACAACCGCGGTCGCCACGCCGCCGCCCGCGATGGGGGAATCGCCCGGCGGGGCGAGCGCCGAGAGCATGAAGACGCCGGCGCCAGCCAGGGCCATCAGCCCGGCCCGCACCAGGTTGCCCGTGATGCGCGACTGCGCGATGGCGCGCTCCAGCCGGAAGCTCGCCCGGCGCAGATCGCGCCCCGCCGCAATCGCGGTGACGACGAAGAAGATGAAGACGCCGCCCAGGACGAGATACAGCACAACGCTGGAATCCCGGATCAGGCGGAGAAGCGCATCCATGAGGCAGACCCGCCGCGCCTAGCGCGGCGGGTTCATCCTACGCAGCACACCCTCGATGACGGCGTGCAGCTTGGGCGCGATCTTGGGCGCCGCCTCCATGACCTCCTGGTGCGAGGGCGGCTCGCCCTCGTCGGCCGAAAGCCGGGCGGTGTTCGTGATGCCGCTGAACCCAAGCACGCGCACATCGGCATGCCGCGCCACGACGACCTCGTGGGCGGTCGACATGCCGACCGCATCCGCGCCGATCCCGCGCAGGAAGCGCAGCTCGGCCGGGGTCTCGAACATCGGCCCCGACACGCAGGCATACACGCCCTGCTTGAGATCCACCGCGGCCTCGCGCGCGGCCGCAATGGCAAACGCTTGAAGCTCCGCATCGTAGGCGCCGGTGACCGCCGGGAAGCGCGGGCCGAGGCGCTCGTCGTTTGGCCCGATCAGCGGGTTGTGCCCGGCCAGCCCGGCCAGGCTGATGTGATCGGTGATCATCATCAGGTCGGCGACGTTGAAGGTGCGGTTGATCCCGCCGGCCGCGTTGGTGACGATCAGCGTCTCGATGCCCATCGCCTTGGCGACGCGCACCGGCAGCCCGATCTGCCAGAGCGGATGCCCCTCGTAGAAGTGCACGCGGCCCTGCATGATCGACACCGGGACGCCGAACAGGTCGCCGATGACGAACTGGCCGCTGTGCCCGGCGACGGTCGAGCGCGCGAAGCCGGGGATGTCGGCGTATGAAATGCGGTTGGCGTTGACGGTCTTCTCGGCCAGCCCACCCAGGCCGCTGCCCAGGATGAGCAGGACCTTCCACGGCCGTGCATCACGGCTGCGGATGTAGGCGGCGGCGTTCTGGATCGTGGTGTAGAGGTCGGGGGCGTCAGTCATGGCGTTGATTCTACCGAGCGCCAGCGGCGGCGGTGGGGCCGGCCAACACGGCTTCGAGCTGATCGACCAGGCTGGCCAGAATGGCGAACCCGCGCCGCACCGGCTCGGGCGAATCCATGTCGATGCCCGCCAGCCGCAGCGCGTCCAACGGATACATCGATCCACCCGCCTTGAGGAAGCGCAGGTAGCGCGCCGCAGCGGGCGCGCCCTCGGCCAGCACCTGGCTCGCCAACGCGTTGGCGGCCGCGATGCCGGTGGCGTACTGATAGACGTAGAAGGGCGCGTGCAGGTGGCCGAAGCCCATCCACCCCGCGCCGAGCCGGCGCGTGTCCATCTCCACCGCGCCGCCGTAGCCTTCGGCAAAAAGCGCGGCGAAGCGCTCGCCCATCTCGGGCGCCGTCAGCGCGCCGCCGGCCTCGACCTTCTCGAACAGCCCGCGCTCGAAGCGGGCCAGCGTCGGCATGGTGAAGAGATAACGATGGAAATTCATGAACGCCTCGTCCAGGATTGCGAGGCGGCGCTGCGGATCAGTCTCGGTCTTGAGCAGGTGCGCGCGCACCATGGCCTGGTTGAAGTTGCTCGCCACCTCGGCCACGAACAGCCCGTAGTCGGCATACACCGAGGGCTGGTCGCGGAAGGTGAAGTAGCTGTGCATGGAATGCCCCAGCTCGTGGGCGAGCGTCGACATCGACAGGATCGTGTCGTTCCAGCTCATGAAGATGAACGGGTGCGTGCCGGGCGCGCCACTCGAATACGCGCCGCCGCCCTTGCCGATGTTCCGCGCGCGGTCCACCCAACGCTCTTCATACAAACCGCGGCGCATGGGGGCGAGATACTCCTCGCCCAGCGGCGCCATGCCGGCCAGGATGACCTGGCGCGCCTCGTCATACGACATTGCCGTCGCGCCGGAGAGCGCAGCCGGCCAGCCATACACCGGCGTATCGCAGGTGCGGAAGGTGCCGCCGGCCGCCTTCTGGCGCAGCCGCCAGAAGCGATGCCAGGTCGGCAGGTTCTCCTCAAACGTGGCGAGCAGATTTTCGTAGACGTGGGTCGGGATGTGGTTGCGCGAGAGCGACATCTCGAGGCTGCTCTTGTAGCCCCGCGCGCGGGCCTGGAAGACGTGCGCGCGCACCGTCCCCTGCAATGCCGCGGCCAGCACGTTCTGCAGCGCCAGGTTGCCATCCGAATACGCCTCCCAGGCCGGCTTGCGCAGGGCGGCATCGCCCATCAGCCCCATCACCGTGCTCTGCGTGATCGGGATGCGCTTGCCGTCATGCTCGATCGGCGCAAAGGTCATGTCGGCGTTGTTGGCGGCCTCGGCGACGGCCTCGCCGGTGGCGAAGGCCGATTGCGCCATCGCCATGACCTGCTCGACCTCGGCGCTGCGCACATGCGCGGCGTTCACGCGCAGGCGGTCAAAGGCGTGCTGGTAGCGGCTCAGGCGCGGTTCCTCGGCCATCAACGCGGTGAGGCGCGCAGCAGACAGCGCGAGCAGCTCGGGATCGAAGAAGGCCATCGCGCCCATGAGCTGAGCCAGCGCCCCGCTCGCCTCGCCCATCATGGCCGCATAACGCTGGTTTGTGCCATCCGTGCTGAGCAGGGCCTGGGCATACATGATGATGCGATACGCCTCCAGGCCGAGCGCGTCGCGGGCCGAGAGCGCCTCCCACAGGCGGGCGCCCGAATCGCCCAGATGACCGGCATGCGCGGCAATGGCCGGGGCGCGGGCCAGCGCGGCCGTCAGCGCGGCGCGCCAGGCGCTTTCATCGGCAAAGACGGACTCGATATCCCACTTCTCGTCGGCCGGGACAGCCTCACGGGTCGGGACGGTGCTTGTCATGATGCGTTTGACTCCTTTGCGCGCTCGCGGCGGGCGCGCAGGACGGGGACGGGCTCGCCGCCCTCCCCCCAGTTTTCGGCCTCGACCTCGTCGATGATGACCACGACGCTCTCGGGGCGTTTGTTCAGCACTTCGACCATGACCCGGGTGACGCCGCGGATCAGCGCGGCCTTCTCCTCGGCCGTGGTCGGGATGGCGCGCCGGGCAAGCCGAATGTTGACGACGGGCATGCTCGAAGTGTAGCGCTCAACCCGCGAGCAGCGCGGCCAGCGCCTCGGCGGCGGGGGGATGCGCGGCGGCCTCGGCGCGCAGGCGATCCGCCACGATGCGCGCGCGGGCATCGGCCAGCATCCCGCGCACCGCGGCGGCGATTTCGGCGGGCGTCGCGGTGAGGGGATCGAGCGGGAGCCCCAGCCCGAGCGCCGCACAACGCTCCGCGTTCAGAAGTTGGTCGGCGCCCATCGCCAGGGTCACCAGCGGCAGGCCATGCGTGATCGCGCCGAGCAGGCCGCCCGACCCGGCATGGCAGAGCAGCAGGTCGCAGTGCGGCAGCACCTCGGCCCGGGGGAGAAAGGCGGCCACCCGCCAGTGCGCGGGGTGCGGGCCCAGCGCGGCCGGGTCGATGCCCTCGCCCGTCGTCACGATGGCGTTCACCGGCAGCCCGTGTAGGCCAGCCATCGCGCGCGCCAGCAAGTCGCCGGCCTCGAGGTGAAAGACCGTGCCGAGGGTGAGATACACCGTCGGCCAGCCCGGGCGCGGGTCAAAGCCCGCCAGCGGCAGCGGGCGGCGCGGCGGCGGCGCACGAAAGGACAGGCTGCTGCGGGCGGGCGGCAGCGCGGGATCGCGCAGCGTCGCCGGGAAGGCCGTCAGGAGCGGCACTGCGTCCAACGCTTGAAAGTGCTCATCCGCCGGCAGGCCAAACGCCGTGCGGACCTGCGCGAGGTCGCCGGCAGCCAGCGCGCGCGGGACGAAGGCGGCGGTGGCCATCACCTGGACGCGGGCGCAGGGGATGCCGAGCGCCTCGGCCGCCAGCACCGCGCCGAGATCGGCCTCGTCGGCGATGACGCAATCCGGCCGCCAGCCCTCGCACAGCGCCCGCGCGAGCGGATAGCGGTGGCGCGCGCCGGCCTGCACGAAGCGCTCGCGAAACTCGCGCAGCTCGCGGGCGGCGTCGACCGGGCGCAGGGGCTGGGGGGTCGGCGGCGCGGCCGGGCGCGCGCTGTAGGCGTGGACGTCAAAGCCCGCCCCGATCACCGCGTCCTGCAGCGCGCCGCTGCAGGCAAAGCGCACCGTATGGCCGGCCGCGCGGGCGGCCTCCGCCAACGGCAGGAGCGGGTCGAAATGGCCGCGGCCACCGATGAAGGAGAAGAGCAGGCGCATGGGCTGGCGATTATCGATCCCGCGACAGTTGAGCCCCGCAAGAAAGCGGCTGCGTGATAACATCGCCGATCTACCTGTTTTCAGACGTTTTATGGACGACACGACACCCTCCACGCCCGGCCCGGAGTCGGGGCGCAAGCGCTCGCTGTTTGGGATCTCGATCCGCGTCAAGCGCTCAACGCCCGATCCGGACGATCCGCCCAACACACCCTCCATCAAAGCCGACACGGCCGATGCACCCGGGCCCGTCGCGCCGCCGGTCGCGGTGACGGTGCCGCCGCCGCTGGAGGTCGCACTTCCGCCCGTCGAGGCCGCGGCGCCTCCTCTGCCGGAGGTCGCGGTGGTGGTGCCGCCAGCCCCGCCCGAGAGCGCGCCCCCACCCGTGGAGGTCCCCGCGCCCGCCCTCACGGCGCCGGTCGAGGATGTGCTTCCCACGTTGGCCGAAATCCCATCTGAGGGGGTCGCGGAATCCGTCGCGCCGTCGGTCGAGGGGACCGCACCCGCCGTCGTGACGCCGATCGCGGAGACGCCCGCGCCGCTCGCGGCCAGCAGCCCGGAGCGGCCGCGCATCAGCTGGCGCGCCCGGCCCTCGCTGCCGCGCACCGAGGCCGTGCGGGAGACCGCCACCAGCGACGCCCCGCCTGCTCACCCGGCGACACCCGCCCCTGCCCGCGCACGGGCCTGGGGCAAGGACCGCCTGGCCGCCATCCTGCTGGCGCTCGCCGTGCTCATCGGTGGCGCGCTGCGGCTGACCGACCTGAACTGGGACGATGGCCGCGGCTATCACCCGGACGAGCGCTTCATCGCCGGGGTCACGGCGGGGCTCAAGCTGCCCGAGAACATCAAGCAGATCATCGACCCGCGCCAGTCCACGTTCAATCCCTACAACGACGACAAGAAGCAGTCGCGCAATTTCGCATACGGCTCTTTCCCGTTGTACGCGACCAAGCTCACCCAGATCGCGCTGGGCGCGCTCGACAAGAAGTGGCTGGACTACGACCGCGCCTTCCCGGTCGGTCGCGCGGTCTCGGCGCTGTTCGACACTGCGGCCATCCTGTTCGTCTACCTGCTGGCGCGGCGGCTGTTCAACCGTCGCACCGCGCTGATCGGCGCCTTTCTGTATGCGCTGACGGTGCTGAGCATCCAGCACTCGCACTTCTACACCAGCGACATCACGCTGAACTTCTTCATCCTGCTCACGGCCTATGCGGCGACGGACATCGTGCGCAAGGGGACGGTGCGCAGCGGCTTCCTCACCGGCGCGGCGGCCGCGCTGGCGCTGGCCTGCAAGATCGCGGCGGCGCCGCTGCTGTTGCTCATCCCCATCGCGCTGATCCTGCGCTGGCGCGGGGCACGGCTGCGCGCCGATGACCCGCCCACGCCGGCCACCGATGGCGAGCACATCTGGGGCATTGCGGCCGCGGCCCTCGTCGCGCTGATCGGCGTGACCTTCCTCGCCCAGCCCTACGCGATCCTGGACATGGCCTCGCTCGTGCGCAGCATCGAGGAGCAGAACAACATCATCGTGACCGGCGTCGCCGACATGCCGTATATCCGGCAGTACACGGACACGGCGCCGTATGCCTACTTCATCCAGCAGCTCGCGGTGTGGGGAATGGGGCTGCCGTACGGCATCTTCGCGATGGCGGGCTGGCTCTTCCTGGTCTACATCGCCTTCCGCCGCCGCAGCGTCGGCGCGCTGTTGCTGCTGTCGTGGCTGATCCCGTATTTCGCCATCTCCGGCCGCTTCCAGGCCAAGTTCCTGCGCTACATGCTGCCGCTGCTGCCGTTCCTGGCCATCGCGGCGGCCACGCTGGCGGATGAGATCCGCGGCTGGTTTGGCGCGCTCGCCCAACGCATGAAGTTGCGCGTGGGCTCGGGTCAGTCGCTGCTTCTGCGTTATGCGGTCCCGGCCCTGCTCGTGTTCACGACCGCGCTGTATGCGCTGGCCTTCGTCAACATCTACAACGGCCCGCACACGGCCAACCAGGCCGCGCAGTGGATCAACGCCAATGTGCCGGGGGGCTCGGCCATCACGCGCGAGCACTGGGAGGAGGCGCTGGCCGGGCTGAACGGCAACTTCAAGCAGCCGCCGGCCGTCCAGGAACTGGCGATGTATGAGGCCGATACGGCGCAGAAGGCCGACCTGTTGTCGCGCGCGCTGACACAGAGCGACTACATCGTCCTCTTCTCCAACCGGCTGTATGGCACGGTTGGTCGGCTTGTCCAACGCTATCCACTCAGCCACGAGTATTACCGCCTGCTCTTCTCGGGCGACTTTGGCTACGAGCTGGTGTATTCGGCCAATGCGCCGGTCCAGCTCGGGCCCGTGGCGCTGTATGAGGACACCTTCACCCGGCCCGGGCTGCCGGTGCCGGCGGGGCTCACCGCGCGCACGGTCGCCCCGCTCACGCTGAACCTGGGTTTTGCGGACGAGAGCTTCTCGGCCTACGATCACCCGCTGGTGCTGGTCTTCAAGAAGACGCGCGCCATCACGCCGGACATCGTGTCGGGTGCCCTCAAGCCGTATGCGCTCAGCGCGCCGGCCGCGGCCAGCCGCGCGCCCGCGTCGATGCTGACCGAAGCCGAGCGCGCAAAGGACGAGGCCGGCGGCACCTTCAGCGACCTCTTCAATCCCAACGCCCTGCCCAACCAGGCCCCGCTGCTGGTGTTCGCCCTGCTCATGCTCGCGCTCGGGGCGGCCATGTTCCCGATCACCTCGCTGATCTTCCGGCGGCTGACCGATCGCGGCTACGCCTTCGGGCGCGCGCTGGGGATGGTCTTCCTGGCCTGGCTGGTGTGGTTGCCCGTCAGCATCGGCATCGGCGAGAGCACGCGCCTGATGGCCTTCCTCGCGCTGGCGGCCATCGCCGTGCTGGGCGCGCTGATCTGGCGCGCGCGCCAGACAGAACTGTCCGAGTTCATCCGCAGCCGGTGGAAGCTGCTGCTCACCGAGGAGCTGCTGTTCTGGGCGCTGTTCGGGCTGTTTGTCTACTTCCGCGCCGCCAACCCCGACCTGTGGCATCCCGGGCGCGGCGGCGAGAAGCCGATGGACTTCGCCTACCTCATGGCGTCGATCAAGACGACGACGCTGCCGCCGTATGACCCGTGGTTCGCGGGCGGGTATCTCAACTACTACTACTACGGTCAGTTCATGCTGGCCGTGCTGATTAAGCTGAGCGGCATCCTGCCCGAGATCGCCTACAACCTGGTCGTGCCGATGCTCTTTGCGATGACCGGCGTGGGGATGTGGGGGCTGGCATACGATGTCATCGCGGCCATCCGCGGCAGCGAGCGCGTGCGGGGGCGGCTGCCCAACGCCGGCCTCGGCGCCACGCTGGCCATGCTGTTCATGGCTTTCTTTGGCAATCTGGATTCGGGCGCGATCCTCTTCCGCCGCCTGATCGTGCTGGGCGGCGGGCAGGCTGCCGCGCAGAACATCATCTTCAACAACGTGGGCGAGATCCCGCAGCTGCTGGCGGGCGTGGTCAAAGCCATCCAGGGCGGGCAGAAGGTGATGCAGCTGCCGACCGACTGGTTCTGGACGCCGACGCGCGTGTATCCGGGCTCGGCGTCGATCCAGGAATTCCCGTACTTCACCTTCCTCTTTGCCGACCTGCACGCGCACATGATCGCCATGCCTGTCGCCATCGTCGCGCTGGGCTTTGCGCTCGCGCTGGCGCTGGGCCGCCCGGAGGCCAGCCGCACAACGGCAACGCTGCCGTGGGGGAATGCGCGCCTGCGCGCGCTGTGGGCGCGGGTGCGGCCGTGGCTGCTGCCGGGCCTCACGGTGCTGCTGGCCGCGCTCACCGTGGGCGCAATTGGGCCGACCAACTCGTGGGACTACCCGACGTATCTGCTTACCACGTTGGGCGCCGCGCTGTATGGCTGGTGGCAGGTCGAGGATCCCCGCCGCGCCGCGCGTGAGGGGCGCCTGAACCAGACCTGGCCGGGCCTCGTGCGCGCCGTGGTGGTGGGGGGCCTGATCTGCGCGCTGAGCTACGCGGTCTACTACCCCTTCCACCGCGCCCTGGCGCGCACCGACCTCGGGTTTGAGCTGCAGCCCGAGCGCACACCGTTCAATCTCTTCCTGCTCGTGCAGGGCTTCTTCCTGTTTGCGGTGCTGAGCTGGATGATCGTCGAGGCCAAGCGCTGGCTCGATGTGAACGTCGGCGGTCCGCGCCGCGCCGAGGGCCTGAGCCTCGCTGAGGCCATGGCCCGCGCCGGGGTCTCGACCACGACCATCGCCTCGCGCGTGTTGCTGCTGCTGGCCCTGGGTCTGATCCTGCTTGCGATTGGCTGGGGACCAGTGGCCGCCGTGTCGACGCTGCTGGCCATCGTCACGATCGCCTTGGCGCTGTCGCGTCGGCCGGGCGCGCAGGGCTTCACGCTGCTGTGCGTTGCGCTGGGCTTTGTGCTGTGCGCGGCGGTCGAGGTGTGGGTGCTCAAGGGCGACGTCGGCCGCATGAACACGGTGTTCAAGTACTACCTGAACGTGTGGACGTTCTTCTCGCTCGCCGCAGGCGTCGGCGTCGCCACGCTGCTGAGCGCGATGTTTGGCGCCGGGCGGCGCGCGGCGGCGGTCGCGCTGGTGCCAGCCACCGAGGGCGGTGAGAGCGCCGTCACGACACCGGCCCCGGTCTGGCTAGAGCGGCCCGCCCGCCCGAGCATGCTCGGCCTGGTGTGGACGGTGCTGTTTGCCATCTTCTTCATCATGGCAGGTCAGTACGCCTTCTTCGCCACGCCGGGCCGTCTGCTGGATCGCTTCGACACCAAGATCGCGCCGACGCTGGATGGCACCGCCTACATGCAGACTGCCAAACTGGGGCTTGAAACCCAACGCGACGGTCGGCGCATCAACTCGGACATCAAGCTGGCAGATGACCTGGCTGCGATCCAGTGGCTGCGCAGCAACATCGTCGGCACCCCGCTGGTGCTCGAGGCCACCTCCGCGGCGGACCCGCACCCGCGGCTGTACAGCTGGGGAAACCGCGTGGCGATCTACACCGGGCTTCCCACCGTCATCGGCTGGGACCATCACCAGCGCCAGCAGCGCAATGGCACCCCGATGATCGAGCAGCGGACGGGCGATGTGCTCAAGATGTTCGCCACGGCGAATGCCGAGGAGACCAAGGCGTTGATGCGGCAGTATGGCGTCGACTTCGTCTTCTACGGGTCGCTCGAGCGCTTCCACTATCCGGCCGGCGAGGCCAAGTTCACGCAGCTGGTCGAGCAGGGCTTCCTGACGCCGGTCTACAACCAGCAGAACACGATGATCTTCAAGGTCAACGCCGCGACGCAGTGAAACGGACAAAGGCGCTCGATGCGCTGGCGGCGGCGGGCATCGCGCACGAGACGCGCGAGTTTGCCGCGCATGAATTCACCGTCGATGAGACGGCCGAGGCGCTGGGGCTGCCGCTCGATCAGCTCTTCAAGACGCTGGTGGTGCGCGGCGAGCGGCGCGGGGTGATGCTGGCGCTGGTGCCGGGCCATCACGAGCTCAGCCTGCGCAAGATCGCCCAGGCCGCGGGCGACAAGCGCGTGGAGATGGTCGATGTGTCGGAGCTGCCGCGTCTGACGGGCTATCTCAAGGGCGGCTGTTCGCCGCTGGGCATCAAGGTCGGGACGCGCACGGGGTATCCCACCTTCATCGACCGCAGCGCCTTCGGGCATGCGCGGATCAGCATCAGCGCCGGCCTGCGCGGCCTGCAGGTGCTGCTCGATCCCCGCGACCTGGCCCGGCTGACGAACGCCACCGAGGCGGATTTGATTGACGCGTGATG